>JBBREA010000071.1:0-16678 GCA_038203385.1 Acidimicrobiales bacterium | reverse complement strand
GGGCGGGGTGCGCAAGGTGCACGGGGACGGGTTCGTCATCGCCCAGTTCCGTCATCGCACGGCGCGCTCGACAACCCCCGGCGAGCGTGTCGGCGATCCGCAACTGCACTCGCACTGCGCGATCTTGAATCGGGTCCGCGGGGTCGACGGGAAGTGGCGCACGCTCGACTCCAAGGCGATCTACCGACACGCTCACGCGGCCGGCGCGCACCTCGAACGGCTCCTGACCGAACGCCTCGGTGTGGTCTGGGAGACGCCGAACAGGCGCGTTCCGATGCGCGAGATCGCCGGCATTCCCGCCGCTCTGATCGCCCGCTTCTCGACGCGCCGCGCCGATGTGCTCGCCACCTACGACCGCCTCGAAGCGCAGTGGCGTGACGTCCATGGCCGCAGCCCGACCACTGCCGAACGGGCCGAGCTTCACCAGCAGGCGACGCTGCGGTCGCGCAGCCCCAAGGCCGGAGGCGTCTTCGATCTGCACAGCCGATGGCGCGCCGAGTGCAGCGGTGCCGAGCTGGCAGATGTGGACGGCGCCGTCGCGAGAGAAACGACGGCCGAGCGGACGGCGGCGGATGGAGGTCGCATCCCATCGGCGAGCGACGAGTTGGCCGGCGCGGTGTTCGACCGCCTACATCAGCAGCGTTCGTGGTGGACGCGCGCTCACATCGCCCATGAGGTCGCCGACCTGATCGCCGAACCGACGCTCGAAGCGATCGAGGTCGAGACGGAGCGGATCGCCCAACTCTGTGTCCCGCTCGAGCGCGACGATGACGTCGAGTACGCCGACCACGACGCCTCCAAGCTCACCTCGACGACGATCCTCGACGCCGAGCACAGGGTGCTGACCGCCGCCGGCAGCACCACGACCGTTGTGGTCCCGGCCAAGCCTGCGGCCGAACTCGGCGACGACCAGGCCGCCGCCGTGCGCGCACTGTGCGCCGGCGACCGCCAGGTGCAGACTGTGGTCGGCCCGGCCGGCGCCGGCAAGACGACGATGCTGCGCTCCGTCGCCGACTCGTGGGCGGCCGCCGACCGCGAGGTGACCGTGCTCGCGTTGTCGGCCGCGGCGGGCCGGGTGGTCACGAACGAAACCGGCCTGCCTGCCCACACGATCGCCTCATGGCGCATCGGCCAGGTCGTCCTGCCTCGCGGTGGCTTGGTGATCGTCGACGAAGCATCGATGGTGCCGACCCTGACGCTCGACCAACTCGTCCGAGTCGCGAGCGCCCACAACACCCGCGTGGCGTTGCTCGGCGACTACGCCCAGATGGGCTCGCCCGAAGCGGGGGGTCTGCTACGCGACTTAGCCGCCAAGCCGAGCGCGGTCGAACTCGTCGCCGTGCGCCGCTTCCGGGAGGAGTGGGAGCGAACGGCATCGAAGCGACTCCGGGCTCACGATCCCAAGGTCGCAGCCGAGTACGAGCAGCGTGGGCGGATCGTCGGAACGCTCGCCACGCAGGCCACCGTGTCGGTATGTGACGCCTGGTTCGCCGACAACGTCGACGGCCTCGACAGCGTGATCGTCGTCGAAACCGAAGCTGCCGCGGCAGCACTGTCCGGCCGCTGCCAGGAGCTGCTGCGCGTAGACGATCGGCTCGGCGAACGCGTCACCGACGCCTGCGGCGACGGCAACCCGCTCCACGTCGGCGACGTGATCCAGACCCGCCGCAACACCCGCGAACTCGCCACGAGCGACCGCACCCGAGTCCTCAACCGCGACGTGTGGCGCATCACCGGACGCTCCGCCAACGGCGAGATCCAGGCGGTCAGCCTGACCCGCCGGGCCACTGTGACCCTCACTCGCGCGTACGTCACCGCCGACGTGGTGCTGGCCTACGCCAACACGATTGCTGGCGCCCAGGGCCGCACCACCGACACCGGCCACGTCGTCGTCACGCCGCGCACGTCGAGCGCTGCCGTCTACGTCGGTATGACCCGAGGTCGATGCCACAACACGGCACACGTCATCACCGACGGCCACGACCACGCCGAACTCGACCTCGGCGATCGCACCGCGACGCAGGCGTTCGCCGACGCGATCACCCGGACGGGTGACGGTCAACGCTCCGCCCACAGCATCCGCGCCGACTGGAAGGCGGGCGCGCCAGCCCGCCAAGCCGGTCGCGCTGACGACCGCCGCACCCGAGCAGCGGCCGACTGGTGGGAGCGAGTCCGACCCCAACTTCCACCCGCCGTCGCGACCGCTCTCAACGGCCACGACCACGAAGTGATCGCCGCCCTCGCTCAGAGCACCAGCGATCACTACCGCCGCCAGTCGGTACGCGTTGCGATTCGCTCAACCCGTTGGGACCACCCCAACGCTGGCCGGAACTTCGTCCGTAGGCTCGCTGCGATAACACGCCCCGCGACACAGAGTCCGTTGCCGGGCTTGTCGTACCACCGGTACAGCGGCCCTGAGTACGGTCGATAGGCCACAGACTGTCCGGCTACACCCCCTCCGTAGGCTGATCATCGTGGTCGGCCCGACGCGCACCATTGACAACGACGAGTTCCGTGACATGTTGCGTCCGTTCACGAGCGCCTTGTCCGACTACGCCGTCGCCATGTCGCGTCACCCCGACGGTCACGGTCACCTCCCGGCCGCAACGTCCACCGCAACGCGCGAACTCGCGGCTCAGCAGCGCTGGGGTACTCCGGAGTGGAGCGAGCCGGCACGCAACGCTCACAACTACGGCACGATGCTCGCCTACGTGAGTGCCGAGCACCTGGCCGCGATAGCCGCCATCCTCGCCAACAGCCAGGTCGGACCGCGGTTCGCGTATCTCCCATCTGTGCGCGCGATCATGGAGACCGCACCGATCGCCCGCTGGCTGCTCGAGCGCTCCATAGGCGTCGACACCAGAATCCGGCGCAGCATCGCCTACCGCCTTGAGTCAGCGAACCAGCAGGGCCGTCTGCGCGAGGTTCCCGACGCCGCCGACGCCAAGGAGCGAACCCGCGCAGCGTGCCACGCCTACACCGCCCGGCACGGCTGGGCGATCACCGGCACCTCGAACGGAAAGCCAGCGGTTGGCGGCGAAACGCTTCCCCACCCGGCCGAGAGCTTTTCGCAGGTCGCGTTCGGCAACGACGGCGACGGGCTGGACCCGATACTGTGGGGCTTGCTGTCCGCGACGAGTCACGGCACCTGGTATGCGGTCAGCGCGGGCCTGCTCGAGCGGATGCAGCGCACCGATCCATTCGACCCGAACGGCGGCATGGCCCCGATCGTGGTCGAGTCGCAGCAGCTCTACCTCTACGGGCTGATGGCCTACTACGCGTGTGACGCAGTGACGGCCGCCAGGGCAGATCTGATGGGCTGGCCCGACACCATCGAACTCGCCGACGCCCGGCGACGGCTGCGCGACATCACCCGCAGCTTCGCCAACCAGCTCCGCGACGCGGGATTCGACGATCCACGATGATGCACGGACGACCTGACAGCACCGACGAGGAGGACTGTCATGGATTTCTGCGACTGTCCGTGACACGGTGCCCGGAGGTGGTCCCGCTCGGCCCGACGGGCGTCGCTATGTGCTGGACTGCCGCGCACAACCTGCCGGATCCAGGACGGGTCTGAGGTCGTCGCGGCGCCGCGAATATGGAGCACGGCATAAGGGCCGGACTGGGCGGGTCGATCCTGCGTCGGGAACGGGTTATCGATCGCTGTTATGTGGTGCCCTCGAGCATGGATCCGCAACAGGGAAGCCTGTGCGAGTCGATTGAAGTGTGGCGTCGGCACTCGCCTGTCGAGACTGAATTCTGAGTCAGTGGTTGATTCCGATCTGAGAGGCGGTGTCGATGGCATCGCGCGAGAGCGATCGAGCGAGGGTGGAGAGCGCGGCAGGGGCGGCATCCCGCCGCGGACGAGCGCAGGTCGTGCAGGCGTTCGCGCTCAGCTTGAGCGAAGGGCTTCGACGAGCGGACGAGCCAAACCGTGGGAGTAGGCCCAGCGGCCGTCGTCAACTTCGTGGTTGGTGAGAACGACGATCACCGCTTCGTCCTCGGGCAGGCACGCGCCCCACGACGTGTAGCCGTTCCAATGTCCGGTGTGCCCGAAAGCTGGGCCGTACCCCTGGGCAGGGTTGTACGCGCCGAATCCGTATCCGCCGATGTTTTCCGCCGGCGTAAACGTCGACATCTCCGTGAGAGACGATTGGGAGACGATCTCACCCGCGCACAACGCCCTCCACCACCGCGCCAGCGAAACAGCGTCCGATGCGATCCCTCCCGAGGCCTGGTACGCGGTTGTAATGGCGAGCGATGGCAGGTAGCCGCCGATGGTCTCGAGATCCGCATTCGATGCGCCCGCAGGCATGGCCATGGGCTCGGTCGGGCTCTCATCCGGTTGGACGACCAGACGATCCAACCCGTCGATGGCGAGGGCACCATCCCGAAGCACATCGGCGAGTGGGCGCCCCCGCCGGTGCTCGATCACCAGTTTGAGCAACAGGTAGTTGGTCTCCGCGTAGGCGAAGGTGCTACCTGGAGCAGTTCGCTCGGTTGGCACCAGCGCCAGTACCTCGGTCGGCGTCCACACCCGCTGAGGGTCGATCAGTTCGTCCGCTAAGGGACCCAGCCCGCCGTAGTCCGGGAGGCCGCTGCGGTGGCCGAGCAATTGGCGGATGGTCACCCCGTTCGTGTCGAACTGGATGTCCTCAGGAAGGTGATCGGCGACCAGGTCGTCGAGACCCAGTTCTCCGGCCTCGACCATCAGCATCACCTGCGCTGCAACCACCGACTTGGTGATGCTCGCGATCGTGAACTGGTCGTCGACCTGTAGGTCTCGGACCCCGTCGGCCTTGCCCGTCGTCCCACTCCAGGTGCCCTCCGCAGTCATCACCGTGGCCGACATCCCGCCCCCGTCGGCCACATCGTTCAAGGCCAGGGCCACCTGGAACTTGGCCGCCAACTCCTCGGTCACCGGATCATCGCTGATCGCGGCAAACCTCGCGATCGGGAAGTCCACTGCCTGCACGGTGGGTTCCGTCGGTGCAGGCGGGGCCATCGTCGATTCGGCCGAGGCGGTTGTTTCGATGCGTCCCGGCGTCGAGGTAGCCGATGTGGTGGACGTGGTTGATGCCAGGTCCGGGTCAGACCCGCAGGCGGCCGCGAGCACGAGCACCAGCGTCACAACGCTGACGTTTGCAGTCCTGGCGATCATGTCACCCTCCTTTGTTGTTGTCGATTCAGCGGGGCTGTCGTGTTGCCGTCAGCCGGGGTGGAACTCGATCGACTCGATGATCGGTGCGGTCTCGGCGATGAACTCCTCGAAGCTGTCGGCGGGCGCCACGACCGTGATCGCCAGGGTCTGCACCGACATGCCCTGCGGGAGGTCGACGAGGTAAAGACGGAGGCGCAACCCCGGATCGGGCTCGGTAGTCGTTGACGGTGATAACGCCAGCGAGTGGATCCAGCGGCTGATCACGATCCCGCCGAGCGTTGTGCAGGGCCTGCCGCCGGGAGCCAGGGCGACGTCGATCGAAACGGCCTCAACGCCACCGACCTGCGCGGCTACCGGCGCTGTCGTCTCGAAGTTGGGATCTGCCATGAGCTGCTGTGCAATTGCAGCCGCATCGGCCGGCGCCGAGAGCAGCGGGGACCCGCCGTTGGCTGCGCAGTATGCGTCGTAAGCGACCGGGTCGACCAATCCGATGACTTCGTGGCTCTCGTGGTCCACCGACAGGAGCCCGAACCACACGTTCGCCTGAGGGCCCACCCCGGGCAACCACGTGTCCCATGTGCTCGGCGCCGAAAGGGACACCTCACCGTCGGAGGAGGTGTAGGACAGGACGACCGGCTGGCCGTTCTCCGTCGTCGTGGTGACATCCAGCCACAACCCCTCTCCCGGCTGCCAGTCGATCGCCTGCTCGACCACGGTTGCATCGGCGTCTGCGAACAACCGGATCGAGAAGGTCATGAATCCGTAGGGCCACCACGGCCCGTCCACGCGCTCGATCTCGTATCGCTCGTACGGGGCACCCGACGTGGTGGCGTACAGGAGCGGTACGTCGAAGTCGGAGGAGACCTCCACATACCCCTCGGCGCCGTTGCCGGCGATGCGGGCGGTAAGGAACTCCTCCAGGCGTTCCCTGGCCTGTGCCTCGACAACCGCTGGATCGACTTGCGCGAACGGTGCCGTCATCTTCCACCGGTTCACCACCCAGATCCCGTCGAGGCCTTGGCGGTCGAGCTGGGCAAGATCGAGGCTCACCGACTCATAGTTGAAGTCGTCGAGCGTCGGCGCACACGACTCGCCGGGCTGTTCCGAGCCAGGCTGGGGTGGGTAGAGCGGGTTCGTGCGCCCCGGCGCACACCGGAGGAACCGTTGGTCGGTCCAGGCGCCACCGACCCAACCGTCGCCGTCAAAGCCCTCCGCGTTATTGAACATGTAGGCGTCCCAGCCCAGCACCTCACGGATGAACCGGTCGACGAGCTCGAGTTCGTCGTGGTGCCCCCACGGGTCGTCCTCCGTCAGTTGCGCACCGATCTGCCACGTGTAGTCGGGGTCGCCGGCGTCGGCCAGCTCCTGGGCGGCGCGCACCTCGTCGAGGGTGGCCTGCGGCCACATCCCACCCGACGTCGGCGGTGCTGTCGCCGGCTCGTCCAGGTCGACGCTCGAGCCCTCGCGCTGCCACACGACCCCGAACCTGTCGGTCAGTTCGTCCGCAACCGAGTCGCGGTCGAAGGTGAGGTCGGCGAGCTCCGCCTGTGGAGGCGACCCGATCGAAGGCGTCGTTCCGTCGTCGCAGGTCAGCTCCGGCTGAGCGATGACCAGCCTCTCGTCGGTCTCGAGGAGACCGGTGCCGGTCATGGTGGACGCCGCCCCCCCACACGCAGCCGTAGCGAGGTCGTCGCGCACGACCACCTCGTACTCATCCCCGCCGGAGCCGACGATCTCCATGGTCTGAGACCAGCCGTCTGTGTCGGTCGACACCCAGGTGCCCACGAAGGGTGCGATCGTCGAGACCTCCGGGACCGGGTTGGATGGCACAGTCGCGATCGGGGCGGGCTCGTCTGGGGTCCGTGCGTTGGCGACGAAGAGCCCGGTCACGACAACCGCGATGGTGACCCCCGCACCGACCGTGGCGACCGTCGCCCGGCGACGGTGCACCGACCGCAGAACGGTCCCTGCACCGTCAGCAGGCGCAGGCTGGCGTAGCTCCGCTCCCGCCAGGCGGCCCAGACGTTCGAACTCGTCGTCCAAGACGTCGACCTGTGAGTTGCTGTGGTCATCCATTGGAACCCTCCCCGAATGCGTTCATCACCAGACGTCGTGCAACTGCAAGATCGGAGCGAACGGTTCCTTCCGGCACACCGAGCACCTCGGCGACCTGGACGCTTGACAAGTCCGCCCCGAAGTACAACGCCACAACCGCCCGAGGCCGACTCGGCAACGTGCGAACCACCGTCCAGAACGCCACCGTGTCAGCCGACGGCTCCGGAGAGGTCGGCTCACCCCGTCGCAACCGAGACAGATACCGCCACTCGGTCGCCCGCCGCCGCAACCGCGATCGGCACGCGTTGACCAACACGTGATGACACCAGGCGCCAGGCCGATCCAGATGGCACACGTGATCCCACCGGATGAAGGCCTTCACCATCGCGTCCTGGACCAGGTCCTGGGCCTCGTCACGATCCCCAGTGAGCGCAGCGGCCACAGCGATCAAACCCGGATACTCGCGTCGATAGACAGCATCGAAGTCCCACACGGGCGACGCGTCGGCCACTCCCACAGATTCAATCAGGCCCGACGACACCGCCTCGACCGTCAACACCGCCGAGAGAGTCCCCCTTCCATGCCCGTTATGTCTGCTCATACCTGTACACACGCATGAGACGACCATTCCGTTGAAGAAACTTCGACAATCATCCGAACCACAACGAGAACCGGCGCCCGCAGCACCCCCCGTCTTCGCGCTGCCGATAAGCCCCATCACGATCCGGCGCCACCAGACAGACCGCTGAGCCCAATACCGCCACCGAGAAATCGTCGAATCACCACCTTCCGACAGCCGTCTCACGACCGCACACTTCGCCCGTCAACAATGGCTGGGCGACCGAGCGGTATCCGGCGAACTGTTGGAGGTCCGACCCGCGGTCGGCCGGCGCATAATCACTGCGCCGCGGCGCCGAGGGGTGACCCCAATCGGGGTTGCGGATGTCCTCACGGATGGGATCGGGTGGGTACTCAGCTGTCGCCGACGGTGATCGGGCTGCGGTCAGTCCCAGGTGTCCACGGATATGGGCAACTATCCGTGCATCGGGTGCAGTCGCCTACCCGCGCTCGCTGGCTCTGGCGCCGGTCGGCAACAGGCACAACATGAGTGAAGTTCGAGGGCGTGACGATGGGCCTGGAACCCTCGGACAGGCCGTGCGGACGAAGGCCATGCGGACAGATAACGGACAATTCCGCCAAGCTTGCTCCCGAACACGTCGAAGCCCCTGGTAAATCCTGCAATCTACCAGGGGCTTTCGAGGTGGTCGAGCGGGGCGTCGATCCCCGGACCCCACGCTTTTCAGGCGTGTGCTCTGCCGACTGAGCTACTCGACCGTGTGGAACAGCGAACCGTTCCATCTTCGTGTTATTCGTCAGTGCGTCTTTCGACGCCTGGCAACAGATCACCTTTCGATGTTCTGTAGCGGTCCCGACGGGACTTGAACCCGCGACCTCCGGCTTGACAGGCCGGCGTGAACTCCAGACTTCACCACGGGACCTAGAGATTTCCACTACCAATTCTTACTTTCGTACCCCCAACGGGATTCGAACCCGTGTCGCCACCTTGAAAGGGTGGTGTCCTAGGCCCCTAGACGATGGGGGCTAGATCCTCGTCTCGTTGAGAGCGAGCAAAACCTAGCAGCACTAGAGGATACTTCCACCGAGGCCGATCGGCACGGGTCAGGGGAGGGGTTTGATGAGCATGCTGACGACCTTGCTGTCGCTGCCTTCGCGCTGGCCGACCTCGACGAATCCGAGCGATCTGTGGAACGCCAGCGACGAGTCGTTGCGTGGCGCCAAGTTGACTTCGAGCGCCAACACTCGTGCTGTTGGCCACTCTTCCGCACCGCGCCGCTGCACCTCTTCGTAGATCAACCGGCCGATGCCGCGTCGCTGGAACTTGGGGGCAACGGCGACTCTGTCGAGGTAGATGAACTCGTCGTACCGCTCACCGAACCATGCGTAGTTGGGGGAGCCGTAGTCCACCCGAGGTGGCAGAACGAAGGTGAACCCGGCGATCACTGGAGCCTCACCGGCAGCAGCATCGTCATCATCGTCGCCTCCGGTCACCTCCGCGGTGAGAGCGACGCAGGATTGGCTGGCGATCTGGGCGAGCGCCTCCGCCGTCACTTCGCCGACCGCCGGCACCTCGGCCTGGTTGATGGCGTGCACCGCCGCCAAGTCGTCGGGGCGATAGGAGCGGATCACGACAAGCATTGCGTGATCCTACGGAGGACAGGTCAGCGCTCGGTCAAGCGAACGAGAACATGGAGTGGTTTGTGTCTGACACAAACCACTCCTGTTGCTGAAGGCCTTGGCGAGTAGCGTTTCGGCGGCATGTCACAGGCGGGTCAACCACTCATCTCAGCGCGAAATCTGGTGAAGCGGTTCGGTGAGTTCGTCGCGGTGAATGGCATCGACGTCGACGTGTATCCGGGCGAGTCGTTCGGCTTTCTCGGCCCAAACGGTGCCGGGAAGTCTTCGACCATGCGAATGATCGGTTGCGTGTCGCCGGCCAGTGAGGGCAGCCTGTCGATCTTCGGTCTCGAGGCCGCCACGCACGGCAAAGAGATTCGATCACGGATGGGCGTGGTGCCACAGCAAGATCAGCTCGACGAGCAGCTCAGCGTTGAAAACAACCTCATCATCTACGGTCGCTACTTCGACCTGCCACGTGCTGAATGCAAGCGGCGCACCGCCGAACTGCTCGAGTTCGTGCAGCTCAGCGATCGGGCAAAGAGTTTGATCGAACCGCTGTCGGGCGGAATGAAGCGGCGTGTCACCATCGCCCGTTCGCTCATCAACGAGCCAGACCTGCTGCTGCTCGACGAGCCGACCACAGGTCTCGACCCGCAGGCGCGCCACGTGTTGTGGGACCGGTTGTACCGGTTGAAGCAACGGGGCGTCACTCTCGTGCTCACCACGCACTACATGGATGAAGCCGAGCAGCTGTGTGACCGGCTGGTGGTCATGGACCGAGGTGAGATCGTTGCAATGGGTTCGCCACGGGAACTCATTCGCGAGCACTCGTCTCGAGAAGTGTTGGAATTGCGTTACCCGGCAGGGACAAATGAAGCACAGGCGGTCGGGGTCGACGGTATCGGTAGCCGGCAAGAGGTCTTGCCCGACCGTGTACTCATCTACGCCGACGACGGCGAAGACGCACTCAACGAAGTGCATCGGCGCGGGTCAGCCCCTGAATCTGCGTTGGTGCGGCGCAGTTCGCTCGAAGACGTGTTCCTGCGTCTCACCGGACGCACGCTGGTCGATTGATGGCTGGCCGCATCGCTCTTCCGTGGGGTACGCCGCCGGCTCTGCGTGTGTGGGAGAGCCACTTCACGCTCTACCGCACCATCTGGAAATCGCACGCCATGGGCGCCTTCGTGCAGCCGTTCATGTACCTGCTGGGCATGGGGCTGGGCGTCGGCGCACTCGTCGACAAAGGAGCCGACGCGTCGCAACTGCTCGACGGGTTGAGCTACTTCCAGTTCCTCGCGCCAGCCCTGTTGGCCACCACGGCGATGATGGTGTGTTCCGGTGAGGCGATGTGGCCGGTGGTGGGCGGCTTCAGGTGGACCCGCTCGTTCCATGCGCAGGCCGCTGCTCCGCTCACGGCCGGCAACATCACCCGTGGGCTCGTGCTGTGGCAAGCCACTCGAGCTGGCATCGCGGTGTGTGGTGTAGCGGCGGTTCTTGCGCTGTTCCCCAGCACCCGATCCTGGGGGCTGTTGTTGGCCATACCGGTCGGTGTGCTCACCGGGGTTGCGTTCGCTACGCCCATTGCGGCGTGGTCGTCGACGCGCGAGACCGACAACTCGTTCCCCTCGATCATGCGCTTCGGTATCACGCCGCTGTTCCTGTTCGGTGGCGCCTTCTATCCCATCGACGAGCTGCCCAGATGGTTGCAAACGATCGCCAAGCTCACGCCACTGTGGCATGGGGTGGAGTTGTGCCGCAGTGCTGTGCACCACCGGCTCGAAATTTCTGACGCGGTCGTTCACGTGGCGGTGCTGCTGGCCTTCACGCTGGCTGGCATGTTCATCATCCAGTCGACGTTCGCCAGGCGGTTGGCGAAATGACTGTCCGCTCGGTGAACCCCCGATCTGTGAACGTGGCGTCGCTGCCACTGCGCATCGTGCCGCCGGCGTTGTTGGAGGCTCGCCGCCCGCAGCGAATGCTCGAGCGACAGCAGATGCTGATCAAGTCGGGCGGTTGGACGATTTTGGTGTCTGGTTTCTTCGAGCCGCTGTTCTATCTGTTGTCGATTCGTGTCGGGTTCGGCGCGCTGATCGGTGACGTGATCGACGGTGATCGGGTCATCGAGTACGCCGTGTTCGTGGCGCCGGCGCTCATGGCGGCCTCGGCGATGAATGGTGCGATCTTCGAGTCGACCATGAACATCTTCTTCAAGTTGAAGTACGAGCGGACCTACGACGCCATGCTCGCCACGCCGTTGACGGTTGGTGACGTGGCGCTCGGTGAGATCGGTTATGCCACCATTCGCGGGTCGATCTACTCGGCCGCGTTCTTGGTCACGATGGCGGCGTTGGGCATGGCGCCGTCGTGGTGGGCGTTGCTCTCGGTGCCGATCTGCGTGCTCATCTCGTTTTCGTTCAGTGCGGTGGGAATGATGGCCACCACGTTCATGCGGTCGTGGTCCGACTTCGAGTATGTGCCGACGATCACCTTGCCGCTGTTCCTCTTCTCGGCCACGTTCTACCCCGTTTCGAGCTATGGCGAATGGGGATGGCTGTTGCAGCTCAGCCCGCTCTATCACGGCGTCGCGCTGGTGCGCGGCGTCACCCAAGGCCAGTTTGCGTGGCCGTATCTCGGCCACGTCGCCGTGTTGGTCGCGCTGGCAGCCATAGGTCTCACGGTCACCGCCAAACGCCTGACAACCATGCTCCTCCCCTGACGGAATGAGCGGATAGGTCGCTGCGCTCCCATTGAATCCACTCGTCATTCCGCTCATGTCCCCCCGTATCAATTTGCGTCGCCAAGCCAGCAGCCGTGTGCGCTCGCGGGGATCAGGCAGACCAAATCGTTGGGCGGAGCCCAGGCCTTCAGGATCGGGTATGCCTCGGCAAGGCCTCGCTTACCCGCTCGGCTCCTAACCGCCTGGCGTCGCGTTCTTGCTCGCCCGGGCGGGCGGACGCGCCACGCTGGACTCGTTTTCTGAATGTTGGGCGGGTTGAGCGAGCGGAGGTTGTGGCGGGTCTCTACGCTGAAACCATGTTCTTCCAACGCAAAACTCAGATGGTCGATCCCGCTGACGCATTGCCCGGTCGCGACACTCCCATGGTGGTCACGAACCGACACGTCGTACTCGGCACGCCGATCATCGGCCCATTCCCCGAGAACACCGAAACGCTCTACGTTGCCATGGGTTGCTTCTGGGGGAGCGAGCGCATCTATTGGCGAACGGAAGGCGTGTACACCACCGCCGTTGGCTACATGGGCGGGTGGACGAAGCACCCCACATATCCCGAAACGTGTACTGCGCAGACCGGGCACACCGAGACGGTGATGGTGGTGTTCGACCCGTCGGTGGTCAGCGTCGATCAGCTCATGAAGGCGTTCTGGGAAAACCACGATCCCACCACGCTCAACCGTCAGGGCGGAGATGTCGGAACGCAGTACCGGTCGGCGGTGTTCGCCACCACCCCCGCCCAACTCGACGCCGTCGAAAGCTCGAGTGTCCGATACCAGGAGGCGTTGAGCGCCGCTGGGTTCGGGGAGATAACGACGCAGATCGCACTGGCCGACCAAGCGGGTGACGGGGTGTTCTACTACGCCGAGGAAGAGCACCAGGGCTACCTGCACAAGCATCCGGGCGGGTACTGCAATCACGGCTTCTGCCAGATCGGGTACGACCTCGACGCCCACGGGCAAGGTGCCGCACAGGCCGTTCTGCCCGACGCGTAATCGACGCGTCATCGACGCGTTTCGATGTGTCATCGAAGTGTCATCGAAGTGTGATCGGTCCGTTTGGCGGGGTCGGGTGTGGTGTAGGTCGTCCCCCAGCGATCGTTCGGTTGACGGTCGGTGGCCATCGGGCCACGGGTTGTCGGTTGACGGTCGGTGGCCATCGGGCCACCGGTTGTAGGCCTCAGCTAGACTGCTCGTCTGATCGTGGGCGCAGCTCGCGACGGAACCAATTCCTCAGAAGACGAACGGGAGGCCCTCAAATGGCCGGATTCATTGACAAGATCAAGGGCATGTTTGGCGGCTCGAAAGACGCAGCCACCACCACGGGCGATGCAGCGGCCGGTAAGGGCGCGAGCTCGATGGACGCCATCAAAGAGAAGGCTGGAGCAGTCAAAGACCAAGTCGACGTTCTCGTCGACAAGGCCGGCGAGAAGATGCCTCCAAAGGTGAAGGACACGTTCGAGAAGGTTTCCGACAAAGTCGAGTCGATCATCCCCGGCAAGAAAGATGCCGCAGCAACGGAAGTCGCGACAGTTGTCGAAGCCGACGAAACGGCGCCAGCCGAGAATCCTTACATGCCTGACGAAGTCGACGACGCTGCCATGGACGCCGCCGCTGTCGCCACAGACACAGTTGCCAACGCTGAGTCAGACGCGAAGGACGCCGTCACCGAGTGACCAGCCGGTGACAAGTCGCTGAAGGGAGTGGTTTGTGTCAGACACAAACCACTCCCTTTGGTTCTCGACACAGAATCCAGCAGAGCCTGTCTGATCGATACCTACAGTCAGCTACGTCAGTGACCGGGGGTCAGGTCAGTTGCAGCAGGTTGCCAGCGCGCAGTTGAGCTGCGTAGGCGCCGTTGCTCTGTGCCAATTCCTCGTGGGTGCCTTCTTCGACGATGCGACCCTCGTGCAGCACAGCAATGCGATCCGCTGAGCGAACCGTCGACAGGCGGTGGGCGATGACGATCGCGGTGCGGCCACTCAACGCCTGCTCGATCGACGCCTGCACGTGTGACTCGTTGTCGTTGTCGAGATGGCTGGTGGCCTCGTCGAGAATGACGATCGCCGGATCTTTCAGCAACAGCCGGGCGATGGCGATGCGCTGCTTCTCGCCGCCACTCAATCGGTAGCCGCGCTCACCCACGACGGTGTTGAAACCATCGGGCAACGCCTCGATGGTGTCGATGATGCGAGCTGCGGTACATGCGGCGACGAGTTGCTTGTCGGTTGCGTCGGGTCGGGCGTACCGCAGGTTGTCGCCGATCGACTCGTGGAAGAGATGCGGGTCCTGGGGGACCACGCCGATCGCCTGGCGCAGTGATGTCAGTGTGAGGTTTCGAACGTCGGTGCCGTCGATCACGACAGCGCCCTCGGTCACGTCGTAGAGGCGGGGCACCAGAGAAGCCAGCGTGCTCTTGCCTGCCCCGGATGCGCCCACCAGCGCCAAGGTCTCGCCGGCGCTGATGCGCAAGGTGAGGCCGTCGAGGATGTTGCGGTCGGGGTCCGCCTCCGGGATGGGCTGTGTTTCCATCGACGCAATCGACGATTCGTCGGCGGGGGGGTACCGGAACGTGACATTGCGGAACTCGATGACGCCCTTGGGATCCACGAGGTCCACGGCGTCGTGTCGTTCCGAGATCGACTCGTTGGCATCGAGCACTTCGAACACCCGCTCGAACGACACCAACGACGTCATCAGGTCGACGCGGGCGTTGGTGAGGCCGGTGAGGGGTTGGTACACACGGGTCACCAGCGCAGCCAGTGCGACCAGCGTGCCACTGGTGATGTCGTCATTCACCACGAGGTGCGCACCGATGCCGTAGATCACGGCCGTGCCCACCGCGGCCACGAGCGCGAGGGCCACGAAGAAGACTCGACCCAGCATCGCCTGGCGAATACCGGCGTCGCGAACGGCGTTGGCGCGGCGCCCGAACTGGGCGCTTTCCCTGCTGAGTGAACCGAACAGCTTCACAAGGGAAGCGCCAGCCACATTGAACCGTTCGGTCATTTGGGTGTTCATCGCCGCGTTGTGTTGCATCTGTTCGCGCGATATCACCTGCAGTCGGCGCCCGACGCCCTGCGCAGGCAGCACGAAGAGGGGCAGCACGATCAGCGCCATCAGCGTGAGCCGCCACTCGAGCACGAGCATCGTTGCCAGGGTTGTGATGAGCACGATGACGTTGCTCACCACGCTGCCGAGGGTGGACGTGACGGCCGATTGTGCTCCGACGACGTCGGTGGTGAGGCGACTGGTGATGGCACCGGTTGGGGTGCGGGTGAAGAAGGCGATCGGGAGCCGCTGCACCTTCTCGAACAGGGCGCGGCGCAGGTCGGCGATGAGACCTTCGCCGACGCGGGCGCTGGCCCAACGTTGCACGATCTGCAACGCCGCGTCACCGAGTGCGGCGGCCACTGCGAGGGCTGCCAGCCAGTTGATCATCGCCCGGTTGCCGTCGGGAATCGCGGTGTCGAGGATTGACCGAACCACGAGCGGTGGCACGACGGCGAGCAGTGCTGCGATCACGATCGCAACGAGGAACACGGCAATCGTGCCGCGGTACGGACGGGCGAACACCCACACTCGACGCAGCGTGTCGCGCTCTACCCGGGCGTTTCTGACCGCATCGTGATCCCGCGGCCGCATGGTGTGTGGTGGCATTCGGATGGTCCCAAGGCTAAGGCCACATGAAGCCCCGTCGCGCTTCGTGGTGAATGGCGCTTGAGGTCGCGACGCTGCGGCCGAGTTTGGGTCACGTAGCCTGGCGGGGTGAGCGGACGATCTCAGCGCGCCCTCGGGCGCCGTACCCCCAGACGCCCGACCAGCCGAATGATTGGCAGCCGAATGATTGGCAGCCGAATGATTGGGGGCGTCGCCCTCGCCACCTGGATCGCCGCCTCATGCTCTGGAGCAGACAGCGGCGTCACCGCCGAGCCTCGGGTTCCCACCACCATCGCCGAATCGCTTGACGTCGCCGACACAGGCACCGACAACACTGCTTCGCCTGTGGAGTCGCCGGGAACGACCGACGCCTCGCCTGCGACCACCGAACCCGGTGAGCCCATGCCGTTCGACCCAGGCCCGGTGGAGTGGGAAGAGTTCGATGCAGAGGTCGACGTTGCCACGGTTTCGGTTCCGGTCGACTACGCCGATCCAGACGGCGAGACGTTCGATCTGTTCCTCGCCAGGTCGGCCGCGCTCGATCCTGAAGCTCGCATCGGTTCGTTGTTGGTCAACCCGGGCGGTCCGGGGTACGGCGGTTCTGACTTTGCGTTCTTTGCCGCACAGATCTTCCCTCGGACGCTGCGCGAGCGTTTCGACATCATCGGGTGGGACCCGCGCGGCACCGGAGAGAGCGACCCGCCCATCGACTGCATCGACGACTACGACCCGTACTTCACCGACATCGACACCACCACCGAAAACGACGAAGAGTACGAACGTCTCGTCGACGTGGCAGAGGAGTTTGCGTCGTTGTGTGTCGAGCAGAACGAGAGCATCTACGACTTCGTCGGCACCAACAACAGCGCC
>JBBREA010000070.1:0-16686 GCA_038203385.1 Acidimicrobiales bacterium | reverse complement strand
AAGAGCATCCTCGCTGCGAACGAGTAGCGCCGCTTCGGAGTGGCGAGCGTTTCCGCCTGCGCAGCGACCAGGTCATCGTGTGGGAGATACTCGATCGGCCCGAACGGGGCGCGAGCACCAATCGCTTCAGCGACCGGCCCGGGCTGCGCTTTCTGGCTCACGGTCGCGGCACCTTTTTTCTCACTCACACTGACGGACTCCTTCGCTGGACGGGCCGAGGTCCACGTCGTCGACTCGACGACGCTACCGATGGACTGGGGTCTGTCGATTCACGACGACGCCTCAACGCTATCCCGGCGAGGACCGTTGCCGATCGCCTGAAGAGGCGCCGGTAGCGGCGAGATGGCGCTTTCGCTGTCCGACACACAGCCCACCGGCGGCTGGCTCGACGGTGCGAGACGCGTCGCGTGTGCCAGATGTACGCGGCGATCGACGTGCTCGAAGCAGCGCCGCCAACGACCGACTCTGCGGATGTCGGCAATACTGATGCGGTGACCCAGGTCGTGTGTCCCTCGATCGTCGGGCGCGATGGCGAGTGGTCGAAACTGGTGCAGTGCCTCGACGACGCAGCGGTCGGTCGTGGCGGGCTCGTCGCAGTGGCGGGCGAGGTCGGCATCGGCAAGACGCGTCTCACACGCGATCTTGCCGACCATGCTCGCTCACGTGGGATGAGGGTGCTGCTCGGAAGGGCGGTCGCGAACGGGGCGGCGACGCCGTTCCGAGCCTTGTTCGAGGCACTGTCGGGATACTTCCGACGAGCCGAACCCGATGCTCATCCGGAGCTGAAACGTCTTCGTTCCACGTTGGCCCTGTTGGTGTCCGAGTGGCGTGTGCCGGGCGAGGAACCGTACCGCGCGTCGCCGAAGACCGTCGAGCGCCACATCTCGAACCTCGCCGTGAAGTTGGGCCTCGACGGACGCGCTGCGCTCGTGGCGTTCGCTGCTGCCAGAGCGGCCAGGCTCAACCGCTGACCCATCAAATGGGGGTGGTGCCGGGTTCGGATGGGGGCGGCCCCGATGTGGCGCACGGAGGCGAGAGCGCACCATTGGGTTGCCCGGAAGGACCGGGTTCACGACAGAGCCGAAAGGTACCGCACATGCAGTTCATCGCCATCCTCGAGGTCGACGACGTCGACCACTGGTTCGCTTCGGCAGACCGCCCCGCCTGCTTCGAGTCGCGAGGTATGAAGGCCACCCCGTTCCGCAACCCGGCCGGCGACGGCACCACGGTCGCCCTCTTGGTGGAGGCGCCCGACACGGAGATTCTGCAGTCGGAACTCGCCACGCCCGGGGCCGCCGAGACTCAGGTCCGCGACGGCGTACACGTGGCGAGCATCCGGATGTTCGCTGACGCCTAGATCACGCGGTCCCAGCGCCGGTAGCCCCGCCTCCGTCGAGCTACCGGCACGCAAGGGTGGCGCCCCCCGAACCGTCGTCCTCAGCGGGGCGGGCGGCCCTTCGGTCAGCGTTGGATGGACATTGGATGACCGTTTACAGCTGATCTGGAGGATGTCGCACGTTTCGACGAATTCGCTGACAGGTTTTGATCTGCCGGCGTTATCGACCGGTTTGACGGGCGGTCGCTCGGCCGGAGCGTGACGCGTAGCAGCTTCCCACTCAGTGGTACCGGATAGCAGTTGTTGGTAGGTGTCGGGGCATTGCCGGGGGCCCAGAACGCCGAACCGCTCGATACCAACGCAGGCGCCCGGTCTCTGAGAGCAACGATTACTCATCGCTGGCGTGCGGAGGCGGGTTTGACAGCGTCCTTGTGCTGGTCCGCGAGCTCGTCAGGTCTCCGACGGTAAGACCAAGAGCCGCTGTACGGCGGCCATGACCCGGTCGGTGTTGGCCCGGTGGTCATCGCCGGTGAGCCAGATCGGCTCGTCTGCGACGTTGCAAATCACGAGCTTGCGGCGGAACGGGTTCAGGCGCGGCAGGCGGGCGTTGGGGGGCATCACATCGGCGGTGCCGCCCAGCGCGGCGGCCACGACAGGCACCTGCGCGCCGACAGCGAGGCGCGAGACGCCGGTGCGGGTCGGACCCACGGACCGCGGGTCGTGCGGATCGTGGTGGAGCTTGCCCTCGGGCAGCATGACGATCGGGATGCCGTCGCGCAGCGCGGACAGCGCTGCCTCCACCGACGTGCCGCCGCCCGTGACGCGGTCGACTGGGATCGCTCCGATCGCCCGGGCGAACGGCGCCGTCCACTTACCCTCCACGTACTTGCGCTCGATCAGCAGCCTGGGGTGGTGCCCGAAGTGGTGCAAGCAGACCAGCCCGGCGACCACGTCGAACATGCTGCGGTGGTTCACCGCAATGACACCGACGCTGAGCTCGGTGGCGCAGCGGCCGCCGCGAATGTCGTATCGCACGAAGGGCGCGGTGAGCACCCGAGCGATCCGGGCCAGCCAGACGAGGTTGCGCTCAGGCCGCACGAGCGCCCCACCATTTTCCGAGCCGGTCCAGCGCCTCGCGATAGCCCTGTTCGACCAGCTCGTCGAAGCGGCCGAAGTCGAGCATCGCGAATCGCTCGACGTCTGGTCGAACAAGCACGTCGGGCATCTCAGTGGAACGACTGCTGCCGCCGAGCTCGGTGAGCCGGGCAAGGATCGTCAGGATCCCGACCACCTGCGGCGACCGGCGGCCGGGGTGGAGCCGATCGAACATCAGCCGCCAGCCGTGGAGCACCGTGGATTCGGGGAGATCGCGGGCGCTCAAGCCCCGTTGAACGCCTACATCGACGGCAATCACGGTAATGCCCTCGTGGGCTCGGCGCATCTCACCCACCGGCATGTTGTCGATCAGTCCGCCGTCGACCAGTACGTCGCCGCCCTCGGCCACCGGTGGGAACACGCCAGGGATGGACATGCTCGCCCGAACGGCCCGCCAGCCCCGGCCCCGGCGGTGGACCTCGGCCCGGTTCTGGGAGAGGTTCGTCGACACACAGTAGAACGGCAGCCAGAGGTCCTCGATGTCCACGTCGCCGGCCGCCATTCGCAGCCGCTCGGTCATGCGCCGGCCAGCGGCCAGCGAGGTGAGCGGGACGGTGGGATCGATCGGACTTCCCTGGGCGACCATGCCGTCGTGGAGGACCGCTCGCACCTGCTCGACGGGCCACCCGCGCGCGACAGAACCAGCGACGAGCGCGCCGGCGCTGGTGCCGCCGACGGCGTCGATCGGGATTCCGAGTTCGCCCATCGCTTGGACCACGCCGATCTCGGCCATGCTCCGAGCGCCGCCGCCGGATAGCACCAACCCGATACCTCGGTTTGTCAACAACCGGGCCACCCGTGCGGCGTCGCTGTCGCTGCCCGCGTGCACGTGGTGGTGTCGGCGTACGTCGCGGTCCTTCAGCCAGTAGCTCGTACCCCGCGGCTCCACGGTACCGGCCGGGTGCACGAGCACCAGCTCCACCGGCACGTCGATCTGCCGCCGGTGCGCGGCGAGCAGGGCCTCAGCGGCGGTCGGGTCGGGGCGCTGGTCGGCGTCCGCCACCAATACCACGACGTCGGCTTGACGCAGGAAGGCGACGGTGGCGTCGTCGTCGCCGGCCTCCCCGCGGTACACGACCAGATCGTTCTCCGACTCCAGCGCCTGCACCCACCGGGCGTTGTCGCTGGCTGGTCGGTCCTGCGAACGAACCACCACCGTGCGGCCGGCGCCGGCGGCCATGGCTGCGGCCAGCGCGGTCGCGCCGTTATTGGCCAGCGGTGTGGCGTGGAGCGGTACGACGGTGGCCGTGGTGATCGGCCGGGACGGCAGCGGGCCACTCTGGGTGGCGAGCATGCGCCTGACCACCTGCGCGCTCACCGCCCGAAGGAACGAGGGATTCTCGGCGACGACCTCCTCGAAGGACTGGATCGACAGGTAAGACAGCTCGCTGTCGCGCAGCGCGACCACGGTGGCTGACCGTGGCTGGTCGGTGAGCAGCGCCGCCTCTCCCACGACTTCGCCCCGGCCGATGTCACGAAGCACGCGCCGGTCCTCGCCGTCGCCTACAAGAGCCCGCAGTCGCCCGGCTTGCAAGAGGTAGAGCCCGTCGGCCTCGTCGCCCTCCCGCATCAGCACCTCGCCGCCCTCCAGCGAACGGGGCTGGAGCCGGTCCGCGAGCGCACGGCGCACCGCGTCAGGCAGCCCATCGAGCAGACTCCCACCCTCGATCATTCCTTCCCCCCTTTGAAGACGACCACCCCAGAAAATTTACCGTGCGTTGGCTGTCGCCGCTGCCGATCGCCTCGGCCCCGCTCGTCACGTCGCCCTAGGTGGAAAGTCGGTCGACGGACCACTCGAGAAGCTGCGGCCGACGCATGCCGAACAGCCGTCCACTGGACGTCCCCAGCGGACGGCGCGGTGTGGGATGCCTGCACACCGCGGCTGAGCGTGCGATCCTTGCAACGTGACAGCCGAGGGAGATGTCGGAGCGGCGAAGTCGGCGGGTTCCGGTCGGGGTCGTCGACCGATCCGAGGCCGTGATAGCGACGAGCGCGAGATGCTGGCCGAGCGCATCGCCGATCACCTGGACGTGCCGATCACCGCTGCCGGCATCGTCTTCTTGCTGCTCGTTCTCGCCGAGACGATCTCCGACCCCCAAGGCCTCGTCGGGACCCTGTTCTCCGTAACGAGCTGGGTGTTGTGGGCACTCTTTGTCGGCGAGTTCCTGCTGCGCCTCGTCGTAGCGCCCTCGACATCGACGTTTTTGAAGCGCAACTGGTGGCAGGTGTTCTTCCTCGCTGTCCCCGCGCTCCGCTTCGTGCGGGCGCTCCGCGTTCTGCGGGCCGCTCGGATGGGCCGGGTGCTGAGCTCCGCTGTCCGGTCCAGCCGGACGGCTGGGCGAAAGCTGTCGAGTCGTCTCGGTTCTCTGGGGGTGGTAACGATCGTGGTCGTCCTTGCGTCCAGCCAGCTCCTGTTCGAGCTGGGCTCTTACGACTCCTACGCTGACGCTCTCGACGATGCTGCCCTGGCAACCCTCGCCGGCGAACCGTTCTTCCCGGAGCACGCAGCGCTGCGTCTCCTGCAGATCGTCGTCCTCACCTACTCCGTCGTTGTGTTCGCCGCGCTGGCCGGGACGGTGGGTGCGTTCCTTCTCGAACGAAGAGACGACGACGATCGCCGGTTGCGGGCAGCGGCGATGCGCCCGCCGTTCTGAGGGAGGCCCATGTGCCTCCCCCTTCGTGCTTTCTCGCACGAAACACCTGGTGGTGCGGACTCAGGTCGCGTTGGGGGTAACGGATATCCCTCGTCAGCGACCTCTTGATCACATGGGGTGGGAGAGGAGGAACTCGGTGATCTCGGCGGCGACGGGGTCCGGTCGTTGAAGGTGGAGCAGGTGTCCGACTCCTTCGATCACCGTCTGCTGGACGTCGGGGAGGTTCGTCCGAAGGAACGCGTCGACCTCGACCTAGAGCGGCGATCGGTCGCGGTTGTCCAGGGCGGTCCGCGAACACTCCAACGGCGAGCTTGCCGACGATGCCGCCACCGTCATCGTCGAATATCACCCGGACCAGAGCACCTGAGCGCACTCCTGCTTGGTGGGCCGCACGCTGAACCGAGAACTCATTGGGCGTGCTGCAATGAACGCTGAGAGTGCTATCGCTTGACGGTTTCGAGAGAGTCGGTGATCAACAGAAGTGCGTCGGACCTCCGTGCTGATCTCGCCCCACAGGTGAATTCGCGGGACTTCGGTTGGAAGCGGTGTGGGGTCGGTGCGAACCTAGGAGAGTGTCGTTACGGCAGGCAAACATCGATCGGCTGCGCAACGGATCCTTCGACGTGCTGGTGGTCGGCGCGGGCATCAACGGGGCCGTGTCGGCGGCTGCGCTGGCCGGGCGTGGAGCCGAAGTCGCGCTGATCGATCGCGGCGACTTCGGTGCATTCACCAGTCAAGAATCATCGAACCTGGTGTGGGGTGGCTTCAAATACCTCGAGAACTACGAGTTGCCGCTGGTGTTCGGGCTGTGTCGCTCGCGCAACCGACTGATGAAGTCGTATCCCGACAACATTCGCGAGATCAGCTTTTTGGCATCCCTCGACAAGAAAGCTCCCTACCGGCCGTGGTTCGCAGCGTTGGGTGCCACGGCGTATTGGGCGATCGGTCTGTTCGGCACGAAACCACCCAAGCTGCTGGGTGTCGACGACATCGAGCGCGAAGAGCCGGCCGTCGAGACCGACGGCGTACGAGGAGCCATCGAGTATCACGACGCCTACCTCGTCGACAACGACTCCCGGTTCGTTTTTTCGTTCGTTCGGTCAGCAATCGAGGCTGGCGCCGCTGTGGCGAACTACGTCGAACTGGTGAGTGCCGAACAGCACGCGGATTCGTGGGTCGCCAACCTGCGAGACGTCAGCAGCGGCGAGGAATTCATGGTCACTGCGAGGTCGATCGTGAATGCGGCCGGGCCGTTCGTCGACGCGGTGAACGCTGGTTGGGACCTCACCACCAAGCACCGAATCGTGTACTCGAAGGGCATTCATCTCGTCGTCCCGCGGCTGACCACGAGCCAGCATCACAGGGTGCTTGCGTTCTTCGACGACACGAATCGGTTGTTCTACGTGATCCCCATGGGGCGCAGGTCGGTGATCGGCACGACCGACACGCGGGTCGACGACCCGTACACCCGCGTCGATGCCGAGGATCGGACGTTCCTGCTCGAGCAGATCAACCAGCGGTTGCGCCTCGCCAAACCACTCACCGTCGACGACATCATCGCCGAACGTTCTGGTGTGCGGCCGCTCGTCGTGCAACGCGACGGCGGCGACCAATCGAACGTCGACTGGACCTCACTCAGTCGAGAACATCAGATCGAACGCGACGACCAGCGGCACGTGGTCACCGTGTTCGGCGGCAAGCTGACCGACTGCCTCAACGTCGGTGAGGAAGTGGCCGAACACATCGAACAACTCGGCATTCCGCTAGAACGCGACCTGCGCAACTGGTACGGCGAGCCGGCGAAAGCCACCAGGACGGAGTTCTACCGGCAGGCGAAACTCATGAAGCTCGACCGGATGCGTTCCAAGCCCGAAGTCGAGCCGCTCAGCGACCGGCTGTGGAGACGGTACGGGCGTCGGGCATTCGGAATGATCGAGGCGATCCGCGCTGATCCGGCGATGGGCGAGGACGTCATGGAATCGGCCGACTACATCAGAGTGGAACTGCACAACGCGGCACAACACGAGATGATCGTCAAACTCGACGACTTCATGAGGCGCCGCTCGAAGATCGATCTGGTGGTGCACGACGACGACATCAGAAATTCGCCCGGACTGCACGAAGTCGCAGAGATCCTCTTCGGAGACGCCGCTGACGAGAAGCTCGCCCAGTACTTCACCGAGAAGACAAGGATCGCCTGACCCTCAAAGGTTGTGGAGGCTCCCACCTGACGATCGGGGTCAGACCCCGAGCGTCATGACGGTTGGGGTGACGGTTGGGGTCAGACCCCGATCGTCAGGTCTGAGGAGAGGTTGAGGTGTGGGCTCTCACCTTGTGACTCGGCTGTCGTGAGCTCGCACCGGTGACCGGACCACGATGCCATTGACCTGCCTGGTGACGAGTTCTGCCTGCACGTCGACGATGACGTCGGCTGCAGCCAAGGTAAATGTGCACATCGCCCCACCGTCCAGTGCCACCACGGCCAGGTTCGTCACCGTTTGCCCCGCCATGTGGTTCACATTCGACGTGGTGGGTGCGCCTCCCGCGGCGATTGCCGCACTGAGTTCGTCGCATCGACCCACGGTGACGTATCCCGCCGCTTTGGTGTTCGTCACGGTGATGGCGATCGCTGCCGCCGGAGCCTGTGTGCCGAGGTCGATTCGGAACAGCGAGCCGGCCGGCGAAGTGGATCGATTCGTATCTGCGTTGGTTCGGCTGTCGAAGGCGCGGCGAACCGGGGCGACCGACCACCCGTACCCTTCAACCGGGTCGAGCACCGCGAGTTCGTCGACCACCACGTCGACGCCGGCGAGCGAGTACACGCACCCATCTGCCGACTCGTCACCGATGACGGTCAGATTCGAACGGACCTCAGAGCTGTTGTAATTGACGTTCGAGAACGCAAGGTGATCGCCGATGATGTCGCACGAGCCAGCCTGGAGGAAACCTGGCTGACCGCGTCCAACAGCAACGAGGTTCACCAGCCGACCAGATCGAGCAGCGCTGTCTCCGTTTGCAGGAAGCGGTTGCTGGGCGTCGGCACCCACGGGCGCCGCGGTGCGTGTGTCGAGAACGCGAGTGGGTGACGAGGTTTGTAACCAAGCGGCTGGCGCGTCATCTGTACCTGGCGCGATGAATGCAACGACATCGACGAGTGAATGAGCGGCTGTGGATCGATACACACAAAACCGCTTCGACGCATCGAGGGGAACAATGGCCAACGCGGCCACCGATTCACCAGCGGTGTAGGTGATTGCAGATGTGGTGCGTTCACCGGTTCGAGCGTCGCAGTTTTCGAGCGCGAAGAATCCCGGGCCCGCTGCGCCGGTGGCGGTGAGGTTGATCAGCGCAGCCGTCGCGCCGGCGGGAGCGTCGAGAGTGACCGGGAGTCGTTGCCCGGCGTCGGGACGACCGCTGAGGTTGCACGACTCCACTGAGTTGCCAGCATCGTCGACGACGGTTCGACACACCCGTGACGGATCGTTGCCGAGGTTGAACGCAGCTATCGCGGCTGCCTGAGCAGGAGTCCCGCGGAACTCGAAGTGGGGTGCGTCACGCGACACCGACGAGCGTTCGGCCCCGGCAACATTGCATCCGTCGTTCCAGCCGTAGCCGCCCCAATACAGACCCCACCGTTCGGCCGCCTGGATGGCCCAGTGTGGAAAGTCGGTGACCATCGGGGTGAGGCAGGCCGACTGACCGTTCACGGCCGAGTAGGTGCGAATGGGGTTGGTCGCCGAGTTCATGTCGATTGCGAGACCCCAAGCGTGCAGCGACAGGTCGGCCGTGTCGCCCGACGGGCAACTCCAGCCGCTGTTGCCGGATGTGCATCGGAACGAGTACCCGGACGCATGGTCGATCTCATACCCGCGTGCGGTGATCTCGTTCAAAAAACCCTCGAACAACGCTTGAGCACCGACATGGGTCTTGAGATTGCCCGCCCGGATATGGCTGATCCGAGTGTCGTTCGCCGTGATGTTGGCGGCCTCGAACTCGGCCAGTGCCGGCGACCCGTTATAGCTGGTGCCCGACCAGTTCCAACCCGAACCCACGCCGGGTTGAGGTGGTTCTCCCCAACCCTTAGTGCCCGCATAGCCGTAGAACGCGAACAGGCAGTTGGCGACGTTGCCGCTGTTGGATTGCTGTGTGGTGCAACGCGGAGGGGGAGTGGGCACGGTCCACGGGTCATCGGCGTGCGCAGTGGGCGCGCCAAGAGCAAGGGGGGCGACGAGTCCTGCCAGAGCAATCGTCGTGGTTGCCAGCAAGTTGCTGAGGTTTTTCCATGTCATGGGCGGTGTCTCCGATACCGGTGTGCACCGTCCGCCGTGAGCGACCAAGGTAGATCAGCGGTGCACGTCACTGTTGTCGGTCTGTCGGGAGCGAATCTTGAGCCCGAGGCGGATCCTGACGCGGAGGAGCTCTGCTCGCTGTCACAGCCATTCGGTAGGGTCGGCCATCGTGATCAGTTGTGTCTATTGCGGTGACGAGCATCCGCGTGCCGCCGACATCCGCGAGTGCTGGTCGCGCACAGCAGGGGTCGAAGTCGAACCCGAGCTTGCCCCGCGTCAGCAACCACCACGCGAGCAGCCACGACGTGAGCCCACTTCACAGCAGTCCGCGCAACCCGTACCCGCACCCGTCGCAGGAAAGCTATTGTTCAACCGGCACGTCTTCGATCAGCGCGGCCATGCGAGCTTGGGGCGAAATCTCTTGGTCGTCGGCGACGCCTCGGTGCCGAGCGAGTGGAAGGGCGTGCCACACGTCAACATCGACGCCACAGTGCTGGCGGCGCCCGAACCGCTGGTGCAACGGCTACGCGACGACGCATTTGCGTGCCGAGCGAACGTGTTCGTCGTCGCACCCGACATCCTCGGCCGGTTCGGCGAAGCTGCAGCCCCCAGCGAGACCGACCCCCGTCCATTGCATCAGGTCGGTCCGACGCACACGTTCTGGTTCGACGAGCTGCATCATCTCGTGTGGTCGAACTCGGTCGACTCGCGTCGGGTGACGCAAGCACAGCCTGTCTCCGCTGGTGATGTCACCCTGCCTGATGGCACCAGCGTGTGGCTCGATGGCGGCCCACCACGATTTCTCGATTCCATCGATGGCGTGCCAGTCATGAGCGCATTGCAGCTCATGTACGGGCGAAGCGACGTGCCCCTCGACAACGTCACCACAGCGGATCTGGCAGCGGACCAGCTCGAAGCGGTCACGCACCCAGGCGGGTCGGCGCGCATCATTGCCCCGGCCGGTTCGGGCAAGACGAGGGTGCTCACGGAGCGCGCCCGTCACCTCGTTCTGCGTTGGCAAGTGCCAGCCGAGGCGTTGACCGTGGTCGCATTCAACAAGCGGGCTCAGCAGGAAATCTCGTCGCGCATCGCCGACCTGCCCGGCGTGCAGGTGCGCACGCTCAATTCGATCGGGCTGTCGATCATCAACGGTGTGGCGCCGTTCGCCCGCACCCGGCAGCAGTTCCGCACGCTCGACGAGATCGAAGTCCGTCAGCTGGTCGGCAGGTTCGTGTCGGCACCGAAGAAACTCAACGTCGATCCGTACGCCACATGGATCGATGCGTTGTCGGTGGCCCGGCTGGGGCTCATCGACCCAGCAGAGGTCGAGGCGATCGTGGGGGCAGACATCGTGGGCTTCGATCAGGTCTTCCCGCTGTTCAGAGCCGAACTGAACCGGGCTGGAGCCGTCGACTTCGACGAGCAGATCGTCCGGGCGATCGAACTACTGCTGCGCGACCCGAATGCACGAGCAATCGCGCAGCGGGCGTGTACGTTCCTGCTGGTCGACGAGTTCCAGGACCTCACACCGGCGCACATCCTGCTGATTCGTCTGCTCAAGGGCCCGAACGGCACTGTGTTCGGGGTAGGCGATGACGACCAGACGATCTACGGGTACAACGGAGCCGATCCGCGATGGCTCATCGAGTTTGCGCATCACTTTCCGGGAGCGCAGGACCACCCTCTCGAGGTGAACTATCGCTGCCCGGGCGGCGTGGTCGATGTGGCAGATCGCCTGCTGCGACACAATCAGCGCCGAGTGGCGAAGACCATTCGTGCAGCGTCAACCGAGTCGGGCGGATGGACGGTCGACCACAGCGCAGACCCTGTCGGAGCTACTGTGCAGGCCGTCACCGATGCGTTGCTGGCGGGGGCTGCACCAACTGACGTCGCTGTACTCACCAGGGTCAACGCCAGTCTTGCGCCCGTTCAAGTGGCCCTCACGATGGCTGGCGTCGGTGTCGCAGGGGGCGTGGGGGTCGAGTTCTTGAACCGTACCGCCGTTCGCGCTGCCATGGCATGGCTCCGACTAGGTGCCGGTGGCCGGTTCGGTGCCGCCGACATGGGAGAAGCACTGCGCCGGCCATCCCGTGGGCTGCACCCAAGAGTGCGCGACTGGGTGGCCGAACAAACCGATCCGGCATCACTCGAACGACTCGCCAACCGGTTGACCAACGACAAAGATGCGACGAAGGTTCGGGCGTTCAGCGCAGACATCTCTCGCCTGCAACACCTCACCGCCACCGGTGCCACCACCGCCCACCTAGTTCACGCCCTGACCAACGAACTCGGTTTGGCGGGTGCGGTCTCCACGCTCGACGACGGCCGCTACGGCATGAATCGTTCGGCGCAAAGTGACGACCTCGCTGCGTTGGCTCATCTCGCTCAACTCATTCCCAGTCCAGCGTCATTCGAAGCGACTCTCCGCAAGCAGCTCGCCGTACCACGGTCGACAGACGGCGTGCTGTTGTCAACAGTCCACCGCGTGAAGGGTCAGGAATGGCCACACGTGGTGGTGCATCTCGCAGACGCCGACCAGTATCCGCATCGCCTGTCCGACAACGTCGAAGAAGAGCGGCGACTGTTCCATGTTGCGATCACCCGTACGAGTCGTCACGTCACCGTCGTTTCGGGCGCCGTGCCCAGCCCATTCATCGCGGAACTCACTACAGAACCGGCACCACATCGCAGCGATCCGGCTGGCTCGTCGGGTGCGTCGTCGGCTCCTAGCGCCAAGCCCAGCCGAGCGGCCAGTACCGCCGTGCCGTCTGGCAAGAAGCCCGATCGTCCCGACCATCCGTTGATCAGCCGCGACACGGTGTACGCCGTTCCCGGGCTGGTGTTAGTGGACCAAGGTCACGAGTGGACGGTGGTCACGCTCGAGCCGGAGGCCGCCGTGGCTGCGCGTGGTACTGCTCTGCGGAGATTTGCCGTGGGCAAGGCGGTGGAGACCCGAGGTCGACAGCGCGGGAAACTCGGGGTACGTCCGGGTCAGGTGAGCGAGCAATCAGTCTTGGTGTTCGATGAACTTCGGCGATTCCGGGCGCGCGTGGCCGATGGCAAACCCGCCTACACGGTGTTCGACGACAAGACCCTCGCCGCGATCGCCGAAGCGTTGCCGGGCGATGACGCCGAGCTCGCCCAGGTGCGCGGTGTCGGCCCGGCGAAACTCGAGCAGTACGGCGACGATGTGCTTGGCGTGATCGCCGCAGCGCTGGCCGCACCCCAATGAGCACCGGCACGAACACCGGCAGGCGCGCGACAATGTCGGTCATGCGATCGGTGCGTCGGCAGCTCAGCATCGTGGGCCACGCCGTTGATTGTCATCGCTGGGGCCCGCATCTCGCCGCGTTCGCGTTGGCTCTGGTGCTACGCGTCGCATGGGTCCTGTGGGTCGACCGCACGGGGTTCGTGTTGAACGACACGTTGATGTACCACACGAACGCGCAGTCGATCGTGGCGGGCGACGGCTTTCAGCCGCCGTGGGGTGGGGTGTCAGCGCAATGGCCCCCGGGCTACAGCCTGGTGCTCGCCGGGGTGTACGCGGTGGCTGGTGTTCGCCCACAGGCGGGTGAGCTGCTCAACGCCTTCGTCGGCGCTGTCGGGGTCGTGTTGTTGATGATGTTGGTGGAACGCGTGGTCAACCGTCGAACTGCAATCGTCGCCGGGGTGGCCCTCGCGGTCATGCCCGGCCCGATCATGTGGACCGATGTATTGGTCAGTGAGACGTTGTTCACCACGATGTTCATTGGTCTGTTCGTGCTGTTGGCGTATGCGAAGCCGACGCCCGTGTGGCTCGTCAGCATCGGCCTGCTCATCGGCCTGGGTGCGAACGTGCGCGGCGAGGCCATGGTGTGGGGCTTGCTGCCGATCGTGTTCTTCTGGCCCACGTCCACGCGACCCCAACTCGTCAAGCGGGTTGGGGTCATCGCTGTCGTCGCTGTCGCCACCTTGATTCCATGGACCGTCCGCAACGCGGTGGTGATGGATGCATTTCTGCCCACCGGAACCAATGCCAGCCACACGCTGTGGGCCGGGCACAATCCCACCGCAACCGGCGGTCAGGTGTACCCTCCGCCGGGTTACGAAGATCAGTTCTCCAGTGAGTCGCCCGATCGCGAGCTCGAGTCGTCCAAGGCGCTTCGCAGGGAAGCCGTCGAGTTCATTTTCAGCAATCCGGTTCGTGAGCTGGAGCTGATCCCGCTCAAGCTCGTTCATCTCAATCGGGGTGATTCATACATCTTCGACTGGGTCAATGCGGTGCCTCCAGGGGTAGCCCCGCCGGTGGGCGCCATCGACGTGGAACGAATCGGTGTGCTCGCCGACGCCGCCTATTTCGCCCTGCTGTCGTTCACCATCTTCGGTTCAGCCATGCTCGGTCGACGGTTCTGGCGCCAGCCGGTCACGCGTTGTATTGCCACGTCGTTCATCACGGCCCTGTTCCTGTACGGATTCCTCTACTACGGCAACTACCGCTACCGATTGGCCTACGAGCCTCTGATGATCGTGGTCGCGGCAACGTTCGTGACTCAGGCATGGGCGCAACGTGAACGATGGAGCGAGGCTCCGTGAACGTTGTCACTCGCAGGTGAACTCTGGGTTCGCGACTGCCGATACGAGATGATGCGATGTACGGTGAGTACGTGTTGACAGAAACGGCGGTGCGCAACGATCCGAGCGACTACCTCGCCGCGGAACGTCCGGCCCTGCGCGGCTGGCTCCACCAATGGTCGTTCTTCGCTGCCATTCCGGCCGGGGTGCTCCTCATCATCGCAGCGCGAAACGCCGAGAGTCGAACTGCTGCATCGATCTATTTCGCCTCGTTGCTAGCGGTGTTCGGAACTTCGGCTGCATACCACCGCCTGGCGAAGTCGTATCGGTCTCGCGCCATCATGCAACGCCTCGATCATTCGATGATCTACGTCCTGATCACCGGTAGCTATGTACCCATCTGTCTGGTCGCACTTCCACCAGCCTGGGGTATCCCGCTACTTTCGGTGGTGGGCGCAATGGGGCTGTTCGGCATGGTCATCAAGCTTGCGGGAATCCAACGGCTGAACACGATTGGCTATGCGCTGTACCCGGTGATGGGCTGGGCTGCGATCGCCACATTTCCTGCGTTGCGAAACAACCTCACCGGCACACAAATGGCCCTGATCGCCGCCGGTGGCGTCGCCTACTCCGTCGGCTTTCCGGTACTGCTCCTTCGCCGGCCTGATCCGTGGCCCACGGTCTTCGGCTATCACGAGGTGTGGCACGGTTTCACCGTCGTGGCCGCCGCACTGCACTTCGGTGCCGTCGTCCTCTTGGTGAGTTGACGCACAACGACCAATCAGGCCGTCGACCGATCAGGCCGTCGACCCACCTGGCCGACGACCAAGCTGGCAGTCGCGTCAGCCGACCGTCCAAGTGCCGTTGCTGCGAAGCAGGTCACCGAGATTTCCGGGTCCCCTGCGTTCGCTTGCGGCAGCAACCTGCGCACTCACCGCTGACGCATACTCGGGTCGATCGATGTCCCGGAAGACGCCGAACGGTGTGGGGGAGTGATCGTCGCTGTTCAACCGGGCAAGTGCGAAAGCAAGTGACGGTTTGAAGTTGTGAGCATCGTGCTCCAGGATTCGGTCGAGCCCGACATCGGCGACCTCGACGAGCCGGAGATACCCATCCTCACCCATCATGACCCCGCGTTGACGCTCTGCGCCGAACAGGATCGGTTGCCCGTGCACAAGGTTGATCATCATCTCGTCGCGCACGTTGCGCTTGGTGACACCGTCGAACTGACCGTCGTTGAACACGTTGCAGTTCTGGTAGATCTCGACGAACGAGGTGCCCTTGTGGTCGTGTGCGGCGCGGAAGGTCTCGATCATGTGGGCACGATCGAGATCATGGGTTCTGGCAACAAAGCTGGCCTCGGCGCCAAGCGCCACCGACAGCGGATTGAACGGCGGGTCGATCGAACCGAACGGGGTGGATTTGGTTACCTTGCCCACCTCTGAGGTGGGCGAGAACTGACCCTTCGTGAGGCCGTAGATACGGTTGTTGAACAACAGCACCGTGAGGTTCACGTTGCGGCGTAGCAGGTGTATGAGGTGGTTGCCGCCGATCGACAGGCCGTCTCCATCGCCCGTGACCACCCAGACGTCGAGGTCGGGCCGGGCGACGGCCAGGCCGGTGGCGATGGCCGGTGCGCGCCCATGAATCGAGTGCATGCCGTAGGTGTTCATGTAATACGGGAAGCGGCTGGAGCACCCGATTCCGGAGATGAACACCGTGTTCTCGGGTGCCACACCCAGGTCTGGCATGAGCATTTGCACCGCTTGGAGGATGCCGTAGTCACCGCATCCGGGGCACCAGCGCACCTCCTGGTCGGAGGACCAATCCTTTTTAGTGGTCAGGTTGACGGCAGTGTCGGTCACAGCCGACTCCTTTCGATGGCGCTTTCGAGTTCGCGAGTGGTGAACGGCAGCCCGGCGACCTTGCTGATCGATTGGGCGTCGATGAGGTACTTGGCTCGGATGATGTTGCAGAGCTGACCTCGGTTGAGCTCGGGTACCAGAACTTTGCCGTAGCGACTCAGCTTGTCACCGAGGTCGTTCGGCAGCGGGTTGAGGTGGGTGAGGTGAATCCACGCCAGTTTGTGTCCGGCCCTCCGCTGGCGTTGCACGGCAGCGTGGATTGCGGCCCACGTGGATCCCCAGCCGAGGATGCACGTGTCGGCATCGGCGTCGCCGTGCACCTCCAACTCGGGGAGGTCGTTGGCGATCCGAGCGATCTTTTCGGCGCGTAGGTCCCCCATGAGTTGGTGGTTCGCTGGTGTGTAGTCGATGTTGCCCGTCTTGTCTGCTTTTTCCAGACCACCCACGCGGTGTTGCAGACCCGGTGTGCCCGGAATAGCCCAAGGCCTAGCGAGCGTCACTTCGTCGCGAAGGTACGGCAGGTACACCGGGTTGCCCTCGTCGTCGACACCGTTGAAGGTGGTGGTGAACGGCACGGAGATGTCGGGGAGGGATGACACGTCAGGCAAGAGCCACGGCTCGGACCCGTTCGCGAGGTACCCGTCGGAGAGCAAGATCACCGGCGTGCGGTACTTCAACGCGATCCGTACCGCTTCGATGGCAGCGTCGAAACATTGGGCAGGGGAGTAGCTGGCAACCACCGGGATGGGGGCCTCGCCGTGCCTGCCGAACATGGCGAGATTCAGATCGGCGGCCTCGGTCTTGGTCGGGAGGCCGGTGGATGGCCCACCGCGCTG
>JBBREA010000069.1:0-16800 GCA_038203385.1 Acidimicrobiales bacterium | reverse complement strand
ACGGTGCCGATCGTGTTCTCACCGTCGAGACGCTTCACGTAGTGGCGGTCGAACGCAGCTGGCATGGGGCGCACCGAACGGAGCGCATCGGAAATGCCTTCGAGGTGCCTGCCCGAGTCGAGGACGCCGGCGCGCTGGGCGGCGACGAATGCGTCGTCAGGGAACGGGTCCCACGCACCGAACACGATGTCTTCCAGCTTCGCCAACGGTACGAAATCTCGAATGAACGGGGTGCGGTTGTCGGTGCGCTTGCCGAGGCGGATGGTGTCCATCTGGGTGAGCGAGCCGATCGGAGCGGCTTCGCCCCGTCGGGCGAGTTCCACACCAGCAATCAGCGTCGACGACACGGCTCCGAGGCCGACCGTCAGAATGCCGAGCTTCCCGCTGGCGGGTGCGATGTTGCGTTCAGTCATGACGGCGAGCATAAGGAAAGCCTGCTGTAGCTAATCCATAGTGAAGTAAATCTGAACTAAGGTGCGTCGGGTGCCACGGTCAACGCTCCCCGACATCTCTCTTCGGCAACTCGAATACTTGGCGGCGGTGGCCGACGCTGACACGTGGGCCGCGGCGGCAGACCGAGTGGGGGTGAGCGCTTCAGCGCTGTCGCAAGGCTTGGCCGAACTCGAGCGCCGGGTCGGCGTGCAGTTGTTCGAGTCGCACGGTCGGCGCCGAGTGCTGCGAACGTCGGCTCAGCCAGTGCTCGATCACGCCCGACGAGTGGTGGCCCTCACCGGCGACCTCGTTGACTGGTCGAGCCGACTGCGGTCGGCGCACATCGGCCGGGTGCGGCTCGGCATGATCGACATCGCTGCCGTTGTGCACTTCCCGGAAGTCCTTCGGTCGTTTCGTTCGGAACATCCGGGCGTCGAACTCACGTTGTCGGTTGCACCATCGGCGCAACTGCTCGGCAACCTGCGCGATGGTGTCCTCGACCTGGTCGTCTGTGTGTCGCCCGATTCAGTCGTCGTCGGCATCACCACCGAGGGACTGTTCGATGAAGCGCTGCGGGTCATCGCCCCGGCCTCCGCCGTGATCGGCTCGCCCGCCGAATGGGGGCCGTGGCTCATGTTTCCGGCCGACTCTCACACGCGCCGAGTGATCGTGGGCCGTCTGCGTGAACTGGGTGCACCACTCGCCATCGCCGCCGAAAGTCACCAGCCTGAGGTGCTCCACCAGATGGCCCGCCTCGGTTTGGGGTGGGCTGTGTTGCCGGTGGCTCAAGCGACCTCGGTCGACGGTGTGGTCGCCGGCCCTGAGTTGGTGCGTCGTCAGTTGGTACTCGCCCGACGAGCCGGCTCGGTCTACGACCCTGCGGTCGATGAACTCGCCGCGCGCCTCGCCACAGCAAGCAAGTCCACGTCATCCGGCTGAACGCTCGGCGAGGACAACGCGGCACCAATCTTCGCGGCGACGACCACGGCGATCGGCACCAAGCTGGCGACCACTCCGATCACAGCGCCCACCAGAGCCGCCACCACGATGCCAACGACCGAAGCGAGCATGAGTGCGGTGCCCTCGCTGCTGGCGCAACGTCAAGAGCGATAACCGTCCGCTACCTCCTCGCCAACTCGTCGGTACCACTCGCGCCGGTACCATCGGCTGATGGACGCTTCCCGTCGAGTCACTCCGGGCCGGTTGCGACGTCTGGCAGACGAACTGGTCGACGAACATCTGGGTGCGCTGGAGCGCTCGTCTGATCCAGACGTGTTGGTGGACGAACTCGATTACGCCTTGCGGCCACCCCGGCACGAACGCCGCGTCGCGAGCTACGGCGCACTCGTGTTTCCCACGCAACCGGTCGACGTGTGGGAAGCGCGCACTGGTCTGAACGCCATCGTCAATCAAGTCACCGAGCGTTCCGACGAAGAGGTTCGGCGGTACGCCGACGGCTTGTCGAGCTGGGCGATCCGCACCTCGAACGGCATCGATGGGCTGGTGGTGTTCGACCGGGCGACGAGTTCTGAGCGTGACCTCGTCGTGCTGGCCGAGGCGACCGGGGCGATGGTGGTGCAACGTCACCCGAACCACGAAGTTCGCCTCGTCGGCAGCTTTGGTGTCGCCCGGTGGGATGGCATCGGCTGGCACGTCGAACCACCAGCGTCGATCTGGCTGGACAAGGCCGCACTGTCGGCCGACAAGGCCGAGGTGATCGGCACGATCAACGCGATCCTGCGCTTCGCCGTGCACGATCTCGGGGCCAGCCACATCGGCGCCATGTTCGTCATCGCTCCGAACGATTGGGAGTCGCCGGCGTTCGAACGTCGTCTCCCGAAGCCACCGCCGCTGTCGGTCCATCGACCCCAGGCCCTCGGCCCACTGCGTCACGTGCTGAGCCAGCTCGACGGTGCTGCGCTGGTCGATCGCACTGGCGTCGTGCGCGACCTCGGGGTACGCATCACGCCCACGCTCGAGTCGGAGGCGACGGTGGCGCCCGTCGGCGGCACGCGCCACACCACCGGCCGTAGATACAGCGCCGATGACCCGCACGCGCTGGTGATCGTCGTCAGCGAAGCCGGGCCTGTCACCGTGTTCCGAGCCGGCGAAGTGGTCGGCCGCTCCATCGAGAACACCAATGTCTAGGTCTGTGCCAGGAGGATTGTGCGCTGAGTTGCGCCTGGCGCTATTGAACGGATCCCTATGAAGAGTCAGCCGGTGAAGATTCGGCTGGCCACGCCGACCGACTTGCCCGACCTGCTGGAGCTGGTGGCCGAATACTGCGCGGCTGACAACCACGAGCTCGACATCACCGTCGCCACGGCTGGGCTGATGTCGTTGTTGGAGAGTGATCCTGACCGCTACGGCGTCGTGCTCATCGCAGAGCTCGACGAGCCACCGGGCGCTTCGGTCGGCTACGCCGTCTTGGCATGGGGCTGGAGCATCGAAATCGGCGGGCGCGAGGCGGTGCTCGACGAACTGTACGTGCGTAGCCGTGGGGTCGGCATTGGTTCAGCGCTGCTGCGAGCGGCCGAGGCGACATGCCGCGAGCACGAAGTGCTGCGTGTGTTCCTCGAAACCGAGGCGCCGAACGAAGCGGCACGTCGGCTGTACACACGCCACGGGTTCGACACCGAGACCTCGATCTGGATGTCGAAGCTGCTGTAGTCCCTAGGCGCCGGTGTCGATGGGAAGCACCGGCGGTCCTTCGATATCGAGCTGAGCCAGCAGCTCGCCGAGACGACGTGGCGCGAACAACGTCGGCCGATCTACTCGGCTTCGAAGCTCGCGACCAACCTCGGTGGCGGCTTGGACCTCGGCGACACTCCACCATTTGATCTCGTGGACGTATTCCGCCCGTAGCTGCTCCCAACCGATCTCTGGTACGGGTTCGAATCGGGCGCAGCGCACCAGGTGAATCTGATCTCGTTGGCCGTCGTGGCCGGTGGTCATCGGGAACAGATGCTCGCGGCTCCAGATGTGCCGGCCGATCTCGCAGTCGACCATCCCGAGTTCCTCTCGGAGTTCCCGGCGCACGCAATCAAGTGGGGTCTCGCCGGGCTCCACGCCTCCACCCGGGGTGGCCCACACCACGGCGGTGGGAAACTCGAATCGCACCAGCAGCACGTCGCCGGTCGCCTCGTCGAGGATCAATGCCCGCGCTGCGATGCGCCAGTTGAGCTCGCTCACGAACGGTGTGGTCAGTCGCCGGGGGTGTCGCGCAGACCGTCGTTGAAGATGCGGAACATCTCGTAGACCTCTTTGCATTTCGGGCACACCGGCAGCTGCTTGGGGTCGCGTGCCGGTACCCACACGTATCCGCACAGGGCTTCGATCGGCGTGCCCATGATGCGGGCTTCCAGCACCTTCGCAGCGGCCGACTCGCCCGGCTCCGTCTTGACGATGTGGGCGACAGTGGGCCCTTCTGTCTCGACTTCTTCGTCGATATCCGGGATGACCTCGGCGGGCATCGTCTGCAGGTCGGTCATCGCGCAAGTGTAGACACGGCGCTACCGTGCCTGTCGGTGGCGACGAAGCGGCAACACGAAACGGTGACGAATCGCGTGACGTACAGCGACGTCGTCGCCGCACTGCGACCCACCGATCTGGTCGCCCGAGGCGGCTTCCAAATCGACCCTGAAGCGCAAGAGGGCACGGTTCGAACCGTCGTCTTGATCGGCAATGCCGGCAGGTCGATGTGGCCGAAGTTCAACTCCGAACGAACGCCCGGTCCGGACCCTCTGGACCGGTGGACTCGTCAGCAACTCATCCCCGTCGCCGAGTCGCTCGGGGCATCGTTCGTGCATCCGAGCGACGAGCCGTTTCATCCATTCCAGCGGTGGGCACAACGTGCCGAGGACGTGTGGTCATCGCCGATCGGGTTGCTGATTCACCGGGAACACGGGTTGTGGCACGCCTATCGCGGCGCGTTCTTGTTCGTTCATGAAATCACCGATTTGCCCACGGTTGGACTGTCTGTGTCACCGTGCCTCAGCTGCATCGACCAGCCCTGCCTGTCTGCCTGCCCCGTGGATGCCTTCGGCACGGACGCCGCCGGAGTCTTGACGTTTGCCGTCGACACGTGTCGCACGCATGTCGCTGGCGGAGGAGAGCCGCGCTGCGGGAGTGAAGGTTGCGCTGCGAGGTGCGCGTGTCCCATCAATCAAGACGGGAAGTACGACCGAGAACAGATGGCATTTCACATGGCAGCGTTCGTCGGCAAGAGCATGACTTCGTGAGCGACCGCTTCGCGCCGCCGCAGGCATCCGGCGCCTCCGCTGGCTGGTACCCCGACCCTGTCGAGCTCGGCGGTTGGCGGTGGTGGGACGGATGGGCGTGGACTGCGCATCGGGCGGCACCCACGGTTGGTGCGAAAAAGCCGCGCCTGCCGCTCTGGCTGAGCCCGCCCGTTGCCATCTGTCTGCCATTGGTGGTGCTCGGCGTGGTTGCCCTGGCGTTCTACGAGCCTGCCGCTGTCGTTGGTGGCTTGGTGCCGCTGTTGATCGTACTGCCGGTGATCGCGTGGCTCGACCGGGTCGAGCCAGAGCCACGCCACTCTCGAATCCACGCGTTGCTGTGGGGTGCGAGCGTGGCGATCGTGTTCTCGCTGATCGTCAACGTGACGGTGCTCGAAGTGTGGGGTGAGAATGTCGCCGCGGTGCTCGGCGCACCGATCATCGAGGAGGCGATGAAGGGTCTGGGCATCGTGTGGGCGGTTCGCCGTCGCGAAGTCGACGGGCCGATCGACGGCGTGGTGTACGCCGCATGGGTGGCTCTCGCCTTTGCCGTAGTGGAGGACATGACGTACTTCGCCGATGCCTCCGTATCCGGAATCTTCGTGCAGGTGTTCGTAGTGCGCGCATTGCTCACGCCGTTCGCCCATCCACTGTTCACCATGTGGACCGGTCTGGCGATCGGTCGACAGGTGGGCGCAGGCCGAACGATCTGGCCCGGCGCGCTCTGGGGTTATGGGCTTGCAGTGGCGGCGCACATGGCATGGAACGGCTCGCTGGTGGCTGCCCAACCAACCGAAGGGACCGGTGACGACGGAAACATCTTGCTGCTCTTGCTGGTCGTTGCCCTGTTCGTCGTGTTGTTCGTCGCTGTGCTCCTGAAGCTTCGCGCCATGCGCCGGAGTGAGCAGTACCGCTTCGAACAGCAGCTGCCGTTTCTCGTGCGTCAGTACGGGCTCACTCCTGTCGAACAGCTGATGTTCACGAGTTGGCGACAACTGATCGGCGCCCGCAAGTCGCTGCCTCGCAAGCAGCGGCGCGCATTCGATGCCGTGCACAGTGCAATCGCACGGCTGGCCACACAACATCAGCGGCTCTCACCCATCGATACCGAGACCGAATCGGTACTGAAGCAACAACTCGACGTCGCTCGATCGGCGCTTGCCGACGTCAGCCGACCAGGTCGGTAGCGAGACCGACCCAGAATTCGGTGGCAAGCGCAAGACTTTCCACGTCGATGCGTTCGTCGTTGCCATGGAACCGGTTTCCGAACGTGGCCATGTCCATGCCAGCCGAGAACATGCCGGCGCCATAGGCGACGCGTCCGCGGTCGCGGTAGAAACGAGCATCGGTGCCCCCCATCACCATGCCGGGCACGATCGACGCCCCCGGGTGAGCGACTTGGGTTCGAGTGGCGATGGTGCGCCAGAGTGCGTTGTCGGTGGGGGAAATCGTGGGGTCGTGGTGCTGCAACTCGGTCACGTCGACGTGCGCAGCGAGCTCACCCAGCACCTCCGCCAACATTGCGTCCACGTCGGCCCGGGTGGTGCCCGGCACGGTGCGGATGTCGACGTCGATGTCGACCACATCCGGAATGGTGTTCGTCTTCTGCCCGCCGTGAGCGACGTTGGGTGAGAACGTCGTGTGGGTGAGCGCGTGACACGACCGTGCGACAGGTACCGGCAGAGTGCGGATCGCGTCGTACACACGGGTCGGGTCGACCAGGGATGCCTTCAGCTCGGCTGCGATGTTCATGACATCGACCTGGGCGCGCCACGTGTCGCCGATCTTCGCTGTCGGCCGAAACTCGCTCAGCCGCTGCACGATCTGGGCCGCCTTCACCAGAGCATTGTCAGACCCGTACGGCATCGAACCGTGTCCCGGAGTGCCGTGCACCCGCAGTCGTCGCCAGGCAAGGCCCTTCTCGCCGATGTTCACGGTGACCGCCCGGTGGCCGTGCTGGTCGACGCTTGACCACCCGCCCAGTTCGGTCACCACATAGTCGGCGTCGATGGCGTCGGGATGATGCTCGAACATCCACTCTGCTCCCCACTTCCCGCCGGCCTCTTCATCGGCCACACCGAAGTAGATCAGGTCGGCTTTCGGGCGGAAGTTGCTGCGTGCCAGGTGTCGGAAGGCCACCGCCATCGACGCGGTGAGGTTGAGCATGTCGATTGCCCCTCTGCCCCACACCTCACCGTCGACCAGGTCGCCACCAAACGGGTCACGTGACCAGCCATCAGCGTTGACGGGAACGACATCGGTGTGTCCCATGAGGCACAGCGACGGTGCGCCGGCGTCGGATCCTTCGATGCGGGCGACCAGCGACCCACGCCCCGGACGCGACTCGAAGCGTTGCGTGTCGAGCCCGGCGCCCTCGAGGAAGTGTTGCAGCACGTCAGCGTTGCGCGATTCGTCACCGGAATCGGGCGTGCCATCGTTGACGCAGGTACTACGAATCATCGTTTGCAGCAGGTCTACGGTCTCGCCGGTGAGCGCAGCATCGGGCATGCGATCACACTAGAGGGCAGCTCAGCGCCTCAGCGCGTTCGCCGAGACGGCAGAACAGGCGTACACTGTCCGAATGTTGATCGCCCTCTATGGTCTCGCGGCTAGTGCCGTGATTGCCGTAGCAGTTGGCCGCGCAACACGCCCGCAGCCTCAAGCGATTCCGTTGCGCGTGCGTTCGCGAGCCCGCCGCGCCCGCTAGCTCGACGCGTTCAGCGCTCCGAGTTCGGCGGCGATGTTCGCGCGGGCGCGAGCTTCCCACGTATGTAGGTTCAACGCGGCTGGAAAGATGTGATCCCGAGCGACGAAGCTGCGCAGCACCGCTGACCTACCGGTGACCCAATCGGAGTCGGCCACGTGCCCGTACTCGAATCGGACCCCGTCGACGTAGGCGTTGTAACCCGCGGGGTCGGCGGCCAGGACGGCCAGATCCGCAGCCAACAGGACCGCGGTCGACAGGTCGCCCGCCTCACCCTCACCCTCTTCGACGTGATCCTGTTCGCGGTGATCTGCCGTCGCCGCAATCATGGCGGCGACGGCAGCGACCCGCTCTCGGCTCCACCGGCACCTGACGAGCACCTCTGACGCAAGGCGAGCGCTCGCCGCTTCGTTGTCGCCGGCTTTCGGGTCGTACACCGCGTCGTGATAGAACGCCGCCGCGATGACGGCGCCCAGATCGATCGGCAGACCAACGTGAGCACCGGCGCGCGGTGCCGCGAGTTGTGCTGCGAGGCGCTGCGCATGCCGCACGACCCAACCGATGTGATGTTCGCCGTGGTACCTGCGGTGGGGCTCGCGATGACGGGCCAGCACCGCCTCGAACTCGTGCATGTCGATGGCGACGTGTTGTTGCCACGCCACCTGCAACTCGAGGTCGTCTACACCACCTGTACTCATAGTGGCAGTGTGGCAGGCTCGGACCGTGACGATTCTGATGGACGAGGCGCGTTGGCATCACCGTGGCATGCGGTGGTGCCATCTCGTGAGCGATGAGTCGTACGACGAGCTGCACGAGTTCGCCCAAGCGAACGGCATACCCGAGCGCGGCTTCGAGGGCGATCACTACGACATTCCCGAGCAGTACCGCGCCGACCTCATCGCTGCAGGAGCCGTCGTGGTGGAGAGCCGAGTGTTGTTGCGGCGGTTGAAAGCTTCCGGCCTTCGGCTGACGCCCGCCCAACGCCGCGAGTTCGTCGCCGCCAACCGTGGCTGAAACATCACCAGCGCGGCGCCGCGCCGATGAGATCGCGCGGGCAGGTGGTGGCTCCGGCGCGTCCGACAATGAACCATTCGACGAGTTCGATGCCGGCTTCCTCGGCGAGGTGGCTCATCTCGAACCAGCGATCGACATCGGCGTCTTCGACAGCTCCGAGCACGGCCCGGTTGTGAGTATCGAGGCAGTTGTCTGTGCGGACCGAGGCGATGATCACGCCGTCGAGTTCGTCGTGGCGGCTAGCGGATGCGGTGATGCAATCGATGACCTCCAGCACGGCCTGGTTGTCATCGGTGCCGCTGACGATGACGACACCCAGCCCGCGCCGGGCGTCGTCGAGCAACACCACGATGGTCTCGTTGCGGAGCGGCTCGGACGTGGCGAGCTTGATCATCGTCAACGCTGTCGCAGCGTCCTGAATCGGGTCGATACGAGCGCGTGGTATGCCGTGATGGCAGATGTTGGCAGTCATGGTGTCCCCTGTGGGATGCGGCTCTGTCAGAGCCGACGGGCAGGGGGAAGTCGGTACCAGCGAAGATACCCAGGGGGTGTGACGGCGCTAACTTCGCGACATGGCCGACGTCACGATCTACCACAACCCCGACTGCAGCACCTCACGGCATGCGGTCACCGTTGCCGAGGAACTTGGTGTCGACGCCGACATCGTGGTGTACCGCAAGACGCCTCCCGACGAGACGACGTTGCGAGACATCATCGCCAAGCTCGAAGACCCGCCCACCGATCTCGTTCGGCGTGACGCGTTGTTCGCGAAGCTCGGTCTGACCGACGCCGACGTGGCGTCAGCCGATCAGGTGGTCAGCGTGATCCTCGAGCACAAGATGATCATGCAACGTCCGGTGGTCGTGAAGGCCGACGTTGCCATCATCGGTCGGCCGAAGCATCGAGTGGACGCCCTCTTGGCGAGCTGACCGTCCCGATCATGCTGGCCCGATCATGCCGGAGCGAAGACGAGGACGAACTCCAGCAGCCCGTTGTCTTCGGTGGTGATGCCGCCGGTTGACGGGTTGGCGATGCCGTAGTCGGCGAAGACCACCGGGATCGCGCCCAACACTCCGATGCGGCCGTTCTCCACCTTGGCGGTGAGGTCGAACGTCACCGCATTGGTGACCCCGCGCAGCGTGAGATCGCCCGAAGCGGAGACGACAACTTCAGCGCCATCGACCGGCTCGGTGCCCAGTTCGATGGGCGCGGTGAGGGTGAACGTGGACGTGGGGAACTCGTCGACCGACATGATGCGACCACGGAACTGGCCGTCACGTCGGCTGTCATCGCTTTCAATGGTGGCGACGTCGACCTTGAAGTCGGTTGCGGTGAGAGTGGTGCCTTCGATCGTGAGGCTTCCATCCACCACATTGGTGCGGCCCACCCCTTCGGTGTCGACACCGAACAGATTTTCGACGATCCGGTAGCCGACCGTGCTGTCGGCAGTGGCGATCCAAGTGGCCGCAGAACCATCGGCTGGTGCCTCGCCGACAACGGTGGTTTCCACGACAGTGCCTTCGCTCGCCGTTGTGTTCGTGGCATCGATTGCGTCGTCGGCCGTGCCCGTGGTGGCCGGTGCGTCTGCCAGCGTGGACGTGGGGACGGGTGGGTCCGCAGTTGCTGTGCCGTCAACGGTGGTGGCCGCTGCGAGCCTCTCGTCGAGATCGGCCGTGGTGAAGCTGTCCGGATTGTCCTTGATGACTTCTGTGTAGAAAAAGATCGCACCGAAGAACAGCACCACTGCGGCGATGGCGCCGAGCACCGTGATCTTCACCCACTTGGGAATTCCTGAGCCGTTTTCAACGGGTTCGGGGAGGTCGCTCATGCGACGTATTGTGCCACGTGGTTGTGCGCTCAACTGTTCGCGCGCCGGTTGGCGCAGCCGTCACAGGATCTGGCTGAGGAACAGCTGCGTGCGCTCTTCCTGCGGGTTGGTGAAGAAGTGCTCGGGTGGACCGACCTCGACGATCTGGCCGTCGGCCATGAACACCACTCGGTCGGCGACCTCACGGGCAAAACCCATCTCGTGCGTGACCACAATCATCGTCATGCCGTCGGACGCCAGGTCAACGATGGTGTCGAGCACCTCTTTCACCATCTCCGGGTCGAGCGCCGACGTGGGCTCGTCGAACAGCACCACCTTCGGCCTCATCGCGAGCGCTCGCGCGATCGCCACACGCTGCTGCTGACCGCCCGACAACTGGCCCGGAAACTTCCGTGCCTGCTGCGGGATCTTCACACGTTCGAGCAACTGCATCGCATCGGCCTCGGCCTCGGCCTTGGGCAGTTTGCGCACCTGGCGTGGCGCCAGCGTGATGTTGTCGAGCACGGTGAGGTGCGGGAACAGATTGAACGACTGGAACACCATCCCTGTCTCGCGACGGATCTCGGCGATGTTGCGCACGTCGTCGGTGAGCTCGACGCCGTCGACGATGATCCGCCCGTTCTGGTGCTCCTCGAGCCGGTTGATGCACCGGATGAGCGTCGACTTGCCCGAGCCTGACGGCCCGATCACGACTACGACCTCTTGCTTGCCGACCCGCATGTTGATGTTGACCAACGCCTGGAAGTCGCCGAAGAACTTGTCGACGCCGGCCAGTTCGATCATCACCTCGCTGGTGGCGATCTGAGTTGCATCTGCGTTGATGGCGGTGGTGTTCGTCATGCTCCCTACCTCTCTACCTGTTGCTACCGGTGGCCGATCCCGAGCCGGCGCTCCAACCGCTGGCTCTCGCGCGACATCGTGTACGTGAGCGCCCAGTACCCGAACGCCACGAACACGAGCACCTCGGCGATCGCGACGCCCCGGAACTCGTTCTGTCCGTGCACCAAGCCGCGCACGCCGAGGAATTCGTTGATGGCGATGATGCCGAGTAGCGACGTGTCCTTGAGGAGCGAGATGAACTGCCCGACCATCGCCGGGATGACGGCCCGCAGCGCCTGCGGCAGCACGATCAAACGGTTCAATTTTGCGGGCGACAACCCCAGTGCCTGACCGGCCTCGACCTGGCCCTTGGACACTGCGGCCAGGCCGCCGCGCACCACCTCGGCGACATAGGCCGCCGAGAACAAGGTGATCGCCACCGTCGCCCGAGTCATCGTGCTCAGCTGGGTGTCCGACCCGGGGTTGAGGAAGAACGTGAAGAAGAACGCCGAGGCGAGCAGCAACGAGATCAGCGGGACACCGCGGAAGAACTCGATGTAGAGCACCGACATCAGCTTGATCGCTGGAAGCTTCGAGCGCCGCCCGAGGGCGAGCAGGATGCCGAGCGGAAGGGCGAGAATGATCGCCGTGGCGGCGACGACGATCGTGAGGTGGAGGCCGCCCCAGCGAGTCCAGTCGACGCCTTCGTGGCCGATCGCATCGCTGGCGAGGAAGGCTGCACCGCCTCCGACCATGAAGATGCCGGTGCGGCCAGCATCGATCCGGTCGCCTTTGAGGACCGTCACGATGATGTACACCCCGACCAGCGCGGCGACCCACCCGACCGGACCCCACCGGAAGACAAGCGTGGCTGCACCCACTGCGATGCCGGCTCCGGCTGCGGCGAGCCCCAACGCAGCCGGTAGCGAGCGGGCCAGCGCCGACAGAGCAGGAATCAGGGCGAGGGTGGTGAAGAACCACGACCAACCGCCGGTTCCCGACAAGACCTGGAAGCTCGCCACCGCCACCAAACCGGTGACGGTCCAGCCGTAGGGGATGAGCGTGGCCGGCAGGCCGCGCGTGAGGGCGTAGCCGACGACGCCGGCAGCCAGACACGCGCCCGCCAGCAGGAACGGGCCAGCGGTGCGGCTGAAACCGAGCAGCACGCCGACGAACAGGATGATCGACCAGTACGAGCCCAGGTACATCTGCCACGAACGCGACGGCACCGGCTGCCCGGTTTGTTCGGCGACGATCCGTGCTCGGCGTCCGTTCAGCCCGACCGCCATTCCAATCGCTGCGGCCACCAATATCAGCTGCCAGACGAGCCGCCAGCGCTCGTCGCGGGGATATTGCGACACCATGAACAGCTCGAGGTTGCTTTGGACAGCGTTCCATTGCCCGGTGACCAGCACGAACCGGGCGAATCGGTAGAGCAGGTACAACGCGATCGGCCCGACCACGATCGTGATGATGGTGTTCATCACCGAGTTGAACAGGTTCTTCTTCACCCACTCCTGCGGCGACCGGGCTGGTATGGGCGCAGGGTGCGAGGCGATCACCTCGGCGAGCGCACCGCTCGTCATCTCTGGCGGCAACGTCCCCTCAGCGCCGCTCATCGGCCGACCTCCTTGAAGCGGCGACTGACGAGGTTCAGGATCAGCGACCAAGTCAGGGAGATCGTGAGATACAGCGCCATCAGCAAAACGAGCATTTGCACGGCGGGCATTCCGTTGGCGATGGTGCTAGCGGTGAGGGAGGCAATTTCAGGGTAGGCGACGACGGTCGCCAGCGACGTGTTCTTGGTGAGGCTCAGGAACTGGCTGATGACCGGTGGCGAGGCGATCTTGGCTGCCTGCGGGAGCACCACGAACCGGTAGCGCTGGAATCCCGACAAAGCGAGCGCGTTGGCAGCCTCTGACTGACCGCGTGCCACGGCCATGATCGAGCCGCGCACGATCTCGGCCACGTGGCTGGCGTGGTACAGGCCGAGTGCGATGGTGATGGACAGATAGCCGGAGTTGGTGCCGAAACCACCGAGGATCGTGCGGCCGCTGTCGGAGACCGCAGGCCATGACATGCGGTAGGGGAGGCCCAGAGCGAGGAAGGCGAAGAGGCCGAGGCCGAGCAGCGTGGCGGTCGACAGGGCAACACGGTGGTGGGAGGCGCCGGTGCGCACGTTGACCTGCGTGCGCCACCACCACATGACACTCGCGGCGATCGCCGCGACCAGCATCAGGATCCAGAAGATTCCGACGTTGCCGTCCTTCATGGCCGACGGGAAGCCCCATCGTTCGTTCGACAGGATCAGCAGGTTGTCATCGGTGCCCGGCACCTTCACCTGCCACGGCGGGTTGCGCGGGTTGAAGATCGGGAAGGGGCCGTACGTGAACACGGCGAACCCGAAGAAGATGATGATGACGAGCGGCGGAATGTTGCGCAACGTCTCGACGTAGACCGTGCAGATCTTCTGCACGAGCCAGTTGGTGGACAGTCGCCCGATTCCGATCAGCGTGCCGAGAATGACTGCGATCGCGATCCCGACGAACGCCGACATCAAGGTGTTCTTGACGCCGATCCACATGAGGTTCGGTACGACCGGGCTCTGGATGTCGAACCCAGGGTCGTCGCGCACCGCGAAGTTGGCGGGTCGGCGAAGCACCCCGAAGTCGGTCGAGATGCCGACATCCTCGAGGTTGGTGGTGAGGTTGTCGAACAGCCGGTACACGATCGAGCCGACGATGCCGACGGCAACGATCTGGGCGACGATTCGTAGGACGCGCACGTTGCGCCACAGCGGCACACGCGGGATGGGTCGAAGTTCGGATTCGATCGTGCTCATCGTGGGTGGTGCCCGGGGGCGGGCACTCGGCCCGCCCCCGGTTCCTTCATCTGGCCTCTTGAACCGTCAGCGGATCAGCGGAACGGCGGGACGTACATCAGGCCACCGTTGCTCCACAGGTCGTTGACCGACCCCTCGAGCGGAAGCCCGAGCGGCGTCACGTGGCGCTCGTAGATCTCCTGGTAGTTGCCGACCTGACTGATGACGTTCGCAAACGCGTCCGCGTCGAGCCCGAGGCCAGGATCCCAGTCGGCCTGCCCGAGGAAGTTCTGGATGCCGATGTCATCGGTGGTGAACCCGTCGACGTTGGTCGAGTCGATGCCGTATTCCCACGCTTGGATCGTCGACATCGTGGCCCAGTCGACCACGTGTGCCCACTGGCTGTCGCCGTCGCGCACCGATGGGCCCAGCGGCTCTTTCGAGATGATCTCTTGCATCACCAACTGCTCTTCGCCACCCTCGGCCTCGATGGTGTTCTTCCAGGCGGCGAGCCCCGAGGCGTCAGTGGTCCACCCCTCGCACTGGCCGCTCTCGTAGGCCTCGCGTAGCTCGGTGTCGGTGGTGTACACGACCGGGTTGTACGGAATACCCCGGCTGGCGAACACCGTGGCGAGGTTGAGCTCGGTCGTGGTGCCGCTGGTGACGCAGATGTTGGCGTCCGCAAGGTCCTCGAGCGTGGTGAGCCCACTGGACGCGGGCACCATCATGCCCTGGCCGTCGAAGAACGTGACCTTGAGGAACGTCAAACCCTCGGAACCATCACGTGTGGCGGTCCAGGTGGTGTTCCGGATCAGCACGTCGACCTCGCCCGACTGGAGCGCAGTGAAACGCGTGTCAGCCGTGAGCGGCGTGTACTCGACCGCCTCGGAATCGCCGAGCACGGCCGCTGCGATGACCCGGCAGAAGTCGATGTCGAAGCCGACGAACTCGCCGGCGGCGTCGACCGCTCCGAAGCCTGGAAGCGTGTCGTTCACGCCACATTTTAGCGTGCCTGCCGCCTTGACGGCATCGAGGGTGCTGCCCCCTTGGGTGACCTCGACCGTGTCGGCCGTGGTTCCTTCGGTGTCGCCTGTGTTTGAGGTGGTGTCACCGGTGTCCGAGGTGGTGTCACCGGTGGTAGCGGCTGTGGTGTCGTCTGACTCGACTGCGGTGTCTTCGGCCGCATCGTCGTCATCGTCGCTACAGGCTCCGGCAAACAGAGCCAATGCTGCGACGGCACCGGCAACTCGCTGCCAATGCTTCGTAGATCCACGTGAGATCATGTGTTTCTCCCTTTGTAGGTGAATACAGACGCCGAAGTAATTCCCCCGGCGGTGTTCACGCTGCGCGACGCGAGGCGTCCGAGCGATGAAGCAGACCATAACAAACGGTGAACATGGCCTACGACGGGGAGTGATGACGGTCGTGTGAACGTTGCGTGACGCGCCAGACTGTGACCATGCTCGCTGCAGACGTCACCGTTGTCCGTTCCCTCCCGCGTACCGCCGAAGCATTCGGCATCGCTGTTCGCCCGAGCGGCGCCGTGCCGCGTCAACTCGGTCTTTCCAGGTCGAATCTCGCGACCCTCGGCTTCGAGGGGGCGGTCGGGCAGACGTTGTTGATTCCAGCTCGTGACGGCGCAACGCTGATCGCTGTCGGGGTGGGGGAGACACCGACGACCAACGAGCTTCGAGATGCTGCCGCAGCGTTCGCTCGCGCCGCAGTTCGCTTCGCCCATCTGGCCACGAACATCGCCGACGGTGCCGCCGATCCGGCTGCCGCTGCTCAAGCTGTGGTGGAAGGTGTTGCGTTGGCGCGCTATCGATACGACGGAGCAAAGCCTGCAACAGTCGGCTGGCCCGACCTGGCGTCGCTTGCGCTTGTCGTCGCCGCCAAGGCAGACACGGATGCGGTCGCCGGCGCAGCACGTGGCGCCGTGACATCGCGCGCTGGTTGCTTGGCGCGCCAGTTGGCAGACCTGCCGCCCAACGATCTCACCGCCCGCAAGATCGCTGCCCTCGCCGTAGAGCTCGGCGCCGAGCATGGGCTCGACGTCGAGGTGTTCGACAAGGATCAGCTCGCCGTGCTGGGTTGTGGTGGCATGCTCGGAGTCAACGCCGGCTCGACCGAGCCGCCGCGGATGATCAAGCTCACCTACTCGCCACGCGGGGCGAAGGCTCACGTCGCATTGGTGGGCAAAGGTGTGATGTACGACTCGGGCGGTCTCAGCCTCAAGCCCACCAACCCGATGAGCGCCATGATGAAGATGGACATGTCCGGCGCGGGCGCGGTGCTTGCCGCAATGACCACGCTTTCCGAACTGGGTTGCCGCAACAAGGTGTCTGCGTGGCTGATGTGTACCGACAACATGCCGTCTGGAGCAGCGGTGAAGCTGGGTGACGTGCTGACGTTTCGCAACGGGAAGACGGCCGAGATCCACAACACCGATGCAGAGGGTCGGCTGGTCCTCGCCGACGGTCTGTCGTTGGCAGCCGAGGAGACGCCCGATGCGATCATCGACATTGCCACACTCACCGGTGCGGCAATGGCGGCGCTGGGCACAGACATCGCCGCGGTCGTTGGCAACAACGCCGATCTCATCGACAAGGTGCGCGCCTCGGCCGAAGTCACCGACGAGCCGGTGTGGGAAATGCCCCTCTCGCGAGATCGCTATCGAAAGCTCATCGACTCCACTGTCGCCGACATGAAGAACGTCGGCGGCCCCTACGCCGGAGCGATCACCGCTTCGATCTTCCTCTCCGAGTTCGTCGGGGACGTGCCATGGGCCCACCTCGACATAGCTGGGCCGATGAACGCCGACGCGCACACGGGCTGGAAGACCAAGGGCGCCACCGGCTTCGGCACGCGCCTCTTGATCGACCTCGCCACGAGCTACTCGAAGTAGCAGTTACGAGGCGAGGGCTGCGGCTTCACACGCACGCGC
>JBBREA010000068.1:0-17010 GCA_038203385.1 Acidimicrobiales bacterium | reverse complement strand
CTTCGACCGATCTCAGGTTCAGGGTGCGATTGGCATACACGCCGCGTTCTGGTCTGTCGGTCACCACTCGAGTGTGTCACGTGGTCACGGACGCGGCGTGTAGCCTGGCGTTGCCGTACCACCTGGTCGGGAGAGTCGTTCGAACAGTGTTCATCGCACTGCCTGGCGACGCCGAAGGAGCAACCACCCCGGAATCTCTCAGGCACCCGGACCGATTGGGTGAATCTCAACGGCAACGCTGGAAAGCAGGAGATCGGTTCGCCTTTCGCCTCGCCGACGGGGAAAGGCCGGGTCACTGGCTGAAACTCTCAGGTATCGATGACAGCGGGGGCCGATTCCATCGCGCCGCCCCAGGAGTAATCAGCAGTCATGACCGAGACACTTTTCAGTGATCTGTTCGCCCACGACGACTTCGTCGCCCGCCACATCGGCGCTCGGGATGCCGATGTCGCTCACATGCTCGACGTGATCGGCGTCGCCTCGGTCTCTGAGCTCATCGACCAAACGGTGCCGGCGCCGATTCGCATGAGTGCGCCGCTCGATCTGCCTGGGCCTCGATCGGAAGCCGAAGTGTTGGCGCGGTTGCGCACGCTTGCCGACCAGAACCAATCGATGATCAGCCTCATTGGGCAGGGGTACTACGGCACCCACACGCCTGGTGTGATCAAGCGCAACGTGCTCGAGAATCCGGCGTGGTACACGGCCTATACGCCGTATCAGCCCGAAATCAGTCAGGGGCGCCTCGAAGCCCTGCTGAACTTCCAAACCATGGTGTCGGATCTCATGGGCCTCGATGTGGCGAACGCGTCGCTGCTCGACGAGGCCACCGCTGCGGCCGAGGCAATGACGATGGCTCGGCGCCTCACCAAAGGAACGGCCAACCGTTTTTTCGTGCATCACGACACACACCCTCAGACGCTGTCGGTGTTGGCAACTCGGGCCGAACCGATCGGGATCGAGCTGATCGTTGGCGACGTGGACCAACTGTTCGGCGATGAACTGGCGGGAGATGGCATCTTCGGTGCACTGTTCAGCTACCCCACCTCCACAGGGGCGGTGACCGACTGGACGTCGGCGATCGACCGCACGCACGCCATGGGGGCCCAGGCGATCGTCGTCACCGACCTCGCGGCGTGTGTGCTGCTGGCTTCTCCCGGCAGCTTGGGCGCCGACATCGCAGTGGGCTCCGCCCAACGATTCGGTGTGCCGATGGCATTCGGCGGCCCGCACGCTGGATTCATCGCGGTTCGAGAAGCCGCAGCGCGTTCGTTGCCGGGTCGATTGGTGGGCGTGAGCACCGACACCGCCGGGCGACCGGCGCTGCGCTTGGCGTTGCAGACTCGCGAGCAGCACATTCGCCGCGAGAAGGCCACTTCGAACATCTGCACGGCGCAAGTGCTGCTCGCCAACATCGCCGGCATGTACGCCACGTACCACGGCCCCGAAGGGCTCAAACGCATCAGTGAGCGCATGCACGCGCTCACCACGCTGATCAGCAACCACCTCGCCGCCAACGGTCTCAGCGTTCGTCACGACTCGTGGTTCGACACCGTGGTGATCGACGGGGTCGAGGCCGATGCTGTCCTCGCCGCTGGTCATGCTGCCGGCGTGAACTTGCGCCGTGTCTCGTCGAGTGCGGTCGGCCTGTCGTGTGATGAGACGACGACTCCGGCGGTGCTGGGCCTCGTTGCGGGAGCGTTCGGGGCGCCGGCACTGTCGATGCAAGAATCCGCACCTGTGCCGGCGAGCGCGATTCCTGCAGCGCTGCGTCGCTCGGGCGAGCTGTTGCCGCAAGCTGTGTTCCACCGGCACCACAGCGAGCACCAGATGCTGCGCTACCTGAGGCGGTTGGCCGACCGGGACCTCGCGCTCGATCGCAGCATGATCCCTCTCGGTTCATGCACGATGAAGCTCAACGGAACATCGGAAATGGAGCCGATCACCTGGCCCGAGTTCGCCAACGTGCATCCATATGCACCCGACGACCAGGTCGTCGGTTACTGCACCATGATCTCCGAGCTTGAAGCTGCGCTGGCCACGATCACCGGGTATGACGCGGTCAGCGTGCAACCGAATGCCGGCAGCCAGGGCGAGTTGGCCGGGTTGCTTGCGATTCGTGCCTACCACCACAGTCGCAATGATCTCGAACGAGTGGTCTGCCTGATCCCCGCGAGCGCACACGGCACCAACGCTGCCAGTGCAGTAATGGCCGGGATGGATGTGGTCGTGGTCAAGTGCGACGACCAGGGCAACGTCGACATGGCAGACCTAGGGGACGCGATCGACAAGGTCGGTCATCGGTTGGCGGCGATCATGGTGACCTACCCGTCCACGCATGGTGTGTTCGAGGTGGGGATTCGCGACTTGTGTGCGATGGTGCACGACGCCGGCGGCCAGGTGTACGTCGACGGGGCAAACCTCAACGCGCTCGTAGGGCTGGCCCAGCCGGGCAAGTTCGGCTCCGACGTGAGCCACCTCAACTTGCACAAGACGTTCTGCATTCCCCATGGTGGCGGCGGCCCAGGCGTTGGTCCCGTCGCAGTGCGTGCGCACCTCGCACCGTTTCTTCCCGGAGACCCACTGGCGCCGATGGGCTCGCAGCCCGTCGGGGCGGTGTCGGCGGCCCGTTACGGGTCTGCGGGCATTCTCCCCATCCCGTGGGTGTACATCCAGTTGATGGGCGGATCGGGTTTACAGCGAGCCACGGAGATCGCGATCACAGTCGCGAACTACGTGGCCACTCGCCTCGCGCCGGCCTATCCGGTGCTGTACACAGGGCACGCGGGCCGGGTCGCCCACGAGTGCATCATCGACATCCGTGAGATCACGAGGGTCACCGGTGTCACGGTCGATGACATCGCCAAGCGCCTGATCGACTACGGATTCCACTCCCCAACCATGAGCTTTCCGGTGGCAGGGACGCTCATGATCGAGCCCACCGAGAGCGAGGATCTCGGCGAAATCGAGCGGTTCATCGATGCCATGCTCGCGATTCGAGCTGAGATCGACGACGTGGCGAACGGCCTGACGCCCATCGAGTCGAGCGCGTTGCGTAACGCCCCCCACCCGGCTGTCGACGTGCTCGGCAAGTGGGAGCAGCCGTACACCACTGAATCGGCTGCTTTCCCGGTCGACTCGCTACGAGACACCAAGTACTGGCCGCCGGTGTCGCGAATCGATGGTGCGTATGGTGATCGCAACCTGGTCTGCACCTGTGACCCGCTCGAGGCGTACGCCATCAGCCGGTGAGTTCGGGCTACCGTTGCACCAATGATGCGGCCGCCAGAACGATTTCGAGCCAGCGCGCAGGCGTTGCCTCGACACTGGTACGCCGTCGGCGGCTCGGTGTTCCTCGCGCTCGCGGTTCTCGTTGTCGCTACGTGCAGCGGCGATGGGGACTCGCTAGCCGACGGGGCTGGGTCGACGACGAGTGGGTTGCCGTCACCAGCATCGCCCGCCCCGACATCGACCGACGAGTTCGTTGCTGCGCCGCGTACGACGCAGCGAACGACAACAAACCCCTCCAACACCACCGTCGCCAGCACCACATCGGCGGCGACGTACCTGCCGTCGAGTTCATTGCCTACAACATCATCGACGCTTGCCACCGAACAGGGTGAGTACGAGTTGACCGTCGATGCCAACAATCCCAGCGTCGCTGCCCGTCCGATTCCCGTGGCCCCCGTAGACGTGCCCCCGGTGAACACGTTGGCTCCTCCCCCTTGGGCGGCTAGTCGCACCGTCACCGCAGGCGGGCACGTGGGCACTCACGTTGGCTGCGTGTCGAGTTTGAACTCGGTGGAGCTGGATCTGTTCTTCTCGAGACGAGTCGGCCCGGTGTTGGGTTGGGACTACCAACACGTCACTCGCCTCGGCGGAAACCGTTATCTCTGGCTGTTCCAAGACACCTTCATCGATCAAGGAGGCACAGCGGCGCGTCTGGACCAGGCGCGGTTCGTGCACAATGCGGCGCTTCTGCAGGAGGGGAAGTGCTTCACTCTGCTACACGGAGGAACCGCCGACGTGCCGACCGAGTTCGAGCCGGGCGACGGCAGGGGTTCGGTGTTGAGCAAGTGGTTCTGGCCGATGGGCGGGGACACCAACGGCAACATCGTCACGGTGTTCTGGGCTGAGATGGTGAAAGACGCCGTGGATCCGCGACCACCGGATGGGCTCGGTTGGCACCCGAACCGACTGTTTGTCGCCACATACGACGCGACCACGATGAGGCGTCTCTCGTTCCAGCTCGCCCCAGACAGCGGAGTGGCACCGATGTTTGGATATGCCGTGGAGTCAGATGCGTCCCACACATACCTCTTCGGCAATACGTTCGAACAAAATCTGCTCCGCGAAGGTGGCTTCTGGGCCGGTAATCACTCAGCGACCCAGATGTTCGTTGCACGAGTACCGCTGCATCGGCTCGACCTCAAGCCCGAGTACCGAACGGCGGACGGTTGGTCATCGAACCGCGCCGACGCTGTGCCGTTCTCGCAGCGGTACTTCGTCGAGAACCCGATGCAACCGCGTTACCTCGACGGTCAGTGGGTGTCGGCAACGGCTGTCGACGGATACTGGGGCGATGACTACGTGATCGATGTCGCCGATGACCCATGGGGTCCGTGGCAGACCGTGGAAGTGGAGCGGCGCATTCCCCGTGGCAATGCTCAGCAAGGCAACACGTACCACGCACACGTGCTCCCGTGGCGAGACGGCTACGGCTCGTTGGTGATTACCCTCTCGGCGAACGCTCGAGACATGGTGCGTCACGCATATCCCGACCCGGCGCGTTATCGCCCGATCGTGTTCTACGCCCGGTTCCAGCCCACTCCCCCGCCGACCACCACTACCTCGACGACGGTGTCGTCGAGCGTGCCGCCTGCCACGTCCACCACGACAACGCTTGATCCGACTCCCACTACTTCACCCACCACCACGACAACGAGTTCCAGCACCACCACGACCACCATGCCCGCTCCAACCACCACCACCACCACCACCACCACCACCACTGCGGCGTCGAGTTCCACGTCGACAACGAGCGTGCCACCGGTCTCCACGACCACCACCGTCACCACGGCCCCCGTGTCGACCATGACCACCACGACAACCACGACCACCACGGCACCCTCGATCACATCGACGAGCACCACCGTTGCGTAGCCTGAGCCGTCATGAGTGATGACCGCCACGATGCCTTTTCCGACGTGATCAATATCCTTGCGGCCCCGATCGCTGGGGGCATTCGCACGGTCGAGCAGTTGCGGCGCGGCGCCGACGAGATGATCAAGGCATTCGAGAACCTCAATCGCACGATGGACAATCTCAACGAGGCGGCCACGCGGATCAATGCGCTGATGGCCGAACTCGAAGGCCCCATCAAAGCGGCGATGCCACAGCTCACACGCACCATCCAGACCGCCGATTCGATCACTCAGGCGATGGAAGGCCCCATTCGCAAGGCAGCACCGAACATCGTTCGCATCACCGACACGCTGAGCTCACCCGGCTTTGCGACCCTGCCGGCGCAGCTCGGCGACATGCTACAAATGGTCGGCGACGTCTCGAGGCGCCTCGGGCCGCTCACACAGTTGGCCGAGAACGCTGGCGGCTTGTTCGGCGGTTTACGCATTCCCGGCATGGGAGGGAGTCGCCCATCCAACCCGACTGCACCTCCCCGCGTCCAAGAGCCAGTTCGTCGGCCAACAGCCACGCCAGAGGCCGTGTTCGCCCCGGCACCGGCCAAGAAAGCACCGGCCAAGAAAGCATCTGCGAAGAAAGCATCTGCGAAGAAGGCACCTGCCAAGAGGGCACCGGCGAAGAAGGCACCTGCCGAGAAAGCGTCCGCGAAGAAGGGCTCAGGCCGATACTGACCCGCTCAAGGTCGTGGCCGCGGAGCGTGCCAGTCGAAGTAGATGGCGCCAACTCGGAGGAGAAAGACGCCGAGTGCAGCCCCTCCTCCCACGAGACCGGTATACCAGTCGCCCTTCCAAGCCAGCGCCACGAGCGTCGCGCCCAGTGCGGCAGGGATGGAGAACAGCACACTGTCAGCGCGAAACATGGCGGGAGACTCCTGGGCGAGCACGTCCCGTAGAACTCCGCCCCCCGCTGCGGTGATGACACCCAGCGCGACTGCGGGAGCAGGCCGAACGCCGAACTCCAACGCCTTGACCGTACCGGTGACACAGAACAGTCCCAGCCCGGCCGCGTCGAACACCGCACCGATGCCGAGGAGATGCGTGCTGATGGCGCGATGGCCGATGAACACTGCACTGGTGGCCGCGAGTGGGATGAGTAGGTACGCAAGGTCGCGAAAGGCGATCGGTGGCGTGTCGTCCAGCATGACATCGCGGATGATTCCGCCGCCGCACGCCGTAGCGAAAGCCAGCACGCCCATGCCCACGATGTCGTAGTTCTTGCGTACTGCCAGCAAAGCCCCAGACAGCGCAAAGACGAACAGCCCGATGAGTTCCAGGGTGCGCTGCGTGTCGGCGTCGAGACCGACGATCGTTTCGTTCACACGAAAGGAGTTGGCACGATGGTGCCGGCCAACTTGGCGCCACGCACATCGATGTCGACGTGAGTACCTTCGGCAAGGTGCGGCGGGACGAATCCCAACGCAATGCCGTGCTCGAGCATCGGGGAAAAATTGCCGGACGTGACCTCGCCGATGGCCTGACCGTCGAGCTCGATGGCACAGCCGCTGCGAGGCGGTCGGCGGCCTTCGGTGGCGATTCCACGAAGAATTCGCCCGACACCTGCTTCTCGCTCGGCGAGCAACGCAGCCCTACCCGCAAACTCGGGCTTGTCGAACGCCACGACCCACGCCAGGTTGGCTTGGAGCGGTGTGATGCTCAACCCGAGTTCGTGGCCATGCAGCGGCAACCCGGCTTCGAGTCGCAAGGTGTCGCGAGCGCCCAGCCCCGCCGGCTCGATGCCCGCCAAGGTGATCGCCTGCCACAACGATTCGGCTGCGTCGGCACGAATGGCGATTTCGAGACCTGCTTCACCGGTGTAACCGGTGCCAGCAACGGTGCACTCAACACCGTTCCACTGGCATTCAACGACGCGAAAGCGGCCGACAGCTGCGGCCTCCGGGAACACCGCCGCCATCTGTTGCTTGGCGGTGGGTCCCTGAACGGCCAGGACAGCGCGCGTCTCGGTGACATCGATACCGCCGAGCGATGCGATGACATCGTCGGTGTTCGACGCGTTGGGCATGACGGAAAAGGTGCCGTCTGGATGCCACCACACGATGATGTCATCAAGTACGGATCCATCGTCTGCCAGCAGATGCGTGTACTGCGCTCTGCCGGGGGCGATCTTGTCGAGATCGTTGGTGAGGGTGCGCTGCAACATCTTGTACGCCTGGTCACCGGAGAGATGCACGGTGCCGAGGTGCGAGACGTCGAACACCACTGCTGAGGTGCGGCACGCTCGGTGCTCGTGGACGGTGCCGGTGTACTCGAGGGGCATGTCCCATCCCCCGAAGGGCACCATCTTGGCGCCGAGGGCGCGGTGCACTCGGTCGAGGGGTGAGAACTGCACGTCAGCTGCCGACGGCGGCGGCGAGGTCGGCGTCGACCCCATGAAACAACGGCACGAGCTGACTGTCGACTTCGTCTTTCACCCCTGCGAGCGACAGGACGTTGAGCACGCCCTGGCCTTTCGCGAGCACGTCGATGAGTTCACCGCTGTCGACGGCCAGCACGACCGAGTTACCACTGATGACGAGGTGCGCCGATGAGATGTCGGTGGTGACATGCTGGCGCAGATAGTTGAAGACCTCTCGAACGGACTCGAGCTTGATGCCGGCGTCGAGCAACGTTTTGATGACGCGCAGCTCCAACAGATCTTTGTAGCTATATCGGCGGCGGCTCCCGCTGCCGGTGGCGTCGCTGAGAGACGGCCGAATCAACTCGGTACGCGCCCAATAATCCAGTTGCCGATACGTGATGCCGACCACCGAGGCAGCCTGCGTTCCACTAAAACCTTCACTCACGGGTCTCTCCGATCTCGCTGCCCCAACCGAATACAAGGTCGTAACTACAGGGTTGTGAGGATAGGCCCCAGCGGGCGCGCCGTCAACCGATCGTGCGCAAACCTGGTTTCCAAGAACCGGTCACTCGGTGGCGAAGTCATCCGGCGACACCTGGTCGATGAAGTCCTTGAACTCATCGATGATGTCCTCAGCTTGCTCCGCCTCGTCCGCAGGCGGCAGATGCCCGGCCACGTTCAGCAGGTCGTCATCGACGAAGATCGGGGCCTCGCAACGGAGCGCCAGGGCAACAGCGTCCGATGGTCGGCTTGACACCACCGATGACATCTCACCCGTCATCAGGTGCAGTTCGGCGTAAAACGTGTGGTCGCGGCAGTCTGTGATGAGCACTTTTTCCAAAGTCGACCCGAGCTCATCGAGCACGTCGATGAACAAGTCGTGGGTGAGCGGGCGCGGCGGCTCGGTGCCGTCGATGGCGTCGTGGATTGCCGCAGCCTCGACGCTGCGAATGTAGATCGGAAGCAACCGATGCTGTCCAGTTTGCTCACGCAACAGCATCATCGGCGTATTCGCCGGGATCTCGACGCGCACTCCAACCAGCTCCACGGGGATCATGGCTCGACACTACCCGAGGCGGCAAGACGCGCGCCTTCGGGTAACCGTCTCAGGATTCGAAGTGGTGCCGCAGGGCGTGTTGGGTAAGTGCAGCTCGTAACGAACCGCCCAACTGGTTGAGCGTTCGGAGATGATCGAGCGCTTCTGCTCGCGCTTCGGGATTCCGCTGGCGGTACCGCGGTGTGATCAGTTGCTCGTACAAGCCAACCTCTCGCTCGGCCGCCGTTCGAAAGGCCCTGAGGTGTCTGGCATCGACGCCCAAGCGAAGAAACTGGACCGCCGGTGACGCGATGGCCACCGCCTCGTCGTCATACAGCGGCGGCCCATTCCGCGTATTCGGTGCCAGCACCCCAAACGATTCGAGCTGATCGAGTTCGGCGGGCGTGATGCCAACCATGGCGCACAACTCAGCCTGATCCAGCAGCACCCCCGGAAGCAGTTGTGGCTGTGTGGCGGTGTGGCGCTCCGTTGGCGACGGTGGTTGGGATCGCGAAGCAGGATGCGAGGCGACACTTGCGGCGGGCACCGGCTCGTCGTACCCGCCATCGGTGTCGTCACCGCCATCGGTGTGATCAGTGGCAGCGCTCCGGGTGCTGGAGGGAGCGCGTCCGTCGTGGACGACGTTGGAGGGCACCTGGTGAGTGGCAAACGCTGCGGCCAACTCGTTGTCGACCGTTTGCTCGAACTCGTTCGACCCGGCAGCGAGGGCTGCGGCGACACGTCCGGTGGGATGTGCAGGTGTGGGGTCGATGCCCTGCTCGGTGCTGTCGTGATTGCGAAGGTGCTCGCCCGTGGGGTCGATTTCGCCGGTCTCCAGTCGGTCCTTGATGACGCGGAGCGGCAGATAGTTGAGCCGTTGTTCGGTCAAGATCACTCGCAACAGTTCGACGTCGTCGTCGTAGAACTTTCGATAGCCCGACGACGTACGTTCCGGTGAGATGAGACCCTGGCTTTCCAGAAACCGGATCTTTGAGATGGTGACGTCGGGAAACTCTTCGAGCAAGAGGCCCAGGACTTCGCCGATCGACAGATAAGAGGTTTGGGTATCAGCCATCGTCGCGCTCGAAGAAGACGAGCCGGAACTTGCCGATCTGCAGCTCGTCACCGTGGCGTAACTGAGCGCGTTCGACCCGCTCCTGATTGACGTAGGTGCCGTTCAACGAACCGGAATCGGCGACGAAATACCCCTCCGCAGTTCGCTGCACTTCGGCATGACGACGCGAGACGGTGATGTCGTCGAGGCTGATCTCGCTGTCTGGATGGCGACCCAGCCGTGTGATGTCTGAGGTGAGCTCGAACCGCGACCCCGCTTGATTGCCGGCGCGTACGATGAGCACACCTGACTCTTTGCTCAGATCGCCGACAGGAATGACGAGATCATCGTGGCTACCGGGTGCGTCTTGTAGCGGATCGACGGCAGTGAGCGTGATCGTACGGTCGTCTAGCATGTCGAGCGCGGACCCGCAACTGGAACAGAAACTGCTGTCCGGCGGGTTGCGGTGACCACATTGATTGCAGAACGTGTAGGACACTGCGCTCAACCTTCGGTGAGGGCGGTGTAGGCGTTGGCATCGAGCAACGACTCGAATTCGGCGGGTCCGTTGATCTCGATCTCGCACAACCAACCATCGCCGTACGGGTCCTCATTCAGCAGTTGAGGGTTGTCTGCGAGCGCCTCATTGATGGCGACAACCATGCCGGTGACGGGTGCGTACATCTCCGAAACCGACTTCGTCGACTCGAGTTCGCCAACGGATTCACCTGCGGCCACGGCGGTACCGATGGCGGGAAGATCCACGTAGACCACATCGCCCAACGCGTCTTGGGCGTAGTCGGTGATGCCCACCCGAACCCTCGAGCTGGTGTCGAGGTGTTGAGCCCATTCGTGCTCGGCGGAGTAACGCAAGTCGTTGGGCACGTTCATGGAACCAACCGTACACGGCTGGGGTTGTACGTCAGACACTCGTGGAGTTCTCTGCGCCGGCGTCACCCACTCGGTGTGGGGTCGCCGGATGCGATCGGCCTGCCGCAATTGCGGCCTTGATGTCGGGGATGTACATGAACGCTGTGTAGTAGCTGAGGATCAAGCCGGGGATGCCGAAACACCAAGCAGCGACAGTGAAACCGTCGGCTCCGGGAATATCACTGTTGCCCATGAGGAATCCGGGCACGGCGAACATCAACAGGAATGTTGCGGTCTTGCCCCACCACGTCACGTCGAAGCGCTGCATGTTGAACAACAACGTCGCAACGACGATGGTGCCGCCCACGAGGATCTCACGAGCCAGCACTGCAATACCGAACCACAACGGCATCGACTCGTTGATCAGGATCGCCACGATGCCCACGAAGAACAGCAATCGGTCGACCGTGGGGTCGAACTTCTTACCGAACTCACTGGTCTGGCCGAGGCGTCGCGCCAGATAACCGTCTATCCAGTCGGTCGCTCCCAGGATGCCGAGCATCCAAGTCGCTGCCTGCCGCGACTCCAACCCGAACAGCAACCACACGAATATCGGCAGACACAACAGCCGCAGCAAGGTGAACAGATTGGGCGCCGTCCACAAGGTGTCGACCGTGCGTTCGGGATGCTCGCTGCGGTCATCGTGCGCCATTCGCCGCATCATACGCAGTCGGGTTGTAGGCAGGGTTGGACGCGAAGCCGTCCGGGCACGCGAACAAGGTGCAGCGACCGCGCGTGCCGAACCCAATGGTCAGATCGGGATACCGTCGGGTTATGGCAACCGTCTTCACCCGGATCATCCAAGGCGAATTCCCGGGAACGTTCGTGTGGCGTGACGAGTTGTGCGTTGCGTTCCTGTCGATCAACCCGATGGCCCACGGCCACACGCTGGTGGTGCCGATCGAGGAACTCGACCACTGGGTCGACGGCTCCCCCGCCCTGGTTGCGCACCTTTTCGAGGTCACCCGAATCATCGGTGCCGCGCAACAAACGGCGTTCGCTCCCGAACGCGTCGGCGTCATCATCGCGGGGTACGAGGTACCGCACACGCACATCCACGTCATTCCCACGAACGACATGCGAGAGCTGTCTTTCTCGAGTGCGGCCACTTCGGTGGATCGGGACGAACTCGATCGTGCCGCCGATGCGATTCGCACTGCGCTTCGCGCCGCCGGCCACGATGCCACTGTGGCGTGACGTCGATGCCAACCTGTCGACCATGACTTCACGCCGCGGGTTCGATCCGGGTCGGCTCACCCGGATCGATCGTCACTTCCAGCAGTACGTCGACGACGGCCGCTTGCCCGGTTACCAATTGATGATCAGTCGTCACGGAGAGGTGGTTCACGAAGCGGTTGCGGGTTGTCGCGACGTCGCAAACCAGGTTCCGTTCACGACGGACACCATCGTCAGAATGTTCTCGATGACGAAGCCGATCACGTCGGTGGCGGCGATGATGCTGTACGAGCGTGGTGAATTCGAACTCAAAGATGAGGTCGCCCGATTCATTCCATCATTTGCAAACAGTCGGGCGTACCGCGAAGGCAGTGCCAACAAACCGGTTACGGAACCGCTCACCGAGCCCATGCGCATGTGGCATCTGCTCACCCATACGTCCGGGTTGACATACGGTTTTCATCACCAACACGTCACCGATGCGCTCTACCGTGCCGCCGGGTTCGAGTGGGGTGCGCCGGAAGGGATGGATCTCGCCGGGGCGTGCGATGCATGGGCAGCGCTACCGCTTGCGTTTCAGCCAGGCAGCGAATGGAACTATGGCGTGTCGACCGACGTGCTCGGCCGTGTCGTGGAAGTGGTGTCCGGTATGCCGCTCGATGAGTTCTTCCGTTTGGAGATCTTCGAGCCATTGGGAATGGCAGACACCGCGTTTTCGGTCCCCGACGCGTCGCGCGACCGGTGCGCAACGCTGTATCTCGGTCAAGGTGCATCTGGGCCAGCGTTCGAATCGCCGGTCGATCTGAACCCACCGGACGGCATGGCCTTCTTTTCGGGAGGGGGCGGATTGTGGGGCACAGGGGCGGACTACATGAAGTTCTGCCACATGCTGCTCGGACGAGGTGAAACCGGTGGAGTGCGACTGCTGGGGAATCGAACTGTCGACTACATGACCCGCAACCACCTTCCTGGCGGGGCCGACCTTGAAATGATCGGACGGCCCCTCTTCGCCGAGACGACCTTCGCTGGAGTGGGCTTCGGGTTGGGTGTCTCGGTCGTGATCGATCCCGTGGCCAACAAGGTGATCTCGTCCGCGGGTGACTTCGCGTGGGGCGGCGCAGCGAGCACAGCGTTCTGGTGCGACCCGGTCGAGGATCTGGCCGTGGTGTTCCTCACCCAAGTGCTCCCGTCGAGCACGTATCCGATTCGGTCACAGCTGAAACAGATGGTGTACCAGGCCCTCGTCGATTGACAGGACCCCGTCGTCAAGCGATGGGTTGGATGAGGCTTTCGCCGTGGTTGCGCACGTTGTTGACCTCAGTCGACACCTCGTGCATCGTCAACACGTCGTCCGGGGCGGGCACGAGCAGCCTCTGCAGCATGTCGATGTTCTGGTTGTTCGGATCGAGCCAGAGGTGCCACATGGCTTTGGGCAGTATCACGGGCATGCGATCGTGGATTGGTTCCATCGTGGCGTTGGCGCTGGTGGTGATGACGCTTGCTGTGTGCAGCCACGACCCGCCCGGGCCGTCGCTTCTGTCGCGCCAGGCCGACCACAGACCGGCAACGGCCAGCGGTTCACCGTCTGTGCGGTGGATGAACTGGGGCCGCTTGATCGGTTTGCCGGCTTTGGTCACGGGGCCGTCGGGCGCTCCGGGTGCCCATTCGTAGAACCCGTCCATCGGAATGATGCAGCGATGCTTCTTGAACACACCTTTGAACGCAGACTTTTCTGCCAAGGTTTCAGCGCGGGCGTTGATCATCTTCTGGCCCACCTTGCGATCCTTCGCCCACATGGGAAGCAGGCCCCACTGAAAGGCCCGTAGCTGGGGTGTGGCGCCTGCATCGGTCGTGGCGTCGTTTCTCGTGACGATGGCGTAGATGTCGTTGGTGGGCGCAACGTTGTAGTTGTCGCCCAGAGTCTCCACATCGACATCAGCGCCGAAGTACGCAGCAATTCGCTCGGGCGGCGACGCCGACACAAACCGGCCACACATGCGTCGCGGCCCTAAAGAGTTCGGTCGTCCACGGGGGCATCTGGCGCGTTCTTGCGAATCGACTCGATGCCGTTCAGGCAAGCCTTCTTGGTGGTGTACGCCTGGCCACTGGCAACGACCTGACCGTTGCCCGCCTTCAAACGGAAGCGGTACTCACCTGTCTTGTCTTGGTACACCTCGAACTTGCCAGCCACGGAACCCCCCTTGCGTCGATCCAGAGCACAGTAGCGCACGTGTTCAACGGGCTCATCGCGCGCCGACAGGGCCGATGTGCGCTGAGGTGAGGGCGTCGACCTCAGAGTGGGTGGCGAACCCATTTCGACCTGCGGCCTTCGCTCGGTACATGGCCACGTCCGCATTGATGAGCATCTGCTTCGCGGAGATCCCGGGTGCATCGAAGACGGCAACGCCGATGCTCACGGTTGGCCGGTGGGCCTCGGCAACGCCTTCCAACGTCACCTCGCGGCGGACGGTTTCAACCAGATCTTGCGCCACCTGCGCGGCTTCGTCGCCGTCCACTCGATGGAGAATCACTGCAAACTCGTCGCCACCCAGGCGGGCGATCATGTCGGACGTGCGCAGACGGCGCCGAAGCGCCTCTGCGATCGAGATGATGAGTTCGTCGCCGGCGCCGTGACCCAGCGTGTCGTTGACTTGCTTGAAGTGGTCCAGGTCGAGAAGCAACAGCGCGCCAGTGGCTCCGTAGCAGGCGACGGCGTCGATGTGTCGGTCGAGCTCCGCTTCGAACCCTCGACGGTTGAGGAGACCCGTGAGAGCATCATGATCAGCGAGGTACTGCAACCGAACATCAATCTCCTTTTGGTCGGTGATGTCTCGGACCATCACCAACACCCGATCTGGCTCGCCCTCGGCGTTCGGCATCGGTGCCACGTCGAACCGGAAGTACAACCCGGTCGGTACAGAGAAGTACTCCATCGTGCCGGGCGCCAACAGCCCGGACTGATAGAACGGCCGCAGCCGCGCAGACTTGTCGACGTCGACAATCTCCTCCAGGAGCCGTCCCGGGATGACATTGCGCTCTTCGTAGCGCCAAGTCGTCGCCCCCGGGCCCGCCACCGTCTCGAGCCGGAGGTCAGCGTTCCAGACCATCACCGCTGTATCAGGAAGGTGAGCGGTCAACGTTCGGTATCTGAGTTCGGCCGCTTGCGTCTCGGCCAGGCTGAGCCTCAACAGATTCCGATCCACTTCGATTTCGCGAGCCGCGTCGAGTGCGCGGGTCTCTGCTTGGCGGCGCCGACGGCCGCTGTGACCGATCGCGACCAATGCGCCACACAGCCCGAGCACAACAACACCCGCGAGCGAGAGCACGGTCGTGCGAAGACTTCCGATGCTCGCGTACGCCGTAGAGGCGGTTACGTCGGCCCGCACGGTCCAACCGATGCCGGGAACGGGAGAGTATGCGGTCAACATCTGCTCGCCGCCGACGGAATGATCAACTTCCAGCGAGCGTCCGGCCAGCGCGGCATCGACGCCCGGGTCGCCACGCAGCGACACGAGCTCGCCTGGAACCTGGCCGGGCGCACCGACCACCACGCCCCGCTGATCCGTGACCGTGAACAAGATGTCTCGGCTCGCGAACCGGTCGATGAACGCCTCGATGGCACCGACCTCGTAGGTGATCAACACGTAAGCGATTGTCGTGCCGTCAACGGAACGCATTGGCGCAGCAACTCCAACCACCCGGGGTCGCCCGGCGAACGCCGACACGTAGGCTTCGGACACATAGTCGTCTCCCGTGGATGTCACGCCCTTGAACCAGTCGCGATAGCTGAAGTCCACCCCCATCAACGTCGGCGCATGAGGCGAGACGGCCGCCAAGTGCCCGTCAACAGTGAACACCGCCATGGCTGAGATGCCCTCACTTCGCCTGCTCACTGGACCGAAGATCGCCTCCACGCGCTCGGTATCGATCTCGGTGACCGTGCCGTCGCCCACGGCATCGAGCAATTCTTGGTCGACCGAGAAGTCTCCAGCGAGATCAGCGATCGTGTCTATCTGGCCCTCGACGTACGTCACCCCGACAGCAGCGTTGGCCTGAACACGTTGGTGAATTTGTTGTGTCGCTGCGTCCGTGGCGAGCCGAAGCGTGCCGTAAGTCAAGACCCCGAACAGACCCAGCACGGTCAGTGCGGCAGCCGCGGTCACACGCCGACCCGACCGAGCCGGCTCGGAGACCTCGGCCGCGACGCGGCCGTGTTCGTCTAGCATCGACAACTCACGTGGTCACTCGGTGTGCTGTCTCGACGGTCCAGATGTGTCCGGAGTTGATGAGTTCGCTGATGTTCGCTGCTGGGACGGGTCGGCTGAGGAGAAAGCCCTGTGCAAGGTGCACGCCGAGGTCCTGGAGGATGCAGAGCTGCTCATACGTCTCGATACCTTCAGCCACGACGTCGAGATCGAGGGCTCCCGCCATGGCAACGATCGCTTCGGTCAACGTGTTGTCGGTGCTGTTGGCGCCGAGCAGGCTGACGAATGCTCGGTCGATCTTGACCGTGTCGACGGGAAACTGGCTGAGATAACTAAGCGACGAGTATCCGGTGCCGAAGTCATCGATCGCGAGGCGGACGCCTAGCGAGTGAAGGTTCCCGAGCGTCGTTTGGAAGTACTCGACGTCGTTCATCAGGACGCTCTCAGTGAGTTCCAGGCAAACATCGGCCGGGCGCACGCCGGTCTCGCGCAGGATACGTCCAACGACGTCGACGATGTCGGGAGATTGCAGTTGTCGGACGGAAACGTTCACGGCGATCGTCATGCCGGAGGCACAAGGATTCTCGAGCTGCCATCTGACGAGCTGCTCGCATGCCTGCTCGAGCACCCACGTACCCATCGGGACAATTGATCCGCTCTCCTCAGCGAGTGGAATGAACTCCGCCGGGCTGATCGGACCGCGCTGCGGGTGCGTCCACCGCAGGAGCGACTCGGCGCCGGTGAGTTTTCCACTGACGATGTCGATGATGGGCTGGTAGTGGACCGCCAACTCGCCGCGATCAAGTGCACCATGTAGCGCAGAAGTGGTCGCCAAACGTTGGTCGGCCTGGTGCCGCAGGCCGTCGTCGAAGACGACGATCGAGCCACGTCGGAATTCTTTGGCGCGAGACAATGCTGCGTCGGCATCGCGGAGCAAGCTGTCGGGAGTCGACGTGGCGTCGGCCAACGCAATGCCGAGGCTGGCAGTGATGTGCAACTCCTCGTTGCGTAGCTGCCACGGCTCGGTCAGCACCATGCGGATCCGCTCGGCGACC
>JBBREA010000067.1:0-17030 GCA_038203385.1 Acidimicrobiales bacterium | reverse complement strand
AAATGGGCGCTCGCGAGTTGCTTCGTGAGGTCGGTTCGGTGCTGCGTATGAGCGAGGCTGAAGTGGCCAAGCTCGGTGACCTGCCGGAAGACCCCGATCAAGATCAGACCATGATCATCAACATGGGCCCGCAGCATCCGTCGACGCACGGAGTGCTTCGACTCATGCTCGAACTCCAGGGCGAAACGGTGCTGCGTTGCAAGCCGATCATCGGCTACCTGCACACCGGCATGGAAAAGACAGGCGAGCAGCTCACGTTCATGCAGGGCGGCACCAACGTCACCCGGATGGACTACCTCAGCCCGATCGCCAACGAGCTGGTGTTCTCCATAGCCACCGAGAAGCTGCTCGGCATCGACGGAGACATTCCCGAGCGCGCCGTGTGGATGCGGATGCTTCTTGCGGAGCTGAACCGGATGTCGAGCCACCTGTTGTTCATGGCCACCAACGGCATGGACCTCGGTGCGGTGTCGATGATGATCTACGGCTGGCGCGAGCGCGAAGAAGTCTTGCGCTTCTTCCAGAAAGTCACCGGCCTGCGGATGAACCACAACTTCATCCGCCCCGGCGGCGTGGCAGCCGACATGCCTCCGGGCTGGCGCGACGACGTGTTGCGCCTGCTCGACCTCATCCCCGAACGCCTCGACGAGTACGACGTGTTGATGACCGGCCAGCCCATTTGGCGCGAGCGATTGCAGGGCGTGGGCATCATCACTCCTGAAGAGGCTCTTGCGTTGGGTGCCACCGGCCCGGTGTTGCGCTCGACCGGGGTGGCTTGGGACCTCCGTCGTGACATGCCGTATCTGCACTACGACGAGATGGAATTCGACGTCATCGTGGGCACGTATGGCGACGCGTTCGACCGCTACGCGATTCGGCTCAACGAGATTCGCGAGTCGATGAAGATCGTCCGTCAGATTCTCGACCGCATGCCCAAGGGCGACTACCGCATTCAGGACAAGAAGGTCACACCGCCGCCGCGGGCGCGCATCGACGAATCGATGGAGGCCCTCATCCATCACTTCAAGATCTTCACCGAGGGTTTCAAGGTGCCTGTCGGCGAGGTCTACGTGGGTATCGAGTCGCCTCGTGGGGAGATCGGCTGCTACATCGCGTCCGACGGTTCGTCCACGCCGTATCGCATGCACATGCGTGCACCGTCGTTCGTCAACATTCAATGTCTGCCGCACATGATGCGCGGTGGCCTGGTGGCCGACGCAGTCGCTGTGATCTCCAGCGTCGACCCCGTACTCGGAGATGTCGACCGATGATCAGAGACAGATCAGCGCGGACCGATGATCAGAGACAGTTGAGCGCGGACCGATGATCAGAGACAGATCGGGCACAGATAGATGAGCAAACTCAACGATGTCAACGTCGCGCTGGCGAAAGAGATCATTTCCCGCTACCCGCGCAAGAAATCCGCACTGATTCCGTTGGTGCATTTGTCGCAGGAGCAAAACGGGTACGTCACCGAGGAGGCCATGCGGCACGTGGCCGAACTGGTCGACGTCACACCTGCCGAGGTGTATGGCACCGCGTCGTTCTACGAGATGTTCCGGTTCGAACCAACTGGCACCTACCTCATCAACATCTGCGGAACGTTGTCGTGCCAGCTGATGGGCTCCCAAGAGCTGATGCACCACGCCGAACAACGGCTCGGTATCAAAGCGGGCAGCACCACGCCCGACGGCTCGATCACGTTGCAGCAGGCAGAGTGCCAAGCAGCGTGTACGGAAGCGCCCTGCCTACAGGTGAACTACCGACATCGTTACCGGGTCACCAATGCCGAACTCGACGAGCTCATCGACGACTTGCAGTCGGGCAAGCTCACCTCCGAGATCCCACCGCACGGAACGCTTGGCCGTCAACGCCAGCACATTCCGGCCGGCAGAGGGTTGGGCGTCCAGGCCCCCGAGTCGGTCACCACCGCTCCGGCGTGGCTCCCCATCAAGGCCGAGGAACCGAAGTAATGGCATCTGTCAGCCCGTACCCGTGGGCACCAGGGTTCTACGAAGACGGCGACCGCCCGCAGATCGTCACGTCACGTTTCAAGTACGACGACTCGTACACCCTGGACCGCTACCACGCCACGGGCGGGTACGAAGGGCTGAAGCGAGCCCTCGCAAGCACACCTGAGGAGATGCACACCGAGGTGCGCAACTCCACGTTGCTCGGTCGCGGTGGTGCGGGGTTTCCAGCTGGCGTGAAGTGGGGTTTCACCCCGGCAGGCGTGTGGCCACGATACCTCGTGGTCAACGGTGACGAGTCAGAACCGGGCACCTACAAAGACCGTCTCCTGATGGAACTCGACCCGCACCAGCTGATCGAAGGCTGCCTGATCGCGTGCTACGCGGCAGGTCTCAGCCAATGCTTCCTCTACGTTCGTGGAGAGATGGCGTTGGCGCACGAACGCATCGCAGTCGCCCTCAACGAAGCGTACGAAGCCGGCTACATCGGCAAGAACATTCTGGGCACCGACTTCGGCGTCGACATCGTGTTCCACTGGGGCGCGGGTGCGTATGTCGTGGGCGAAGAAACCGCACTCATCGAATCGTTGGAGGGCGAGCGCGGGATGCCGCGCCTGAAGCCCCCGTACTTCCCCGCTGCGATCGGCCTGTACGGCAAGCCCACCATCGTCAACAACGTCGAGACCCTGTCGAATCTGCCGTTCATCGCCGCCAATGGTTCGGCCGCGTTCACCGGCATCGGTACCGAGACATCGCCCGGCACCCGCATGATTGCGGTGTCCGGCCATGTGAAGCGTCCGGGCGTGTATGAGATCGTCAACGGTTCCACGACGTTCCGCGACCTCATCTATGGCGAAGATTTCAGCCAAGGAATGCGTGAAGGCAACGAACTCAAGGCGTTCGTTCCCGGCGGCGGTTCAGCGCCCTGGTGGACTCCCGAACAGCTCGACATTCCATTCGAGGGCAAGGAAGCCGGCGCTGCTGGTTCGATGCTCGGGTCCGGCGCCGTGATGGTCATGGATCACACCGCGGACATTCCTGCTGCAGCGTTGTCGCTGGTGCGGTTCTATGCCCACGAGTCGTGTGGCAAGTGCGTGCCGTGCCGCGAGGGCGGAACCTGGCTCTACCGGGTGGTGGAGCGTGTGGTTGCCGGCGAAGGGACCGACGTCGATCTCGCCACCATTCGTCAAGTCGGCGAAACCATCTGCCCGGGTGAGATGCCGCACGCGTCGAGCAGCCGTCTCGGTCTTGCGGCTCACCCGTTCCCGTACAAGATGACGACGATTTGCTTCGTCGGCCCTTCTGCGTACGTGCCGATCCACTCAGCGCTCACCCTGTTCCCCGAAGACTTCGAGGCTCGCATCACCAGGGCTCGGCCGCGCATCCCCGTGATGGCAGTGTCGGCGGGAGATCCTCGATGAACGACGAGAACAAGCAGCCCGAGCCCGACACCAGCGACTCTGACGAAAATGCCGTCGCGGCCGGCGAGCAGAACGCCGAGAAGCAACCGACCGACGCCGAATCGGACGTGCCGACGAACGACGAGAAGGGAGCTGCTGTGCCCGCAGCCGAGACGCCGAACAACGAGGCGTTGAGAGCAGACACCGACCCGATCGGCGACGGAGCGCGGGTCGACGACGACGAACCAGATCACGACGCTCCGGTTGAGCCAGTTCCCGACCCGAACGCCGTTGCGATCACGATCAACGGCAGGGTAATCACCGCTCGCAAGGGTGAGTCGGTCATCGCCGCTGCGGATCGTTCCGACGACTACATCCCCCGGTTCTGCTATCACCCGCGCATGAACTCGGTTGGCATGTGCCGTCAGTGCATGGTGGAGATCGACACCGGTCGCGGCCCCATGTTGCAGCCAGCGTGCATGATCACCGTGGCACCCGACATGAAGGTGGAGACCTCGTCGCCCACTGCGTTGCGGGCCCAAGAGGGCATGATCGAACTGTTGTTGGTCAACCATCCACTCGACTGCCCCGTCTGTGACAAGGGCGGCGAATGCCCGCTGCAGGACCAGGCGTTCAGCCACGGCCCAGGCGAGAGTCGTTACGTCGAAGCCAAGCGCAACTTCGAGAAGCCGATCGTCATCAGCGATCACGTACTGCTCGACCGCGAGCGCTGCATTCTGTGTGATCGCTGCACCCGGTTTGCCGATGAAGTGGCTGGCGACAAGCTCATTCATTTCATCGACCGCGGCAATGCAACCCAAGTCAACACGTTCCCCGACGAGCCGTTCGCTTCGTATTTCTCGGGCAATGTGGTGCAGATCTGCCCCGTGGGCGCACTCACCGCCAAGCCGTATCGCTTCAAGGCGCGCCCGTGGGACCTCGAGCAGGTGGAGTCCACTTGTACCGATTGCGCCGTCGGTTGTCGCGTGTCGGTGCACTCGAGCCGCGACCAGGTGCTGCGCATGCAGGGCGTAGACGTGGAAGCTGTCAACTGGGGTTGGTTGTGCGACCGCGGCCGCTTCGGGTTCGAATCGATCGACTCTCACGAGCGGCTCACCGAGCCGATGATCCGCCAAGAAGACGGTCACGTCGCCACCTCATGGAGCGGTGCGATGTCGCTCACTGCCGACGTGGTGCGTACCGCCCTCAGCAACGGTGGGCCCGAGTCCATTGCATTCATCGGCGGTGCACGCCTCACCAACGAATCGGTGTTTGCGTGGGCGCAGCTGGCCGAAGCGCTCGGAGTGGATCGTCACGATCCCCAGCTCGCCGATGGTCTGCCGCCGGAAGTGCTGTCGCTGCCTCGCGCCACCATCGCTGAAGCAGCTGCCGCCAAGACGGTCATCGTCATTGGGTCCGACCTCAAAGAAGAACTGCCGGTGCTGTACATCCGGCTGCGCGACGCAATCGTTCATGGCTCGACCAAACTCATCGAGGCCACACCTCGACCCACCGGCCTCAGCAAGTACGCCTGGCGTAGCGTGCATCCCAAGCCTGGCACCAAGGGCGAGATCGCAGCCCTGCTGGCGGATGCCTCCGTCGCAGAACAGATTGCGTCGGGCGACGTGGTGGTCGTGGTCGGACGAGGCAACCTCGCCGCCAGTGAACTGCGCGCGTGGGCAGACATCCGCGCCGTGCTGGACGCGATGCCGGACGCCAAAGTGCTGCCGGCGCTACGCCGCGGCAACGTCGTCGGAGCGCTTCAGCTCGGCTTTGCTCCGCAGTCCGCGGAGTTCAACACTGCGGCCAACCTTCGTGCGGCGGCCGACGGGAAGATCGAGTTGCTGGTGTTGCTCGGTGCCGATCCTTTGAGTGACTTCCCAGACAGCGACTTGGCGAGACGTGGGGTCGCTGGCGCGCGCCGGGTTGTCTCGATCGACACATTCCTCTCGCAGTCGTCGCGTCAAGCCGACATCGTGTTGCCCGCTGCTGCGTTTGCCGAAGTGTCTGGCACGACAACGAACCTCGAAGGGCGCGTGTCTCGGGTCGAGCAAACCGTCACCGTGGCTGGCACTGCTCGGCCCGACTGGATGATCGCCGCCGAGTTGGCAGTGATGCTCGGGCACGATCTCGGGGCCACCAGTGTTGACGAGTTCACCGTGCAGATCGCAGCCACGGTCGCTGCCTATGCCGGCGTCACCGCAGTCGCGCTCGACGATTCCGAAGGTGTGTTGGCAGTTGGCAACGCGGGTGGGGACGTGCTCCCTGATCCACCATCAGACGACCCGGCTCCGAACAGCTACGACTACCGGTTGGTGGTCAGCCGCAAGTTGTACGACCGGGCCGTCGGCACACAGATGGCCCCGTCGCTGGCTGGCCTGGCGATTGGCTCTGGCGCTCACGTGCACCCGCTCGACCTCGATCGCATCGGTGTGCCCAGGGGCACCGACGTACAGATCATCGGAGCGCGGGGCACGGTGGTGTTGCCGGTGATCGCCGACGAGTCGGTACCGCGCGGGGTGTTGTGGGCTCCGTTCAACCAGCCATCAAGAAACCAGTCGGCAAGAAACCAGTCGGCAATGAACGATTCCGGCACGGGCGAATCCGCCTCGGACACCTCCGACATTTCTAGCCTCATCGATGTCGCGGCCTCGGTCGTCGACGTTCGGATCGAGAGGTTGCCATGAACCCGTCCCAGTTGACCGCATCAGTGTTTGCTGGGTCGCTGTTCGCCGCCGATCCGCTGGTCGACGGCCACTCGTGGGGCGCGAAGGTGTTGGCGTTCATCGCCGCGAAAGTGCTCGTCATCTTCGTGCTCGGCCTCGTCGGCACCATGTTCATGGTGTGGTTCGAGCGAAAGATCGTCGCCGGAATGCAGAACCGCATCGGGCCCAACAAGGCCGGCCCGTTCGGGATGCTGCAAACGCTCGCCGACGGCATGAAGCTGTTCTTCAAAGAACCACTGCTTCCGGACAAGGCAGACAAATGGGTGTTTCGCCTCGCTCCATTCCTGTCGTTCGTGCCAGCGTTCCTCATCTGGTCCGTCATCCCGCTGGGTGGCGATTTCAGCCGTAACGCTGACGGCACCTACAACAACGGCACGATAACCATCTTCGGTGAGACCACTCGGTTGCAGCTGATCGACCCGCCGGTGGGCATTTTGATCGTGTTGGCACTCAGCTCGATCGGCGTCTACGGCATCATGCTCGCCGGGTGGTCGTCTGGTTCCAAGTACCCGCTGCTCGGCTCCATTCGCGCCACGGCTCAGATGATCTCCTACGAAGCCGCCCTGGGCCTCAGCCTCGCTGCCGTTCTGTTGTTCAGCGGCACCTTGTCCACGTCGGGCATCGTGGCCGGGCAGAACGAGCTGCTCGACTGGAACATCGTCGCCACCGGCTTTGTACCGTTCGTCGTCTTCTTGATCGCCATGACCGCTGAACTCAACAGGCCACCGTTCGACCTCGTGGAAGCCGAGCAGGAACTGGTGGGCGGCTTCAACACCGAGTACTCATCGATCCAGTTCGCGCTGTTCTTCCTCGCCGAGTTCATGGGTGTCATCACCATGAGCGGCATCTTGGTCACGTTGTTCCTCGGTGGGCCACAGCCGTTGCGCATCGGCGACGTCGACATCTTCGGTTGGGCCGGTGCCGTGGGTGGCACGCTCTGGATGATCGTCAAGGTGTTGGCGTTCCTCTACGTGTACGTCTGGCTGCGGGCCACACTCCCGCGCCTGCGTTACGACCAACTGATGAACTTCGGTTGGAAGCTGTTGATCCCGATCTCGCTGGGATGGTTCATCTTCCTGGCTGCGATTCAACTTGGCCGCGACCGGGACTGGAACATTGTCGTGGTCGTGGCCGCGTCACTCGCCACGATGGCCGTGAGCTATGCGTTGTTCACCGCTGCGCTCGTCGTGGCAAGGCGAAACCGTGAGCGCGAAGGGGCTGTGTACTGATGGGTTACCTCGAGGGTTTTGGCATCACCATTCGCCAACACAAGCTGTTCGGCGGCAAAGTCGTCACCACCGAATACTCCGGCGGTCGCTATGCCCGCAAGAAGGGCAAGGGCAACGACCCGAACGTCTCCGACGACGAGAAGACCCCCAAGCCAGAGCGGCTGCATGGTCGCCATGTGCTCAACCGGTACGCGGACGGCATGGAGAAGTGCATTGGCTGCGAGCTGTGTGCTGGCGTGTGCCCTGCCAAGTGCATCTACGTGCGTGGCGCCGACAACGACCCAGAGAACCCCACGTCGCCAGGGGAGCGTTTCGGTTTCATCTACGAGATCAACTACCTGCGGTGCATCCATTGCGACCTCTGTGTGGAGGCGTGCCCCACCGAAGCAATCACCGAGTCGAAGCTGTTCGAATTCTCTTTCACCAACCGCAAAGACGCCATCTACACCAAGAACGAGTTGCTCGTCGACGACGACGGCAAGCCGCAACAGTTGCCGTGGGAAGACTGGCGCGACGGCGAAGATGTCCTCACGTCGGGCTGGATGCGGGCCACATCGCCATCAGGCGACGCCAACTTCCGTGGCGTGGTGGGCTGGAGCGATGAACTGGGCTACGGCGAACGTGCGGCCGAGCCGGGTCAAGAGGAGTCAGACAGATACCAAGAGGGATCCGACAAATAATGGAGCTGCTCGTCTTCGTCTTGTCGTCGGCCATGGTGCTGGTTGGTGCTCTCGGCGTGATCGCCGTCCGCAACCCGGTGCACGCCGCACTCAGCTTGGTGCTCACGTTGTTTGGTGTCGCCGTGCATTTCGTATCGCTCGAAGCGCATTTCCTGGCTGCCGTGCAGGTCATCGTGTATGCCGGTGCAATCGTGGTGCTGTTCTTGTTCGTCATCATGCTGCTCGGCGTCGACAAGGCCGAGAATCTTCAGATCGAACCATTCCCAGTGCAACGGTGGTTGGCGGGCATCGTCGGGCTCGGCCTGTCCGGCTTGCTCATCGCCACCATCGTTCGCGGCCGCGACACCCTCGCCGAGAACGAACCGCTGCCTGCGTCTGGTGACGACAACATCCGTGCTCTGGCGCGCAACCTGTTCTCTGATCACGTGTTTGCGTTCGAGTTCACATCGGTGCTGCTGATCGTGGCAGTCGCTGGCACCGTGTTGCTCACCCGCAAGACGTCGCCTGCTGAAAAGGCTGCCGCGGCGGAACATGCGGCGCGATTGAAGACATCCCAGGGTCAGAAGGCAGAGCTGTGATGCTCGCCGCGATCATCCCCACCACTACGTACTACTTGGTGCTCGCCTCGGTGTTGTTCGCCATTGGCGCAACCGGGTTGCTCATCCGTCGCAACCCGCTCGTGATGTTCATGTGTATCGAGCTCATGCTCAACGCAGTCAACCTCACATTCGTCGCCTTCGCCATCAGGTTCGGCAACATCGACGGCCAAACTGCCGTGTTCTTCGTGTTGGTGGTGGCCGCTGCCGAAGTCGTGGTGGGCCTCGGCATCATCATCTCCATTCTTCGCCGCCGCCCGGGCGCCACCGCCGACGACCTCGCGGAGCTCCGCGGATGAAAGCGCTCGTCTGATCATGCTTGACGTCATTTGGTTGATTCCTGCGTTCCCGCTCGCCGGGTTTCTCACGATCCTCCTGTTCGGTCGTCGGCTCGGTGAGCCATTGGCTGGTTTCGTCGCCGCCGGCGCGGTGCTCGGTTCGTTCATCGTGTCGGCGGGTGCGTATTTCGACCTGCTGTCGCTCGACGAGCAGGATCGGCAACACATCGAAACGCTGTTCAGCTGGGTGCCGGTTTCGTCGTTGCAGATCGACATGGCGTTCCTTGCCGACCCGTTGTCGATCACGATGTGCCTGTTCGTCACCGGAATCGCGTTCCTGATTCACCTCTTCGCGATCGGCTACATGCACGGCGATCCGAAGTTCTCGAAGTTCTTCCTGTACCTCAACTTGTTCGTGCTGTCGATGACGCTGCTCGTCCTCGGCGAGAACCTGCTGGTCACGTTCCTCGGCTGGGAAGGCGTCGGCACGTGCTCGTACTTCCTCATCTCGTTCTGGCACCACAGAGACTCCGCCGCCACCGCCGGCAAGAAGGCGTTCATCACCAACCGCATCGGTGACTGGGGCTTCATGTTGGCGATGTTCATTGGATTCGAAGCTGTCGGATCGGTGAGTTACGGGGCGCTCAACGGCGCCGCCGAGGCCGGCGCTCTCAGCCAGAATTCGGCCACTGCCATCGCCGCGCTGTTGTTCGTTGGTGCGGTCGGCAAGTCGGCTCAGTTCCCGTTGTACCTGTGGCTGCCCGACGCAATGGAGGGCCCCACACCGGTGTCGGCACTCATCCACGCGGCAACCATGGTCACTGCTGGCGTGTTCCTCATGACCCGTATGAATCCAATGATCGCCGCTGCCGCCCCGGAGGTGGCGACGACGATTGCGTGGGTGGGCGCGCTCACTGCGTTGTTCGCCGCCACTATCGCCGTTGCACAGACCGACATCAAGAAGGTGTTGGCCTACTCCACGGTCAGCCAGTTGGGTTATATGTTCCTCGCTGTCGGTTCGGGTGCGTACGTGGCAGCCATCTTCCACATGGTCACCCACGCGTTCTTCAAGGCGCTCATGTTCCTCGGGTCAGGGTCGGTCATCCATGGCATGCACGACGAACAGGACATGCGCAAGATGGGCGCCCTTCGCAAGTTCATGCCCATCACGGCCGTCACGTTCCTCATCGGCTGGTTGGCCATCGCAGGCGTGCCGCCGTTCGCCGGCTTCTGGTCGAAGGACGAGATCTTGCTGTTTGCGCTGGTGAAGAGTCCGGTGCTCTATGTCATCGGCCTGGTCACCGCAGTGCTCACCGCGTTCTACATGACCCGTCAAATCATCATGGTATTCTTTGGCGAGGCAAAGTGGACCAGCCATGCCAACGCCGACGAGGCAGCGCATGGCGAGGAAGCTTTGGCGAGCACCGCTCACGGCGAGTTCAAGCCGCACGAGTCGCAACCGATCATGTTGTTCCCGCTGGTGGTGCTGGCAGGTCTGTCGATTGCTGGTGGCCTCATTCAGTTGCCGTCGTTTTCATTCATCCCAGACAACTGGCAGCACAAACTCGAGAGCTGGCTGCACCCCGTCGTCGAGGTCGGCGAAGCGAGCATCAAAGATTCGAGCGCCTACGACAACAAGGAACTGCTGGCCTTGCTCGCCATTGCGTGCGCGGGCATCGGCATCGCCATCGGTGTCGCGATCTACGCGAAGCACCTCGCCAAGCCCGTCGAGCCCAAGATTCTGGCCGAAGGCTGGAAGTACGACAGAGGTGTCAGCGCTTTCATGGGTGGCCCCGGACGCAAGGCGTTCGAAGCAATCGCCTGGTTCGACAAGGCGATCGTCGATGGTGCTGTGAACGGTGTCGCCAAACTGGTCACTGGAAGCGCGGGTGAGGTTCGCAAGGCGCAAACGGGCAACGTTCGCAACTACGCCGGAATCGTGGGCGTCGGAGTGGTCATCTTGCTCGTCTGGTTCGTCGTTGGGCGGGGGGTGCTGTGATGCAGGAAGCATCAATTCCGTTCCCGATCCTGTCCATGTTGATCTTCCTGCCGGCGGTAGGCGCAATCATCATCACGCTGCTGTCGAAGCGCCGGCCAGAGTTCATGAAGCTGGTGGCCGCCATCACTTCGGTCACCACTGGCGCCATGTCGGTGTGGTTGATGGTGGAGTTCAATTCCGCCGACGCCGGATTCCAGTTCGTCTCGAACCATCCGTGGATCGAGCGGTGGGGGATCGGCTGGCATTTAGGTGTTGACGGCATCTCGTTGTTCTTGATCGTGCTCACCGGTGTGTTGTTCCCGCTCGCCATCTTGGGCATCGACCCGCACAACCAAGACCCTGGCCAAGACAAGCCGTACTTCGCCTGGTTGCTCATGCTCGAAGCAGGCGTGATGGGTTCGTTCCTGAGCCTCGACCTGTTCTTGTTCTTCGTGTTCTTCGAGATCGTGCTCGTACCGATGTACTTCCTCATCGGTGGGTGGGGCTACGAGGGCAAGGTCTACGCGGCGACGAAGTTCTTCATCTACACCATGTTCGGCTCGGCGTTCATGCTCGTAGCCATCATGGCCACCGTCTTCTTGGCCAGCAAGAACGGTGTGGGCCACGTCACCTTCGATCTCATCGAGATCGCTGAGAACGCCAACTTTGCGGCGTCCACTGGACGCTGGTTGTTCTTCGGCTTTGCCATTGCTTTCGCCGTGAAGGTGCCGATCTTCCCGCTCCACACATGGTTGCCTGACGCGCACACCCAAGCGCCGACCGCGGGTTCAGTGGTGTTGGCCGGCGTCATGCTGAAACTCGGTACGTACGGCCTGCTTCGGTTCGGCGTGTACCTGTTTCCCGAAGCTGCGTATTGGAGCCGTCACATCTGGCTCACCTTGGCGGTCATCGGCATCATCTATGGCGCCATCGCAGCGACGATGCAGAAAGACTTGAAGCGACTCGTCGCATACTCGTCGGTCGCCCACTTGGGGTTCATCCTGCTCGGCACGTTCGCGCTCACGTCACAGGCAATTACTGGTGCGGTGATGCAAATGGTCAACCACGGCGTGTCCACCGGAGCGCTGTTCCTCCTCGTCGGCTTGATCTACGAGCGCCGCCACACCCGCCAGATCGCAGATCTGAAGGGCATTCAGTCGGTTGCACCGATCTTCGCGGCAGCGTTCATGATCGTCATGCTCTCGTCCATCGGGGTGCCCGGTCTCAACGGGTTCGTCGGCGAGTACCTCATTTTGATCGGCGCGTACATGTCGGCCCAGTGGTACGTCGTGGTTGCCTCGACCGGTGTGATACTCGCTGCCCTGTATCTCCTGTGGGCCTATCAGCGTGTGTTCCACGGTGAGGTCGACGAGGCCAATCGCTCATTTCCCGAGCTGAAGTTGAAGGAAGCTGCGGTGCTGCTGCCGTTCATCGGCATCATCGTGTTCACCGGCATCTACCCCAAGCCCATGCTCGATCGCATCGAACCCGCCGTCGGGGCACTCATCACCCGGGTGGAAACGGTCACGGGCCGTGACATGCCCGAGCCGACCATCGTGGAACTCGAAGAGGAGCCGCACGACGAGCCCGCTGCCGGTACGACGACCGAGGAAGGCGACCACTGATGCGGTTCGTTCAGTCGCTGGCGGCTCTTCAGTTGCCGGCCCAGCAAACACCACTTCCAGAGGCCGTGATCACGCCGCCCATCGAGTGGTGGCATCTCAGCCCGATCATCGCCCTCGGTAGCGGCGCGCTGCTGCTGCTCGTTGTCGGCGCGCTCACACCGAAGTGGCCACGAAGCACGTACGCCGTGTTCACCATGCTGGTCACCGTCGTCACCGCGGTGTTGGCTCTGTACCAATGGAACGACATCGCTGACAACGGCCCGGTCACCCTCGTTGCGGGGGCGATTGCCTTCGACAAGTTTGCGATGTTTCTCACGCTGACCGTTTGCGCTGCGACGTTCCTGGTTGCCGCAATCACCGACGACGAACTACGGCGCGCTGGCAAAGACGGCCCCGAGATCTACGCGCTGCTGCTCATCGCAGCCACCGGCGCCGCGGTGATGGGCATGTCGAACGATCTGATCGTGCTGTTCCTCGGTCTCGAAACGATGTCCTTGGCGTTGTACGTGCTCGCTGCCAGCGATCGCGGCCAGTCCGCCAGCCAAGAGTCGGGTATCAAGTACTTCATCCTGGGTGGTTTCGCCTCGGCGTTCCTCCTGTATGGCATTGCCCTCATCTACGGCGGTACTGGCTCCACCAACATCACAGAGATCGTTGGCTCGTTCCGTGGCTCGGTGCTGATCGAGGGTCAAGACCCGTTTGTCCTCGCCGGTATTGCGCTGCTGCTCGTCGGGCTCGGTTTCAAGGTCGCGGCCGTGCCGTTCCACGTGTGGACTCCCGACGTGTACCAGGGCGCACCGTCCAACGTGACGGGGTTCATGGCCTCCGTGGGCAAGGCGGCTGCCTTCGCCGCCATGCTGCGTGTGTTGGTCATTGCGCTTCCATTTCACCGTGACGACTGGCGTCCCGCCATCTGGACACTCGCCGTGCTGTCACTCGTGGTTGGTTCGGCGCTCGCAATCATGCAATCCGATGTGAAGCGTATGCTGGCGTACTCCTCGATCAGCCACGCGGGGTTCATCTTGGTGGGAGTCGAAGCGGCCGGGCACGACGCCGGGGAGTACGGCGACATGGGTCAGGGCATGCCAAGCGTCATGACGTATCTGCTGCTCTACTCGGTGTTGACCGTGGGCTCCTTCGCTGTGGTCACCCTCATCGGGCGCAGTAACGGTGGAGACACCTCGCTCAGTGCATTCCGTGGTTTCGGCAAGCGTCGCCCTGCGGTGGCGCTCGGCCTCACCGTGTTCTTGCTCGCACAGGCCGGAGTGCCGCTCACGTCTGGCTTCATCGCCAAGTGGGGCGTCATCCAGGCGGCGGTCGAGCAAGAGAGTTACGCCATCGGCATCATCGCCATGCTCGCAGCCACGATCGCCGCGTTCATGTATTTGAGGATCATGGTCAGCGTGTGGATCGAACCAGGCGGGGAAGCCATCGAGCAAGAGGCAGTGCCGTTCTCGACCGGCTTCGCCATCGCCGTGAGCGCTGCGTTCACCTTGTTCGTTGGTGTGTGGCCCAACTGGCTTCTCGACGCAGCCGACACCGTCAACCAGTACGCCCGCTAATCGCGTGCGTCGGGATGTCGACGTGTTGACGTGTGGAACTGCTGACGCTGCGCTCAGACGGCGCGTGAGGTTCCGGTCCGCCACAAGGGCCGCTCGGTGGGGAGTGGTGGCGGGGGTGAGCGGCGTGGTGGTTCGAGAGATGCGATGTTGCTGGGCTGCCCCACGTGCGCCCAGAACTCGGGCGTATTGAACGTGAACTCGGGAGCATCGACGAACGTTTCGAGAACAACTCCGACGTTGCGGACGCACGATTGGCACGAGTTGATGCTGCCTGGCAAGAATCTGGTGTGGCGCACGAGCTGGTTACGAGCCGGTCTCGAGAAGGTTCCGCACACAGTGACCTCGCGACCGCGAGGTGCCCGCAGGAATGCCACTGGATCCCGTGTGTCGCGTAGTGCGTGGCGAAGCGCCCGGCCATCGGCGCGCTCGGCGGGGATGGCAGCGGTGGCGAAGAATCGCACCCCGTGGGCGCGCCGCCACCGGTAGGCCTTCTGCCGACAGGCGTTGCTGCAGTAGACCTTTTGCCTGCCGGCCCGGTATCGGTGAGGTGTCGGTGTGTCGCACACCGGACACCACCACGGACCCGTGACGTACGGCTGGGACCGATCGCCAATGGATTGCGAGACGTGCTGGCCGAGCGGGTCGGACATCGCTTGGTTGGTATCTGGTCCCATACGCTTCATCGTCGTCAAGGGGTGTGGCAGTGTTGAAAATCCTCCAGCGACTGCGGACCGCTGTTGTCGTCGGGTCTCGGCACGTTCGAGTTGTCTGATCTCGACTGGTCTGCTGAGCGAATCGTCTCGGAGTTGGCGGTTTGGTCCCTCGGTGAATCGTCTCGGAGTTGGGCTGTTTGGTCTCGGTGAATCGTCTCGAAGCACTGACGAACACCACGCATCGTTCCTGAGACGATTCGCTACTGATCGCCCCGAATCGTTCGAGACGATTCGCCACGGAGTGCTGCGCCTCCGTCCGAGACGATTCGCCACGGAGTGCTGCGCCTCGGTCCGAGACGATTCACGACCTGCCAAACACCACGCGTCCGAGACGATTGACGAACTGCCCCGACACACACGTCCGAGACGATTCGGCTATGGGCATTCAACAACTCACTGACCATGAGCTGTCGATCCGAACTATGCATGCACTAGCGCATCCGCAACCGGGTGTAGGCAGTACTTATGGCTGGGTTGGAGGGTGCGGCGAGCTACGCGTTGGGGATCTCAGTCCAGGGACGCAACTTGGCTTGGCGCGCCCCTTTGGGCGCTCGCTTGCCCTTTACCCGTCACCGGGGCGGTGCTGGCTCGCGGCACTAGTTCAATGGGGAGCTGGGTTCTTTCGATTTCTCCGGAGCCCAGCTGACGTAACAGCATTTCGGCGGCGAGGCGACCTTTGGTGAGCAATGGCTGGCGAATCGTGGTGAGTGGCGGATCCCACAGCGCCGCACGCGGAATGTCGTCATAGCCGACGATACTCACGTCTCCTGGCACCGATCGGCCCATGTGTTCGAGCGCTTGGCATGCCCCGATCGCCAACTGGTCGGTCATGCTGAGGACCGCAGTGATCTCTGGATTGCCTCCAAACATCTCCTGTGTGGCCACACGCCCGGCATCGGGTACGAGGTCACCCGTCTGCCAGATCGCCACGATCTCGGCGTCGCTGCCAGCGATGCCTTCGAGGTACCCGGCCAGGCGTTCACGGGCAATGCGGATCGTCCCCGCCATCACCTCCGACTCGGTCATGCGCCCAAGCTGCGGATGATCGTTCACCCGATGCACGAGCACACCGAGCTTGCGATGGCCGAGCGCCACGATGTGCTCGGCGGCGAGTCTGGCACCGCTGCGATCGTCGATGCCGACGAACGATGTTCGATCACCCAAGTCCGGTTCATCGACAATTGCCACCGGCACACCGCGCCGCAGCACCTCCTGCATCACTGGGTGCTCATCGGCGATCGAAAAGACCACGTATGCGTCAACGGGAGCACTGAGCACAGCGGACTCTGAGATCGGCCCAGCCTTGTGCACAGGCAGAAGCGTCAAGCCAACGCGAGCCTCAGACGTGGATTCGGCCACACCACGCATGAACAGCGCGGTGTTCGGATCGCTGAACACGAACCCGAGATCATCGGTGAAGACGAGCCCGATGGTGCCGACGCGACCAGTTCGCAAACCCCGAGCGGCGGCATTTGGCCCGGAATACCCGAGCAGTTCGGCGGTGGCGAAGATCTTGTCTCGCAACTCCTGGGTCAGTTGGTCTGGGCGGCTGTACGCATTCGACACGGTGGTGCGAGAAACGCCGAGTTCCTTCGCGATGGTGAGCAGCGTGACTCGCTGCGAAGGCGGCATCGTTCGACAGTACTTGACGGCCTGCAAAATTCAGGGCCGCCGCTACGTTCAGGCGCGCTCAGGCAGCTTGCAGCAGCGACGAGAGATGCCTGGCGAACTCGTTGGCAGCGAGCAGGCGGCCCCGGATGGCGGCCGGCTCGATGTTGGTTTCCGGCCACGGAACGCTGACCTGCAGGGTGGTCAGTTCGGAGCTGCGGTCCCACGTGATCGTGGTCCCGGCCAGCACGTCCACACCGTCGTGAACGACGACACCGTCGGTGTCAGATTTAGTGACGGGCACGGTGAACGACGTGTGGATGCGAGTGGCAGCTGATGCCATGGCGGCGGGCAGCGCCGCGATGGTCGTTGCTTCGAGATCCGAGTGATCTCCGGTGAGGTACGAGGTGAGGACGAGCCGCTGCTTTGAAGTGGTGGTGGGGTTCAACATGATGCTGTTTCCTGACTGATGGATGATCCAGACCTTCTGGATCGATTCAGTTACGAGATACACCATACGCACGTCGGCCGGAAAATTCTCGCGAAGTTTGTGTGACACGGGTCACCGCACCTCCTCTTGAGGGAAAGCCGAGAGGCGCGGGAAAGGGTGGAGTGTTCGTGCTGACTGTGTTCGGCGCACTCATTGCGGTGGGCCAAGCGGGTCA
>JBBREA010000066.1:0-17056 GCA_038203385.1 Acidimicrobiales bacterium | reverse complement strand
GTACGGGCGTCTACCTGCTCGCTGCCAACGGCGAGCCCGAGTACCTGGCGCCCGCCGCACCCTCGACCACGTTCGGCATCTCCACAACGACCACTGGGGCAACGACCACTGGGGCAACGACCACTGGGGCAACGACCACTGTGGGCGCCGAGACCACGATTGGCCCGTCGCCCACGAGTTCCAGCACGCCCGGCACCAGTTCGTCGACCACCAGTACCTCGACGTCCTCCACGTCGTCCACATCCACGTCGTCCACATCCACGTCGTCCACGTCGTCCACTTCGACCACTTCGTCGACCACAACCACCTCCGCGCCATCGACGGCCACCACCGTCTTGGCGGTATTGCCGCCGACGGTCACGACCGCCACCACGATCCGCCCTCCACCGATCACAGACCCACCGGTGACAGACCCACCGGTGACAGACCCACCGGTCACCGCACCGCCCGCCGCGACCTCTACCACGCAACCGTTCATCGTGCCGGGACAGACCACGACGATCCCGCCAGCACCTGGGCAGCTCGCACTGTCTACCGCACTGCTCGACTTCGGAACGTCGGCCAACGCTGTCACGGTCACCTTGTCGAACCCCGGCGGGCTGCCCGTCGCTTGGGCGGCGAGCGCCGGCTCACCGTTCGCAGTGTCGCCGGCAGCGGGCACGTTGGCGGCGGGCGCGTCGACGCCCCTCACCGTCACGTTCAACCGCAACGGGGTCGCTGAGAACACCCCCTCAGTCGGCACCCTGTCGGTCACTGGTGGATCTGGGGCCGCATCGGCGAACCTCACCGGACGGGCCATGCGACCACCCACCATCACGGTGCAAAGCACCACCTGTCAGGCCGTCAACGTCGGCGCCGGCACGCTGTACGCGTTCTACATACAGGTCCGCACCAGTGACGAGAATCCATCTACACCGCAGCCGTCCGGCTCGATATCCAGTCCTACCGGTAGCACCCGATCACTGTCGTTCAACTGGGACTCCCCGTCCTGGTACAGCTCGGCGACGCTTTCCACCGCCAGCCCAGCAGGGCCACCGGTCACTGAACAGGGAACCTGGACGTGGACGGTCTCGGCTACCGATGCCCTCGGCAACATCGCCACGGTGAACGGCTCAATTCCGATCAACCCCAACAACTGTTGAAACCGTACTTCGCCTGGTGTGAGATGGTCGTTTCCGCTCGAGTCCCTACTCAACGGTAACAATGCTCCGTTAGCCTGCCCGGATGGCTGATAACGACCGCCGCGCTCACGCTGGCCATGCCGATGAGCCGATCTCGCTCGCCTATCTCACCTACCGAGGCAAGCCCCACGTGGGCGGCCAAGGGGTGTACACGCGGCACCTCACCAAGGCGCTCGTCGACCTCGGCCACCACGTGGAAGTGTTGGCCGGGCAGCCGTATCCGATCCTCGACGACCGCATTCCGCTCACGAAACTTCCCAGCCTCGACTTGTTCAACGACCACTACCCCGGCCGCATCCCGGCGTACTGGGAGTTCAAGACGCGCTACGACTGGCTCGAGACCGCCCAGTTCATGACCGGCCGATTCTCCGAGCCCACCGCATTCAGCGCCCGGGCCAACGCGCATCTCTCCAAGCGACTGGGTGAGTTCGATCTCGTCCACGACAATCAATGCCTCGGGTACGGAATCACCAAGTTGGAGCAGAAGATTCCCCTCATCGCCACCCTGCACCACCCGATCACCCAAGACCGCAAACTCGAGATGGCCGCAGCGCCCAACGCGTGGAAGCGCTGGTCGATCGGGCGTTGGTACGGGTTCGTGAAGATGCAAGGCAAGGTCGCGTCGAAGCTCCCGCGGGTCGTCGTGGTCAGCGACAACTCGATCAAGGACATTCATGCGGACATGGGCGTTCCGCTTGAAACGATGCGCCTGGTGCCGGTTGGCGTGGACCCCGCCCTGTTCAAGCCCACGCCGCACGTCATCCGTCGGCCCGGGCGACTCATCACCACCGCATCAGCCGACGTCGCCCTGAAGGGTCTCAGCTATCTCCTCGAAGCCATGGCGAAACTGCGTGCCGACGGGCGCGACATCTCGCTCACGATCATCGGCAAGCCCAAGCCCGGCAAGTCGATGGATCTCATCGACACCTACGGGCTCGCGCCGTACATCGAGTTCGTGTCGGGCGTGACCGACGAGCGCATCGTCGAGTTGTACGCCGAAGCCGAAGCGGCGGTTGTTCCCAGTCTCTACGAGGGCTTCAGTCTTCCCGCCATCGAGGCCATGTGCACCGGCATCCCGCTCATCGCCACCGATGGCGGCGCGCTGCCCGAGGTCACCGGCGAGGATGGCGACACCGTGTTCCGTTGCCGCAAAGGCGACGTCGATGACCTTGCCCGTGGCATCCGCACCGCACTCGACGACCCGGCAGCCCGTGAGCGCATCGGTGCCGCCGGACGCCAACGGGTGCTGGAACGGTGGACGTGGAAGAAGTGCGCGCAGATGACCGTCGACCAGTACCGGGAAGTGCTGGCCATGCCACAAAACGTCGAGAAGCTCCGCCGCAACGGTCGCATCTGATGCTCACCATCCGCTTCCACGAACTGGGTTTGCGACCGGGCGACCGTGTGCTCGACGTGGGTGCCGGGTTTGGCCGCCACGTCTACGAGTGCGCACGGCGCGGCGCACACGTGGTGGCGCTCGACTACGCCGCCGACGAAGTGGTGCAAACCCAGAACACGTTGGGTGCGATGGCTGAGGCGGGCGAGATCACGATCGACAAACTGATCGGTGTATTGCAGGGAGACGCCACCCGACTGCCGTTTCCCGACGGCACGTTCGACGTGGTGATCACCAGCGAAGTGCTGGAACACATCCAAGACGACGTCGCTGCAATTTCCGAGATGGTGCGCGTGCTGAAGCCGGGAGGTCGATTCGCCGCCACAGTGCCCGCGTTTCTTCCCGAGGTCGTCAACTGGAAGCTGTCCGACGAGTACCACGCGCCCAAGTCAGTGGGCGGGCATGTGCGTATCTACGCCCGCACTGAACTGAAGGCCAAGCTCGAGTCGGCCGGGTTAGCGGTCAACGGGTATCACCGTGCTCATGCCCTCCACTCGCCGTATTGGTGGTTGAAGTGCGCCGTCGGCCCACGCAACGACGATCATCCTGCGGTCGCCAAGTACCGCAAGTTCCTGGAATGGGACATCGTCAAGCAGCCCACGAGCACCAAGGTCGCCGAGCGGGTGTTGTCGCCAGTGCTCGGCAAGAGCTCGGTGCACTATGCCAGCAAGCCCAGTGCCAGTAAGCCCGTGGCGTCGTGAATGCGATACCACATCTGCCTGGTGTGATCACCGGCGACGAGGTACTTGCGAGCGCCGAACATCTTGCGTCGTTGCAGTTGCCGTCGGGAATGATTCCGTGGTTCCCCGGTGGGCACTGCGACCCTTGGAACCACATCGAATCTGCGATGGCACTCGATGTGGCAGGCATGCACCGCGAAGCCGAACAGGCCTACGAATGGCTGGCCAACATTCAGCGACCAGACGGCAGCTGGCACAACTATTACCTGCCAGACGGGGTGACCGACCGCACCATCGAGGAGCCAAAGCTCGACACCAACGTCATCGGCTACATCGGCACCGGGTTGTGGCATCACTGGCGCTCCACCGGCGACCGGGGCTTCGTCGACAACCTGTGGCCGATCGTCGAGCGGGCGCTGGACTTCGTGCTCAGCCTGCGCCGGCCCGACGGCTTGCCGTTGTGGGCGATCGAACTCGACGCCCGGCCGTGGGAGTACGCCCTTCTCACCGGTTCGTGTTCCATTCAGCATTCGTTGCGGTGCGCGGCTGCCACCGGCTTCGAGACCGGCTCACCCCGACCCGATTGGGTCGACGCCGCCGACAAGATCTGCTCCATGGTCGAGTTCGCGCCCGCCGCGTTCGAGCCGAAGACGCGCTGGGCGATGGACTGGTACTACCCGGCACTCACCGGCGCGCTCGGCACCGACGCCGCCAAGGTTCGAATGACCGATGGGTGGGCACTTTTTGCCATGGAAGGCCTCGGCATTCGGTGCGTCAGCGACGAACCGTGGATTACCGCATCAGAAACGGCGGAAGCGTCGCTGGCCTTCTCGGCCATCGGCGATTTCGCGACCGCTGCAGACCTGCTCACATGGACCCGCAGCCACCGTCAAGATGACGGCTCATACCTCACCGGCATCGTGTACCCCGACGACGTCACATTCCCGCCCCACGAGCACACCTCGTACACGGCGGCAGCGGTGATCTTGGCAGCCGATGCCATCGCCGGCTCGTCCCCCACCTCCGGCCTCTTCACGACCTGATCGCTAGGGATAGCGAAGGCAGAAACCGCGAACACCGCGTTCCAACAACCGATCTCAGCTCCGCGGATTGCGCCGATCCAGCGACCGCAATGCGATCAGCACGAGTGGTCCGCGGCTGGCTCGACACCTTCGACACCTTCGACATCAGTGACGCTGAGACCTTCGGCGAGCGGACAACCTCGGGCAGGCCTCCACCCTTCTCGGTCCGTACACTTGGCGACCGTGACTTCGCTGCTTCGCTCCGCTCCTGTTCGCTCGGTACTGAGTGTGTGGTCGTGGCTCGTCTTGGGCCTGACCATCATCGTCATCGTGCCGTTGGTGGCAATCACGCGGCTGGTCACTGCCCCGTTTGACCCGGGTCGCTACCACGCAGGGCGTCTGTTTCGACAGATCGGTGTCATCCATCCATCGCTCACCCCGATGTGGAAGTTCCGCGTGACCGGCCAAATACCTGACGACCCGCGTCGGCCCTACGTCGTCGTGGCGAATCACGAGAGCTTCGTCGACATCCTGCTCATCTGTCACGTTCCGATGGAGATGAAATGGGTGAGCAAGACCGAGTTCTTCAAGATTCCGCTCCTCGGTTGGGCGATGCAATTGGCCGGCGACATCCGCCTCGATCGTGGCAACAAGAACGCCCGCGCCCAGTCGCTCATCGATTGCCGGGACCGACTCGACAAGAAGGTTTCGGTGATGATCTTCCCCGAAGGCACCCGGTCGCAATCTGGTGAACTCGGAAAGTTTCGCGATGGGGCCTTTCGTGTCGCCATCGATGCCGGAGTGCCGATCATTCCGCTCGCTCTGCATGGCACCCGCGACGCGCTGATCAAGAAAGACTGGCGGTTCGGCTTCAGCAACGCCGAAGTGCGCGTGCTCGACACCATCTCCACCGACGGCCTCACGGATGCCGACGTACCTGCGCTCCGCGATCAGACTCGATCCGTCATTGCCGCTGCGCTCGAGGAGATGCGCTCCGGTCGAGAGCGATGATTGCCGTACCGACTAGTTGCGGCGCAACATACGCAGCGAACCGGTCGCCGACAGTTCGGTGAAGTTTCCACTCTCCACGGCGGGCACGAAAATCTGTTCGTAGGGGGGGCGGCCACCGTCGGCGGGATCGGGAAAAACGTCGTGAATGGCCAAATGCCTCCCGGCATGACGTGCCTGGCCCACCCTTCGTAGTCGAGCCTGGCCGGCTCTTCGCCGTGGCCTCCGTCGATGAAGAGGAAGCCGAGTGGCGTGGTCCACACTGCGGCGACGGCCGGCGACTTGCCGACCACCGCAAGCACGGACGACTCGAGATCGGCGTCGTGGATCGCCGCCCGGAAGAATGGCAGCGTGTCCATTTTGCCAACTCGTGGGTCCACCAAGCTGGAGTCGTGGTGCTCCCAACCAGCTTGGTTCTCTTCTGATCCACGGTGATGGTCGACGGCGAACAGGGTGCAGCCGGTGCGTTCAGCTGCGTCACCCAACCACACCGTTGACCGACCGCAGTACGAACCGACCTCGACCCACGCTGCAAACGGATGCATGTGGCCAGCCGTCAACGCAGCGGCGTGCAGTGCGTCACCTTCGTCGGGCGGCATGAAGCCTTTGGTCGCCAGCGCCACGCGTCGGCGCTCTGAGCCGAGAGGTATCGGGTCGATGGCCACCCACGAGAGGGTACGACAGATCGTCAGGGCCGTCGACGACGGTGATCCACCCGGCTGGTGAGAATCGGGTCGGCGATGAGTTGGAAGCCGTCGACCTCGATGAGGGTGGTTGCGTGACCGACCCACGTGAACGTGAACTCTCCCGCTGCATGGCCCCCAAAGAACCAACGAGGGAACCGCAGTGGGTTGGTGAACGTCTGATCGCCATGGGAACCACTCGCGCACACGCCCCACTCGCCATCGCCGCAGCGGCAGTTGTGTTCGCCGGCTGTACCGATGATCAGGTCGCGCGGTCGGTGGTGACAACCGGCTCAACCACTCAGTCGACAACGGACTCCACGACTGGTCCCACCACTGCTTCCTCCACTAGTTCCTCCACTGCTTCCCCCACGGTGACACTTGGTTCGACGGGCTCGACCAGACCCGATGTCGGGTCGGGCACGCTGTTGCGCGGCCTGCAGCGCTTTGCTGACTGCTCGGCGTTCCTCGAGCACGTGCAATCGGCGGCTCGCGATCGGGTCGGGCCCTACGGGCTCGAAGGCTTGGGCAGCTACTACGGCCCGCCAGTGATGATGGAAGGTGGCCGGGTCGACATGGTTGATGCCACCGCCGCCACAGTTGCAGCGTCGGACACCATGAGATACGACACTGCCGGAGTGGCCGGCACTGGCTTCACCGGCACCAACGTGCAAGAGGTAGGCGTCGACGAGCCAGACATCGTCAAGACCGATGGCGACCGCATCATTGCCATCTCGGACCAGACGCTGTCGTACATCGACGTATCGGGCGACGCGCCGGTCGTTGTGGACAGGATCACCATCGAAGGCGGTTGGGGCCATGAGTTGTTTTTCGCTGGCGATCGTGCCCTGCTGTTCACGAACAACGACACGTGGACAACGCCACCGCCCGCAATCGCGACCGATACCACGAGCCCGAACAACAGCCAGATCCGCCCGTCCGAACAGTGGACGGCTTCGGCGCTGATCACCGAAGTAGACCTCTCGGATCCGACAAATCTGCGGGTCGCCGCGAGTATGCACATCGAGGGCCAGTATCTCAGCGCACGAGCAATCGGCGACCATGTTCGCCTGGCGCTGTCGTCGGGCCCGCAGTCACTCGGTTGGGTGTATCCGTCGAGCCCCGCCGGTGAAGACAATGCCACGGAAGCCAACCGAGCCATCATCGATCGCACCACGTTGTCGGACTGGACACCTTCGTACACCATTTACTCGAACGGCGACGCGAGCGGGGACACCACCACCGGCGAACTCATGGACTGTTCCCAGATGCATCAGCCCGCCGAGTTCGCCGGGTTCGAGATGATCTCGATCGTCGACATGAACCTCGCCGAAGGTTTGGCCACGACCACAACAGACTCGGTCGGTGTGCTGGCCAGCGGCCAGACCGTGTACTCGTCACTCGACCGGATGTACGTCGCGACGACGAAGTGGGTCCCCGCCGCCGAACAGTCCCAGGGTTGGGACGAGATTCAGAACGAGGCGTACGAAACGTCGATTCACACGTTCGCCATCGCAGCAGGCGAGCCGACCACGTACGTTGCCTCGGGCGCCGTGCCGGGCAGCTTGCTCAACCAATTCGCGCTCGACGAACACGACGGCTACTTGCGGGCCATCACCACATCGGGCCCTCCGTGGAGCACGACCGAGCAGTCGGAGAGCACCTTGCGGGTGCTCGCCGAAGACGGTGGCCACCTCGTAGAGGTTGGCTCGGTGAGCGGCCTCGGTCGCGGCGAACGGTTGTACAGCGCGCGGCTGATGGGCGACATCGGGTTCGCCGTGACGTTCCGCCAGGTCGACCCGTTCTACGTCATGGACCTGTCCGATCCCTTCAACCCGACAATCACCGGTGAGTTGAAGATCCCTGGCTACTCGTCGTACCTCCACCCGGTGGGAGACATCGCCCAGTCCGGTCTCGTGATCGGCGTTGGGCAAGACGCCAGCAGCACCGGTCAGGTGAGCGGTCTCAAACTAAGCCTCTTCGACGTCAGCGACCCCGCCAACCCGGTCGAGCGCGATGTGTGGACCCTCGACGGTGGGTCATCGGGTGCCGAGTACGACCACCGAGCGTTCCAGATGATCGGATCGACCGCCATTGTTCCCACCCAATCGTGGGTCGATGGCTTCAGCGGAGCCACTGTCTTCGACATCACCGCGGAGGGCATCAACGAACGCGGCCGGGTGACTCACGAGTCTGCAGGCTTCATCACTGACTGCACGGTGATCGACCCGTCGCAGGTCGAAGGCAACATCGAGCTGTTCTGGAGCGGGACCAACGCGATCACGTCGGTCTGTACACCGAATCAAACCGGAAACGCCGACGGTGCGAGTGGGTTCACCGGATGGTGTGAGACGATCAGGTCGATCGATCTCCAGAACTACTTCGGCGACCCGACGTTGGCGAGCCGGTATCGGGAAGAGTTCGAGTTGGGCGACGAAGACCGCATCGAACTGTGTTACCCCGACACCTACGCCAGCGCGATCCAGCGGAGCATCGTGATCGCCGGTCAGCTGTACACGATGTCGCCCACCACGCTGCAGGCCAACGATTTCTTCTCCCTGGATGTGACCTCGTCGGTCTCACTTCGCTGGCCAGGTTCTACCGCGTGACGAATCGTGCCTGGCTCGTTTCGTTACGCGACTTGGCGTTGCATGAGCACCAGTTCTAGCCACTGACCGTGCTTGTAGCCCACGTTGGGCATACGAGCCGTTTCGACGAAACCCAAACGTCGGTGGAACTCGATCGAACCGGTGTTGCTGGCATCGATCGCACCGACCATGGTGCGCAGACCGTTGGCCACTGCACGGTGGATCAACGATTCCATCAGGAGTCGCCCGACTCCGGTTCCCCAGACCTCTTCCGCAACGTGCACCGAGTGTTCCACCACAAATCGGTAGCCGGGGCGTGCGACCGAGTCGCGGAAGTCGCCATATGCGGCATAGCCCACCACCTCAGAGCCATTCTCGCCCAGCCTGTCGGCGACCAGCACCGGGAAACCGCGTCGGGCTTGACGTGCGAACCAAGGTGCCCGACTCGCAACGGTGTGCGGCGTGTCTGTGTACTCGTATGTCGTGGTGTTGACGAAGGTGTTGAGGAGGCCGACGATCACACTTAGATCTGCGGCGACGGCGTCTCGTATCACAATGTTCATCACGGGAATATCGTAAAGAACGGCGCGCCGTGGCAGCATGGCCGGATGCCCGAAGCGTTGAGCAATCTCATCAAGCTGCTCGACCTCGAAGCGATCGAGGTCAACATCTTTCGTGGTGTGCAGCCCAACGAAGACCGTCAGCGAGTGTTCGGGGGCCAAGTCGCCGGCCAGGCGCTGGTTGCAGCCAGTCGTACCGTCGAAGAACCGGGTCGCCACGTGCACTCGTTGCACGCATACTTCTTGCGGCCAGGTGATCCGAGCGTTCCCATTCTCTACGAGGTCGACCGCATCCGCGACGGACGAAGCTTCAGCACCCGTCGCGTCGTCGCCATCCAACACGGTCGGCCGATCTTCAACCTGCAAGCTAGTTTTCACGAGCTGGAACCGGGCCTCGACTATCACCATCCAGCGCCGGAAAACGTCCCCGATCCCGAGTCGCTTCCCACCTTTCACGAGCGTATGGCGGGCTTTCGCGACCGGATGGGCGCCGGCTGGGACACTCCCCGCCCGATCGACCACCGATATGTAGCGCCAGACCCTGTGCTGGAACCTGGCATCAAGCGGGCGGGCCAGTTGGTGTGGATACGTGCCAACGGCACCCTCCCCGACGACCCCGTGCTGCACGCTTGCATCGTCACCTACGCCAGCGACATGACCCTGCTCGACACATCGCTCCGACCGTTCGGCATGTCGAACTTCACCGACAAACTCATGATGGCCAGCCTGGACCATGCCATGTGGTTCCATCGTCCGTTCCGTGCCGACGACTGGTTGCTCTACGACCAGCGCGCCGTGTCGACCTCCTCAGCCCGTGGCTTGTCGTCAGGCATGATCTTCAACCAGGCAGGCGAGTTGGTGATCAACGTCGTCCAAGAGGGTCTGATCCGCGTGCTGTCATGATCGCCCCACCGTCACCCACCAGGGCACGCACCCTCTGGCTGTCGAGTCTGGTCGTCGCAGTATTGGCCGTTGGCGCCTGCTCCGACGACACGCCGCAGAAGACCGGTTCGGCCGTGATCGTCAGCGCCCCACCGGCCAGCACCCCACCGGCCAGCACCCCACCGGCCAGCACCACCGCTCTCAGGGTGCAAGAAGTCCCGGCCAGCACCAGCGGCCCTGAGGAGCCGGTTGCGTTCTCCGAGGTGGCCACTTTCGACACGCCGGTCGACCTTGCGGTGAGGACAGGCGACGCAGGCTGGTACGTCGTCGAGCAGCCGGGCAGAGTCATCCGGTACGACCCTGCGACCGGCTCGTCGGCCGAGGTGCTCGATGTCACCGACCGAACCAGTTCCAGCGGCGAGCAGGGTTTGCTCGGCCTCACTTTTGCGCCTGACGGCACCAGCGCCTACATCAACTTCACCGACGACGACGGCGACACCCACGTGCAACGCGTGCCAGTGGAGACGGACGGATCCTTCACCGGGCCGCCCACCGACGTGATCGTCGTGGAACAGCCGTACGGCAACCACAACGGTGGGGCACTCGCGTTCGGGCCCGACGGGTATCTCTACGTTCCGCTCGGTGACGGTGGGTCGGCAGACGATCCCGAACGACGGGCGAGCGACCCCACCAGCCTTCTGGGCTCGATCTTGCGCATCGATCCCCTGACCGAAGCGGCGAATGAGTTGGAGGATGCAGCGGCAACGTATCTGGTGCCCGAGGACAACCCATTCGCAAGCGGGGCATTCGAAGGGACGCAGGGTGCTCCCGAAGTGTGGGCTTGGGGGCTGCGTAACCCGTGGCGGGTCGCGTTCGACCCTGCGAACGGAGACTTGTGGGTGGCCGACGTTGGTCAGAACAGGTTCGAAGAGGTGAACCGAGTGCAGCCGACCGCCGACCGGCCGGCCGGATACGGCGCAAACTTCGGGTGGAGCGCGTTCGAAGGGACAGAGCCGTTCAATCGCGACATCGCTGATCCGGGCAATCTCGTCTCACCCGTGCTCACCTACGAACATGGCGACGATGGTTGCTCGGTCTCAGGCGCTGCGGTGTATCGCGGGGCTGCCTTGCCGTCGCTCGGCGGCGACTTCATCTACGGCGACTACTGCTCGGGCAAGCTCTGGGCGCTCGATCTTGCCAGTGGACGCAACGATCTGCTGGCCGACAGTTTCACGAGCTTGACGGCAGTGCGCACCGGCCCCGACGGCGAGGTCTACGTCCTCGAAGGAACCGGCGCCATCCACCGCTTGGTACCCGGCTGACCTGCTGGATGAGTCAGCTGACGCGCTGAAACTGCACGCTCCTGGCGTCGATGTCTACGCCGATAAGTTTCAATCGCACGAGGTCGCCGGGGTCGACCCCTTTGGCCTTCACTCGTGCAAGCACGGAGGGCGAATCGAGCTGCACGTCGACTCCGTACTCGGTCTCGTCGACCACCACTCCTTGGAAGGTCTCTCCGACACATTCGCTCAGCACGACGGCTTCGGTGAGTGCGATTGCTTCGCGTTCGGCCTTGCCCGCGCGTTGATCTGCCAGCGCCATTGCCTTCGGCAGCCGATCGAACGCGGATGCGATGTCGTCGGGCACGGGCTTGCCACCGGCGATAGCAAGCGTTGCTTCGATGACGTAGCGGTCTTGCAAACGGCGCAACGGTGCAGTGGCTTGGGCGTACGTTGCTGCCATGGCGGAGTGCCATGGTGTGTGGCCCTGCACGAACGGGGCGTAGCTCGCACCACCTGCTGCCCGGCGGACCGCCATGAGGAATGCCGATGAGCGCGGATCGTTGCGTGGTAGCGACCGCTCGAACTGATCCAAAGGCATGTCGGCCGACCAGTCGAGACCGAACGCGCGGGCGCTGTTGCGCAAGCGACGAAGATGCCGGTCGTCGACGTCGGGCATCTCGCGAAACAACCCCGTCCCTGCGGCGAACAGCATCTTGGCGACCGCGAGGTTCGTGGCCAACGACATGGCAGCGTTCTGCTCTTCCGACGCAAGGCGTGGTCGAAAGGTCAACGAATAGTCCCCGGTGTCGTCGATGGAGATCTCTTGTTCCGGAAACTCGACTCGCGGCGCACCCCGTCGCTCCTCGGCTGCAACGATGCGGCGGTGCAGCTCGTCGAAACCCACTGGTAGGTCCGAGGCAGCGACTGCGTCGTAGGCGAGTTTGGCGGTGCTTCGAACGAGAGCCCGTTCGACGCCGTCGATGCTCGACTCGCCCGCCTCGTCCACTCGTACGGTGAACACCACCGCCGGTCGGTCCACGTTGGGCAACAAGCTTGCGGCGCCCTCCGACAGCACGGGCGGGTACAAGGTGGACCGCCGATCTGGCAGATAGACCGTGACGCCACGCCGGAACGCTTCGACGTCGAGGGGATCCCCCGGCTGCACGAACCAACCGACGTCTGCAATGGCGTAGTGAAGAATGATGTCGCTGCCAGCGATTTCGATGGCAAACGCTTGGTCAAGGTCGATCGAGGAGGCTGGGTCGAGGGTGGCAAACCTCATCGAGGTGCGGTCGACGTGGCCGGATGGATCCGCTCCCGTGCCCACGGGTTTCGACGCTGCTCGTTCAGCGGCATCCAACACCTCTGCGGGAAACTCATCAGGAATTTCGACTTCGGCCCGAATGCGATCCAGACCGGCTGCCATTGCCGCAGCCACTTCTGCGTGCACACGGATCATGATGATCAGCTTGCCGCTAGCGGCGAGCCCCCATGAACATGCCTTTGAGGGCGTCGTAATGCTCGATGACGTGACCGGCCCCGAGGACCACGGCCTCCAACGGCACATTCGACATGCGAACGGGTACCTCGGTGTCGCGCTCGATGCGCTGCGCAAGACCCTTGAGAAGGCCACCGCCTCCGACGAGGTACATGCCACGAACGAGGAAGTCTTGCGACAACTCGGGCGGCGCCTTGGACAGGCAGCGGATGACCGAGGCGACGATCGACGACAACACGTCTTCGATGGCGTAGCGAACCTCTTCCGGCGTGAGGACCACCGTTTTGGGCAACCCGGTCATGAGGTCGCGCCCGCGAACTTCGGCCTGCGATTCGTCGGGCATCGGGTCGGCAGAACCGATGGCCATCTTGATCTCTTCTGCCGTGCGCTCGCCGATGGCGATGCCATGCTCGCGGCGCACGTAGTTCTGAATGGCTGCGTCGATGTCGAACGAACCGACTCGCACCGCTTCCAACGCGACGATGCCACCCAGGCTGATGACCGCCGTTTCACTGGTTCCGCCGCCGATGTCGATGACCATGTTGCCCACCGGTTCGTCGATGGGGAGGTCTGCGCCAATTGCTGCAGCCATCGGTTGCTCGATGAGGTTGGCGTCGGCTGCACCCGCTCGACGCGCTGCGTCGGTGACCGCTCGGCGCTCCACTTCGGTGATGGCCGAAGGCACGCAGATGACCACCTTGGGTCGAGTGAACCGGCTGACGCCGACGCGTTGCAAGAGCAGGCGAATCATCCGTTCGGTGATCTCGAAGTCGGTGATGGCGCCGCCGCGTAGCGGGCGAACGGCCACGCTGTACCCCGGGGTGCGACCGATCATTTGCCACGCTTCACGACCCGTCGCCAACACCTCGCCGGTCTGTCGATTGAGTGCGATGACCGACGGCTCGTTCAACACGATGCCGCGGCCCTTCATGTAGACGAGCGTGTTGGCCGTGCCGAGGTCTATCGCAAGGTCACGAGCCATCGGTGGCGTCTCCCGGGTCGTCCGACGGGTCGTCCGCCTTCACATCGCCGGAAGTGCCTGGGTCGATGGTGTCAGGGTCGACAGCGGCGATGGGTGTGGGCGTGTCTGACGACCGACGCAGGTCGCTGACACTCTGCACCTGATCGACCACGGGTTTGCGGGCCTCGGGCGACAGCGCATCGATCTGACGTTTGAACGAAGCGACGCCGTCACGCGATTTACGTTGGGTGCCGTAAGCGATCGCCGCGATGAGAATGACGGCAGCGACGACTATCAGAAGATAGACCAACGTCAGTCTCTCCCGGTCCCGGCCTGGCTGACGACGTCGGAAGCATCGACCAGATCAGACGCGTTGGTGCCCCAATCGGCGCCACCGTCCCACTCTTCGCGCTTCCATACGGGTACCGAGACCTTCAATGCGTCGATCGCAAACCGGGCCGCCGCAAACGCCTCTGGGCGATGCGGCGCCGAAACGGCAGCCACGACAGAGCTTTCGCCGAGTGCCAGGCGACCCACGCGATGTACCAGCGCAATGCGCCCGAGCTCGGGCCAACGGACCCGACACTCAGCAGTGATTTCTTCGAGCTTGGGAACGACCATTTCGTCGTACGCCTCGTACTCGAGATGGGAGACGTCGGCACGGACGATGCCGTTGGCGTCGGCAGCGTGGTCGCGGACGGTACCGCTGAACAACACGACTGCACCACAATTCGGTTGCACACACCACTCGTACATGGCTCCGATCGGCAGTTCGGCATCGGTCAAACCGAGCCAGTTGTTGCCTTCGGTAGGTGGGAGCACACGGGCATCGTAGCCGTCTGCGTGTGCTGGCGATGTCCCCAAGGCCCCGATATTGGTTACGATCTCGCATTCGTGGAGCGAGGACCAGTGCCACCTCACGAGAGGACGTGGAGACACCCGTCCGAACTCGCGGCCGAGGAGCGGCTAGAGCTCCGCGCCGTGGTCGCCCCGCGGACCACACGCGTCACCGCGTTGGCGGCCGGGACGTTCGGGTTGCTCGTGGTCGCAGCGCTGGTGTTGGTCGTCACCCCCACAAACCTCGGCGCACCGATTGCAGTGGGAGCATCGACCACCCTCGCCGATAGTTTCTCGGCCGGGAACCCTGTTGGCGATGCCGATCTCGGGTCCGCGGCACTGGGCATCGGCGGTCTGAACACGCTCGCCACTGGCGAGTTGTCGACCACCACCACCGTCGCTGCGGTACTCGCAGCGCTTGCCACCCCAGTAGGTGACGGAAGTTATGCCATCGTCACGATGAAGTCGCTGGCCGGGCAACGCGGCGGCACCGTCTTGTTTCGGCTTCGATCTGGTGACACGGCCACCGGCGAGATCATGTGGGAGTTAGACGATGCCGCACTGTTATCGATTCCAACCGCTCAGACACCGCACGCCATCGCTACCGACAAGCCCCACCACTCAGACATGGTCACCGTCATGTCCGACACACCGGTCGACATGGCATTCGCCGAGGTGACGAAAGCCGACGTTCCAGAGGGAACTCCGATCGTCGACGACGAGGGTGCCTTGGTGGGATTGTGCTCGAAACGCGACGACGGCACGACCGCAGTGATCGAAGTGACCGAAGTGATCGAGATCGATCATGCGCCGGTCGATCCCAGTGTGTCGGCCGTCACGTCAGCTGTTGGATCCACCGTCAGCACGACCGACTGACCTCCCCGCGTGGGTTCAGTTCGAGCGGCGGCCGGCTCGGCCAGACCACCAGCGCCGGCCAAGCAACACTGCGGTGATGCTGGCAGCAGCGATCGTGCCGATCATCGCTCCGAGCGCAATCTCTTGTCTGCGTTTGGGTGTCACCATCGTGTACCACCGACCCTCGGTCCCCTCCACATACGCTTGTTCGTTCGTGACGGTGGGCACCCAACCCTGCGATCGCAACTTGTCATTGGCCACGATCCACGGCTCACGTGTGTACGAACGAAGACCGGGTGGAATCGGTCCGCGTTGAAAGCGCCAACGCAACGCGCCCACCACTTCGCCGACACGGTCGGGCAGGGGGAGACGCCAGCGCTGCCCAGACAGCGCTCGCACACGGTCGCCTGGGATGGACCCGTCTGGCGCCACGTTGTAGACGCCGTCGAGACGTCGGTCGACCGCGAGGGCAACAGCCGACGCGATGTCGTCGTGGTGAACGAACTGTGCGCTCGGGTCCGCTTCGCCGAAGCGTTGGCCGAATCCGGCGGTCAACGCACGCGCCAGTGACGAGGTGCCGTCCGCAGCAATGGGTACCGCCGGCCGCAACACGGCAACCCGCCGCACGTGACGCTCGCAGCGCCACGATTCGACGAGTTCTTCAGCGGACGCGAGCTGCCGTGCGTACACGAAGTCTGGGTCGGGACGCAGCAGTGCGTCTTCGGTGATGGGCACAGGGTTGTTGGCGATCGCCCCATACACGATGGCCGACGACAAGAAGACCACGTGGTCGGCGCGCAAGGTGTCGACGTCGGTGAGTAGTTCGGCCGCACCGATCGCCGGGCTTCCACCTCTGAGGCCCAAGAGATCGTGGTCCGCTAGGCCAACGTCGACCACCGTGGCGAACGTCCCGATGTCGGACGGAGCTGGTTGGTCGCCGTCTGTGATCACGAGTTCGAGATCGTCGAGGGCTCTGAGACCGTTCGCCACCCGCCAACCCAGCGGGCCGCGGACGCCTCTCAGGTACACACGGCGCATCATCGAAGGATCACTTTCGAGCGCCGTCACGGTCGAGACGCTACTCGCCAACGATTGGCATTAGCCTCCGGGGTATGGCCGATGGCCCCGACGACGAGCCGAATCCAGGCGACGTCCCCAACCTCTTTTCCGCCTTTCCCATGTTCGGCGAGATCGCCAAGGCCATGCAGGGCCAGGGTCCGTTGAACTGGGATGCTGCCCGCCAGTTCGCCATGCTCGGCGCCACTCAGGGGCACCCAGAAAGCAATGTCGACCCCACGGTGCGCATCGCATTTGCCGAGCTGGCACGAATTGCGTCCATGCACGTCAGCGATCTCACTGGCGCTGACATGGATTTTCCGGAACCACGTGTCATCACCCGCAGCCAGTGGGCGCACGAAACCCTCGAGGCGTATCGCCCACTGTTCACCGATCTGGCCTCGTCGCTGGGTCAACAACCAGCAGCCTCGCTCGATCCGGCCGATGCGGCTGACCCGATGATTCAGATGATGGCCGGGCTCAACAAGATGGTCGGGCCGGCGATGCTCGGCATGTCGGTCGGCTCGATGGTCGGCACGTTGGCGCAGCGGGTGTTCGGCGTCCAC
>JBBREA010000065.1:0-17199 GCA_038203385.1 Acidimicrobiales bacterium | reverse complement strand
CATAGCGGACGGTCCCCTTCTCATCAAGGGGTGAGATCGACAGTGGCCAACCACCCACCTGACTGCGTCCCGGATGTGCCGTTGGTTGGTACACCCGCGAGCGTCCCGCAACCGCTCCCTGAATGACGTAAACCGAACTAGATGATTAGTTCCAAGGGGTTCGCGCGGTCCGCGCGATGATCCACCACTGAGCGCGCGAGAGCGCCCAAGATCTGTGCACCCACACGAGTGGGATTCACACGCCACTGATCTTGGAGGACCTGGCATGAACACTGAACTGGACGCTCTCGCGACCCGACTCTACGTCACGATCGACGATCTATTGATCGACCACCCCGACTGGCGACCTGAACGACCCGAGATCGGCATCGCACCCCAGCTCACTGACGCCGAGTTGATCACCCTGGCGGTGATCCAGGCGCTGCTCGGCTACACGTCCGAAGCCCGCTTCTGGCGCCACGCCACCACCCATCTGCGCAGCCTGTTCCCGTATCTGCCGCAACGACCGGCCTACAACAAACGGCTCCGCAACGCAGCAGCCACGATGCAACACATCATCGCCGCGCTCGCTCACGACTGCCCATCGTTCAACGACGACCTCTGGCTGGTCGACTCGACACCGGTCGAATGCGGTCGCAGCCGTGAGACGGTGAAACGATCCGACATGGCCGGCTACGCCGAATACGGGCGCTGCGCCTCTCACCACCGGTTCTTCTGGGGTCTTCGTCTCCATCTCATCGCCACACCATCGGGACTGCCGGTCGCCTACGCGCTCACTGGCGCGAAGACCGATGAGCGCGCGACCGCGCTTGCGATGCTCGGACTCGACCCGGCACTCGACCGGCCCGGCCAGGTACTGATGGCCGACAAGGGCTACCGATCCGCCGAGTTCGAAGCCGAACTCAACGAACACGGCATCACCCTCATCCGACCCAGAATCCGATCCGAGAAGACCAACCGACCACTGACACGATTCCTGAAACCGTTCCGCCAGATCATCGAATCCGTCAACCAGACCTTCAAAGCACAACTCGATCTCGAACGCCACGGCGGACGAAAACCACAAGGCGTCTGCGCCCGCGTCCTTCAACGAATCCTCGCACTCACCGCCGCGATCTGGCACAACGAGACCAGCGGCGCAACCGGACCAGCACGATCACTGATCGCCTACGACCACTGACACCCCTTGGAACCAATCATCTAGGTGTGGTGCTCGACGAGGGGCTCGACGCGTGCCAGGCGCGCCACCAGGCTGTTGGCGACGCACTGCAAGCCGGCCTCGAGTCTCGTGGGCTCGAGTTGTTCGCTCTGAAAGGACATCGGCTGCCGCAACTCACATCGGTACGAGTGCCAGCAGAGCGATTGGGTTCGGCTGGTTCGGAGGCAGATGTTCGGTCGCGGTTGCTCTACGAGTTCGGCATCGAGATCGGTGGCGGGCTCGGCGAGTTGGCTGGTCAGGGTTGGCGAATCGGGCTGATGGGCCATACAGCTCGAATGAGAAGCGTCACGCTGCTGTTGGCCGCGCTCGACGACATCATCGGCTGAAGAGAAGAGCGGCGGGGTGCCTGACCCTCAGGCACCCCGCCGAGTGCCCGTCACCTTGGCCGTTCATCCCAGTGTTGCCGATGCAAGGTTCGGTCTCGACGCCAGATCCACGAGATGGGATCCGTACAACTCGGAATCGGTTTCGGGACCAGGAGCCACGGTTGACCGCCGACAAGGTGCCGTGCGCCGGTCATGTGGGTTTGTGTCCCCGTGAGTCATCTCGTGAATCTGTACTGCCACCACTCTCGCGCCAGATGCGCCATCGGTCAAGAGAAGCCGGTCAAGAGAAGCCGGTCAAGAGAACGCGGTCAAGAGAAGGCGGTCAAGGGGAGGGGACCATCTGGAAATCAAATGGCCCTGCGAGTACCGTCGGATCCGTGGGACTGCGCGTTCGAGCTTCGGGAGATGCTTGTGGGGCGACGGTCACGGGCATCGAGCTTGCTACGCCGCTTGACGACGAAGCGGTGGCGGCGCTGCGACAGGCGTGGTTGGAACACCACGTGCTCTCATTCCCCGATCAATACCTCGACGACGACGAACTCGAACGATTCACGGTGCTGTTCGGACCGTTTGGAGACGACCCGTTCATCGCTCCGATCGCTGGCCGCACGCATGTCATCGCCGTTCGACGCAACGCAGATGAGACCGCGCCGCTGTTCGCAGAAAACTGGCACACCGATTGGAGTTTCCAAGCGCAGCCACCAGCAGGCACGTGCCTGAACGCAATTGTCGTTCCGCCCCACGGAGGCGACACGTTGTTCGCCAACCAACACGCCGCGCTCGAGGCCATGCCTTCTTCACTTCGCTCCCGCCTGGAAGGTTTGCTGGCCGTCCATTCGGCTCGAGGTGGTTACTCCCCGGCCGGTCTGTACGGGGAGGCGGACCAGTTGAGCGACCGCAGCATGGACATTCGTACGTCGGCGGAGGCTCTTGCCACAGAGGAGCACCCCATTATCCGCACCCATCCGGAGACGGGTCGCGCGGGAATCTTCGGGTGCGCCGGCTACATCATCGGCTTCGCCGGTATCGACGGCGACGAGTCGAAAGCGTTGTTGATGGAACTGCACCACTGGCAAACTCGCGAGGAGTTCGTGTACCGCCATCGGTGGGCGCCCGGAATGGTGGTGATGTGGGACAACCGGTCCGTCCTACATCGCGCCACCGGCGGCTACGAGGGTCACGATCGGCTGCTCCACCGAACGACCATCGGCGCCACGTAGCAATCTTCGTTACTTGTCGGGGGACCAGACGCCTGCAGCAAGAAACGTGCGAATCACGTCGCTCGAGGCTGCGAGTGACCAGCCCTGCTCCGCCACCCAATCGTCGTCATAGTACGTGTGGGCATAGCGTTCGCCGCCGTCGCACACCAACGTGACGATGGACCCTGGAAGGTCGTTTGCGTGCATCTCCGCAGCGAGCTTGAACGCGGTCCACAGATTCGTACCGGTGGAGGGCCCCACGCGGCGACCGAGCAGCGGTGCCGCCTCGCGCATGGCGGCCACCGAGCACTCATCGGGCACGGTGGTCATTCGGTCGATCACCTGGCCGACGAACGACGGTTCCACTCGCGGACGACCGACTCCTTCTATGCGCGACCCGCGGTCTGTGCGAGTGGTGTCGGACGTGCACCACGCGGCGTAGAACGCCGAACCTTCCGGATCGGGCACGCACAACTTGGTCCTGTACCCGCGGTAGCGGATGTATCGACCCAGCGTGGCGCTGGTGCCACCGGTACCAGCGCCAATGACGACCCACTCGGGAACCGGAAAGGGCTCGGCCGTCATCTGCTGAAAGATCGACTCCGCGATGTTGTTGTTGCCGCGCCAATCTGTCGCTCGTTCGGCATGGGTGAACTGGTCGATGTAATGGCCGCCTAGTTCCACCGCAAGACGTTCCGCTTCTTGGTAGATCGTCCCAGCGTTGTCGACCAGGTGGCATCGTCCGCCTTGCCGTTCGATGAGTTCGATCTTTTCTGGGGAGGTGCTGGCGGGCATGACAGCGACGAACTCACAGCCGATGAGTCGCGCAAAGTACGCCTCTGACACCGCGGTTGAGCCACTGGACGCCTCCACCACCGGCATCCCTTCGAGCAGCCAACCGTTGCAGAGAGCGTAGAGAAACAACGATCGAGCGAGGCGGTGTTTGAGTGAGCCGGTGACGTGGGTCGACTCGTCTTTCATGTAGAGGTGAACGTCTGGAGTCGCCGGCAACGACACCCGAATGAGGTGAGTATCGGCAGATCGGTTGGCGTCAGCTTCGATCTCGCGAACGGCGGCGGCCACCCACTCTCGCTGCCGCGGGTCGGACCGGTCGGTCACACATTCGTCGCTGCCCATCATTCCTCGCAGCGTACGCACCCACAGGTGTGGCTGTCAGATGACGATGTTGATCATTCGTCCGGGGACGACGATGACCTTCTTGGGCGTCGCGCCGTCGAGAGCGGTGATCACCTTGTCGTCGGCCAGGGCGGCAGCCTGAATGGCGTCGCTGTTGGCATCGGACGCGACGACGACGCGCCCACGCACTTTGCCGTTCACCTGTACCGGCAACTCGATCTCATCGTCCACCAGGAAGGCAGGGTCGGCGACTGGAAAATCGGCATAGGTGATCGTGTCGGTGTTACCCAGTTTGCGCCACAACTCTTCTGCCACGTGTGGAACCAACGGGGCGGCCATCAGCACCATTGGCTCGGCGACGGCGCGCGGCGTGGCGGGGAGCTTGGTGACGGCGTTGTTGAGTTCGATCAACTTGGCGATCGCAGTGTTGAACCGAAGAGCGTCCATTTCGGTTCGAACCACGTCGATCGTCCGATGCAGCAACTTTGTCATGTCGTCATCGAGCGGGTCATCGCTGACGGTGAGGATTCCGGTGGTCTCGTCGACCATGGTGCGCCACAAACGCTGCAGGAACCGGTACATGCCGACCACGTCTCGGGTCTCCCACGGGCGAGACGCGTCCATCGGGCCGGTAGCCATCTCGTACAGGCGCAGGGTGTCGGCGCCGAAGTCGTCGTACATCTCGTCTGGCGAGACCGAGTTCTTGAGACTCTTGCCCATCTTGCCGTATTCGCGCTTGACCGGTACCTCGCCGTCAGGGGTCGTGGCGAAGTAGCCGTCGTTACGACCGACGACCGTCTTGGCTTCGACGTAGGAACCTCGCTCGTCGGTATAGGCATATGCCTGCACATACCCTTGGTTGAACAACCGTGCGTACGGCTCTTTCGACGACACGTGTCCGAGATCGAACAGCACTTTGTGCCAGAAGCGGCTGTAGAGCAGGTGCAGGACGGCATGCTCGACGCCGCCCACGTACAGGTCGACGCCACCTGGGTGGTCGACCCACTGGTCGGGTCGCGGGCCCACCCAGTACTGCTCTACCGCCGGGTCGACGAACGTCTCGCTGTTGGTCGGGTCGAGATATCGCAGTTGATACCAGCACGAGCCAGCCCATTGCGGCATGACGTTGGTGTCGCGCACGTAGGTCTGCGGCCCGCTTCCGTCACCCAAGTCGAGCGTGACGTTCACCCAGTCGTCCAGCCTGCTGAGTGGGCTCTCGGGCTCGGAGTTCGCATCGTCGGGGTCGAACGTACGCGGCGAGAAACTGTCGGTCTCCGGCAACTTCACAGGCAGCATTCCATCGGGCAGCGTGTGAGGAGTGCCGGCGGCGTCGTAGACCACCGGGAACGGCTCACCCCAGTAGCGCTGACGGCTGAACAACCAGTCACGAAGCTTGTACGTGATCGTGGCTTCGCCCTTGCCGTGCGCTTCCAACCAGGCGTTGGTGGTCTCGATACCTGCGGCCTTTGTTGCGATGCCGTTCAGATCGAGCGAGTCGTTGGTGGAGTTGACGTACGGGGCGTCGCCGGTGAACGCTCCCGGCCAGACCGACGTATCGAGCGCCGCACCCGACTGGGGCTCTAGCCCAGCCGTCGTGAACCAAGCGTCGGGCGGTTGCTGGATGGCTGGAATGTCGAGGCCGAACCGCTGAGCGAACTCGAAGTCGCGCTGGTCGCCGCAGGGAACTGCCATGATCGCGCCGGTGCCGTAACCCATGAGTACGTAGTCAGCGATCCACACCGGTACGTCGGCGCCGCTGAGCGGATTGAGGGCGAACGCTCCGGTGAACACCCCGGTCTTCTCGCGTGTGTCGTCGGTGCGGTCGATGTCTTTCTTCGCACCCGCTTGCAAACGGTATGCGCGGACGGCGTCGGCTTGCTCTGGGGTGGTGAGCACGTCGACGAACGGGTGCTCGGGTGCGAGCACCATGAAGGTGGCGCCGAACAGCGTGTCGGGACGAGTGGTGAACACGGTGATATCGCCCGCAGAGCTAGCGAAGTGAACGTTTGCACCGGTGGATCGCCCGATCCAGTTCCGTTGCATGGCCTTGATCGCATCGGTCCAGTCGAGCGTGTCGAGGTCGTCGATCAATCGGTCGGCGTAGGTGGTGATACGCATCATCCACTGACGCATGTTGCGTTTGAACACCGGGAAGTTGCCTCGGTCCGACCTGCCGTCGGCGGTGACTTCCTCGTTTGCTACGACCGTGCCCAGCCCTGGGCACCAGTTGACTGGAGCGTTGCTGACGTACGCCAACCGGTGACCGTCGATGATCTCGTTGCGCTCGGCAGCGGGAACATCGACCCACACCCGGCCGTCAGCCATGGGTCGCTCGCCGCTTTCGTACTGCGTGATCAGGTCGGCGATCGGTCGCGCCCGACCGACGCCGACGCCGTCGCGCGGTGTGGCGTCAGCATCGAACCACGAGTTGAAGATCTGCGTGAAGATCCATTGCGTCCACCGGTAGTACTCGGGGTCGGTCGTGGCAATGGAGCGACGGGGGTCGTGTGCCAAGCCCAGGCGGCGCAGTTGTCGGCGGTAGGTGTCGACGTTTTGCTGAGTGGTGATTGCCGGATGCTGACCGGTTTCCACTGCGTATTGTTCGGCGGGCAAGCCGAAGGCGTCGAAACCCATCGTGTGCAACACGTTGTGCCCGGTCATCCGCTTGAAGCGGGCGTACACGTCGGTGCCGATGAACCCGAGCGGGTGCCCAACGTGCAGACCGGCGCCCGACGGGTAGGGGAACATGTCGAGGACGTACAACTTCTCGCCGCGCTGCTCGCACAACGCTGCGTCGCCGAGAGGCCCGCTGGGGTTCGGTGTCTCGAACGTCCGGTGCTCGCTCCACCAGTCTTGCCAGCGAAGCTCGATGTCTCGAGCGAGCGAAGCCGAATACCGAAACGGGGGAGTGTCGGGCGTCGTTGTGGAAGTCTCGCTCATACCGACTGGCCAGCCTAGGTGCCAGTCGCCATGATCGCCGAGAACAGTGCGATCGTCGTGCTCGATCCGGGTGGCGGGATGATCGGAGCCGGCGCGTGTTTGCCGGGCACCAGTTCTGTCTGGGTGTCCACGAGTCGAACGACCGAAATATTGACGACCGCAATATTAACGACCGCAATATTGGTGTCGAAGGCGACGGCTTCGCTTACACGAACCCCGTGAGCACCAGCGCGAAAAATACGCCGAAGTAGCACGCCACGGGTGCCCCGAAGAGCACCCCCGTGATCACCCGCAGCGGTACTGGCCGAGGAGTGCCGCTTCCCACCATGACGTACCGGACCACGAACTCGGTCCACGGTTGATACTCCATGTCGCTCGAGGTCGCCGGAGCGTTGGCGATGAGCGCCCACAACGTGGTGCCAACAGTCAACGAGACCCAAACGGAGCCGACCACCCAACCAGGGGCGTCAAGCCAATCGAGGAGGCGGAAGAGTGCCCACAGCAAGACAGCGCCGAAGGACATGATCGATGCGAAGGTTGCAGCGATCGCCAGACCGAGTGGCTTGGGCGACAAACGCTCGCGCCAGCGTGGTTTGGGAAGGAATTCGCTCACCGATGTGACCGTACACGTGCGGTCGGTCCCAGCAGAGGTGCGGCCAACAGGCGAGTCGGGTGACGTGGACTCCGCACGACTAGCGTTCTCACCATGGGAACTCAGTCGACGATCGAACGCCTCGAAGCGGCCGCCGGTAAAGAGCGCGGTGTGCGCTTCGTCGGGCACTCGGTAGCGCCAGACGGCCCGGTGCACGTGCCCTGGCTGCAGATTCACGACGAGGCTCGTGCTGTGGGCGCCGCACTGCAGGCGAAGGGGCTCTTGCCCGGCGACCACGTCGCAATCCTTGGCCCGACCAGCCGCGAGCTCATGACCGTCGTCCGCGGGTGCTGGATGGCAGGTATCGCATCGATGGTGCTGCCTCTTCCGATGCGAATGGGTTCGCTCGAGGAGTTCGTGAGTTCCACGCGAGCGCGGATACGGCACGGCGACGCGAAGTTGTTGCTCATCGATGCGCAACTGGCTCCGTTCTACGAGGCGGTGCCAGGCGACCCGCCGATCTTGCCGATGACCGCCGTGCTACCGGGGGCCCCGAATGTGCCGTCCGGCGACCGGTTGGAACTTCCTCCTCCAGACCCCGAACGATTGGTGATCCTGCAGTACACCAGCGGTTCCACCAGCGAACCCAAAGGGGTCATGATCCCCGACCGTGTGTTGTCGGCCAACGTCGACGCCGTCATTCAGGCGGCCGAGATGATGGACGACGAGGTGATGGTGTCCTGGTTGCCGCTCTACCACGACATGGGACTGGTCGGTTTCTTGGCGATTCCGATGACGATCGGCATCGATCTGGTGCAGGCCGCGCCTCAAGACTTCATGGCCAAACCAGGCAACTGGATGCAGTGGGTGTCAGACTGGCGCGGCACCGCAACGGCCGGCCCGAACTTCGCCTACGTGCTGGCGACCCGAGCCCTTCGACGCGCCGAAAACCTCGACTTGTCGTCGCTCACACTTGCCCTCAGTGGAGCAGAGCCGGTCGACCCCGATGCTGTCGAAGCGTTCGTGGCAGCGGCCGAGCCCTTCGGCTTCGAGGCCGGCGCGATGTTCCCGGCGTTCGGCATGGCCGAAACGGCGATCGGGGCATCGTTTCCTCGTCGGGGTCGTGGCCTCGAGTGCGACACGGTCGACCGGCAAGCGCTCGAGATGAACCGTGTTGCGAAGCCAGTCGTCGTTGTCGACCCCGATGAGTACAAGGTCACTGCCCGGCGTATCCCGTTACTCGGCACCGCGGTGCCTGGCATGGAGTTCAAGGTGGTCAACGCCGACACCTACGAAGAATTGCCCGAGCGACATGTCGGCGAACTCTTGCTGCGCGGCACGTCAGTCACCCCCGGCTACTACAAGCGCGAAGATGCAACGCAAGCGTTGTTGCGCGACGGCTGGTTGTGCACCGGCGACCTGGCGTATCTGCTGAACGGGCAGCTGGTGCTGTGCGGTCGGATCAAAGACGTCATCATCGTCGGGGGTCGCAATGTGTTTCCGGAAGACATCGAACGCGCTGTCGGTGTGATCGACGGTGTTCGCGCCGGGAATGTCATCGCCTTCGGAATGGAGGGGTACAAGGGGAAAGAGTCCGTGGTGGTGGTGGCCGAAGTTCGGCCCGACGACGCGTCCGCGGTTCGCCACGCCATCCACGAACGCACACTTGCGGTCTGTGGGCTGCCTCCCCGCGACGTCGTACTGGTCAAGGCGGGCACCTTGCCGAAGACCAGTTCGGGCAAGTTGCAACGTGCAAAATGCCGGGAGCTGTACTTGGCGGAGGAACTCGAGCTGTTCGGCGAGGCAGCACTCCCTGCTGTCTGAGGGCGAGCGCTGGGAGGCACTCCATCGCCATCACAGGCCCAAACCATTGTTTGTTGGTATGTTGAGGCACTTCAAACAGCTCGTGTCGATCCGTCGGCACGACATCTCCAGGGGGAGAACCCACAACATGCAAAAATCAGGAACAGGCCGTTTCTTAGCGGTCGCTCTTGGTCTGTCGCTCGTTGCCGCAGCTTGCGGCGATGACGAAGAGACCACCTCAACCACCGCAGCCCCGGCTGCTGCAACCACCGTGGCAGAAGAAGCCACAGCCACCACCATGGCCGAAGAGGGTGCAGCCACCACCATGGCTGAAGCCTCCGGCGCCGACACCGGTCTGCCCATGCCGACCGGAGCTGTCTGCGAAGGCGGAGTCACCCTCGCGTTCATCGGAGCGCTCTCGGGCGACAACGGTGCGCTCGGCACGAACATGATCAACGGTGCAACCGTGGCCATCGACGCGTTCAACGAAGCCAACCCCGATTGCCAGGTCACGTTCGACACGGCCTACGACTCGCAGGGCGATCCGGCACAGGCCACACCGCTTGCAGCCACCATCGCCAACAACGAGGACATCATCGGTCTCATCGGCCCGGGTTTCTCGGGTGAGACGAATGCCACGATGCCCACGTTCGACACCGCTGGTCTGCACATGATCACGCCGGGCGCCACCAACGCGCTGCTCTCCACGAACGGCTGGACCACCTTCCACCGCGTGCTGGCGAACGACGATCTCCAGGCCCCTGGAGTCGTGACGTTGATCGGTGACACCATCGGGGGCACCAAGGTCGGCGTCATCGACGATGCCACCGACTACGGCAAGGGCCTCGCTGATGCGGTCAAGTCGGGCCTCGGCGATGCACTCGTCGTCGAAGCAACCATCGACCCGAAGGCTGCCGACTACTCGGCCGCCATCACGGCGATGGCCGACGCTGAAGTGGACACCATCTTCTACTCGGGCTATTACGCTGAGGCAGCCAAGATGATTCAGCAGATCCGCGACGCAGGCCTCGAGGCCACGTTCGTCTCGGGCGACGGCACGCTCGACCCGGGCTACATCGAGAACGCTGGCGACGTGGCCAACGGCACCTACCTCACTGCAACCGGTGCGCCGTCAGACGTGAACGCGAACTTCGCCGCAGCCTTCCAGGCCGCCCATGGCACCGAGCCTCGCCTCTACTCGCCTGAGGCGTATGACGCAGCGTACGTGTTCTTGACTGGCATTGCCGCCGGCAACACCACTCGCGAAGCCCTCGGCACGTGGATCGATGGGTACGACGCTGCTGGTATCACCAAGCAGATCTCGTTCAGTCCGGAAGGAGAGCCGTCCGGTTCGGCCGTGTACTACACGCTCGTCGAAGATGGCGCTCTGGTGGGCCAGGGTCTCATTCCCTGAGCTGCGAGTGAATTGAGTGGAAGGGTCGGGGGCGCGATGCCCCCGACCCTTCTTCTGTTATGTAAGACTTCTGTTCCGTACGTCAACCTGCTCGGGGGCAACACTTGACACTTGATACCTTCGTCTCGACCTTTTGGCCGTCGACGGTGAACGGCTTCGTGGTCGGTTCGGTGTATGCCCTGGTTGCGCTGGGCTACACCCTGGTGTATGGCGTGTTGGCGCTGATCAACTTCGCCAACTCCGAAGTGTTCATGCTCGCGGCATTTGGCTCGTTCTTTGCCATCAATCTGCTGGGTTTGGATGTTGCGGCCGACCCTCTTCAAACGGGCGTGGCACTCGTCGGAACTATGCTGTTGTGCCTGTTGATCTCGGTCATCATCGGTGCTGTTTCCGCGGTGGTGGTGGAACGGGTTGCGTACCGTCCGCTCAGGAAGCGGAATTCGCCACGGCTCGTGTTTCTCATCTCTGCTATCGGGGCGAGCTTCGCCATCGCCGAGGCCATTGGCGTATGGGGGCCGAAGAAGAGGGAGGAGTACGCACTCACTCGGTACGTCCGGAAGCGAGAGGTGTTCACGATTTTTGGCGCACGAGTCGAACAGACCGACGTGATCATCGTGGTCGCCGCCTTCGTGATGGCTGTGATTCTGGTGAACTTCGTCAACCGAAGCCGCGTCGGCCGGGGAATTCGTGCGGTGGCGCAAGACGCTGAGACCGCCAAGCTCATGGGCGTCAACGTGGATCAAGTCATCCTGATCACATTTCTCGTCGGCGGCATCATGGCTGGTGGCGCCGCATTTCTCTACATGCTCAATACGCCATTCGCGCGCTACGACGTGGGTTTCCTCATTGGCGTGAAAGCTTTCACTGCCGCTGTGCTCGGCGGTATCGGCAACATCAAAGGCGCCCTGTTGGGTGGGATACTTCTCGGCCTCATCGAGAACTACGGAGCCGCATTGTTTGGCTCGAACCAGAACATCGGAACGATGTTCGCCTTCGTGGCGCTGGTGGTCGTGCTGATGTTCCGCCCCAGTGGAATACTCGGTCAGTCGATGTCGAGGAGCAAGGCGTGAACGTTGACCGCACGCCGCCCCCCACTGCGGCCGCAAAACAGGCGATGCCGAGAGCGTTCGCACGCGGCGCGAGCTGGCGGCGCAGCTTCAACAACTGGTGGGCGTCGATGCCGACGTACAGCCGGTGGAGCGCCCTGGCGTTCTTCATCGTGTTCGTGTATGCAATGCCGAGCATTGGGTTGCCGTTGATTCCCACAGTGGAGTCCGACTTCACGTCGGTGCTTGCGCAGACAATCGTACCGTACGTGCTGATCGCGCTGGGCCTCAACGTGGTGGTTGGAATGGCCGGCCTACTCGATCTCGGCTACGTCGGCTTCTATGCCACGGGCGCCTACGCACTGGCCATTCTCACGTCGAAGCACGCCACGATTCCGTGGCTGCTCGCCATCCCGATGGCGGTGCTGATCTCGATGATCATCGGCGTTCTGATCGGTGCTCCAACACTTCGACTCCGAGGTGACTACCTCGCCATTGTCACGCTGGGCTTCGGCGAGATCATTCGCCTGCTGGCGAAGTCGTCGGAGTGGATGGGCTCAGCGGGTGGAATCGGGAACATCAAGTCTCCGCCGAACGTCGGCCCGCTCAAGTTCGGTGGCACCATCCAGGAGCGTAATCTCGCGTTCTACTATCTGGCAGTCACGTTTGTGATCATCACGTTCTTCTTCCTCCGAAGACTCGAGAACAGCCGCGTCGGACGTTCATGGACGGCAATTCGTGAAGATGAAGACGCCGCCGAGTTGATGGGCGTTCCCACGTTCAAGTTCAAGTTGTGGGCGTTCGCGATCGGTGCGGCAATCGGCGGCTTGGCGGGAACGTTGTATGCGTCGAACGTTCGCTTCATCAACCCAGACAACTTTCTTCTCAAGCTGTCGATCCTGTTTCTCGCTGCGGTGGTGCTCGGTGGTCCAGGCAACATGCCGGGTGTCATCCTTGGTGCGATCTTGGTCAGCTACGTGCCAGAGCGCTTGCGGTTCTTGGACGATGCTCGGTACTTCATCTTTGGTGTGCTGCTGATGGTCATGATGGTGTTCCGTCCGCAGGGTATTCTTCCCCGAAAGCTCAAAGCGCGAAGACAGGAAGAAGACCCTCGAGAATCCGACGCGTCCCCGTTCTTCGACGTGTCCGAGGGATCGCCAGACTTGGAAGGCGGAGCTGCCCATGTCTGACGTACTGCTCGACATCGACCATGTCACCATGCAGTTCGGGGGTCTGATGGCGCTCGCCGACGTGGACTTCAGTATCCACACCGGCGAGATCCTGGGTTTGATCGGCCCGAACGGCGCCGGCAAGACGACGTGTTTCAACGTGATGACGGGCGTGTACCAGGCCACCGAAGGTGCCGTACGGCTCCAAGGACAATCGGTTGCCGGTCTCGATCGCCACAAGATCACGAAGATGGGAATCGGTCGCACCTTTCAGAACATCCGGCTCTTCCCCGAGATGACTGCCCTCGAAAACGTCATGGTCGGTGCTGATGCCCACCATCGAACGAGTGTGATCGGTGCGTTGCTGCACCTGCCGCGACACACCGCGGAGGAGAAAGCCGGGTTGGCTCGTGCACATGAGCTGCTCGATTTCATGGGCATCGGCGACCGAGCAGACGACGCGGCCAAGAATCTGCCCTACGGATATCAGCGCCGGTTGGAGATCGCCCGAGCGCTGGCAACCGACCCGAAGTTGCTCTGTCTCGACGAGCCGGCCGCAGGCTTCAACCCAGCCGAGAAGATGGAATTGATGGGCCTCATCCGTTCCATCCGGGATCAGGGATACACCGTGTTGCTGATCGAGCACGACATGAATCTGGTGATGGGCGTCACCGACCGAATCGTCGTACTCGACTTCGGCCGCAAGATTGCCGAAGGCTCGCCTGAGGAGATTCGTGCCAACCCAGCGGTGATCGCTGCTTATCTCGGGGAGGCCGAAGATGCTTCTTGAAGTCGAAGATCTCCAGGTGTTCTACGGCCGCATCGAAGCGATCAAAGGCATCTCGTTCACGGTTGGAGAGGGCGAGATCGACACGCTCATCGGCGCCAACGGCGCCGGCAAGTCCACGACTCTCAAGACCGTGTCTGGGGTGCGCCCCGTCACCCGAGGCAAAGTGATGTATGACGGTCAAGACATCACGAAGATGGCGCCGCACAAGCGCACCGAGATCGGCATCTGCCAATCGCCTGAGGGACGCGGCATCTTCCCGGGCATGACCGTGATGGAAAACCTCGACATGGGTTGCTATGTCCGCAAAGACCGCAAGACCTCGGCTCGTGACGAAGACCTCGACCGTGTGTTTCATCTGTTCCCGCGGCTAGCTGAGCGGAAGAGTCAGATGGGCGGTTCCATGTCTGGCGGCGAACAGCAGATGCTGGCGATCGGGCGTGCGCTGATGGCGCGACCGCGGGTCTTGCTGCTCGACGAGCCGTCGATGGGGCTCGCTCCGAAGCTCATCGCCCAGATTTTCGACATCATCACCGAGATCAACCAACAGGGCACCACCGTTCTTCTGGTGGAGCAAAATGCTACGCAGGCGTTGAAACGGGCCCACCGGGCCTATGTGTTGGAAACGGGTCGTGTGGTGAAGAGCGCTCCGGCGGCGGACCTGCTCAACGATCCAGACGTGCAAGCCGCGTATCTCGGCGGACACTGAGCTCGCACGAGCGGGGGCTCGGTGCCAGAACCCCCGCTCCCAGCGATCGTGTCGCGTTGGCGTGGTGAATCACACGGTGGTGTAGTGCTGCGCCAGGTCTTGAATGTCGACCCTGCTCAGCAGGTGATCGCCGCGTGCCTTCGGGGCGGACTTGATCCATTCCTTTGCCCACGGGACCACGATGTCTCCGTCGACCGCCCGGTAGGAACCGGCGACGGGAACGTAGTGCGCCGCTCGAAGCGGGCCTGGATCAACGACGAGCCACGTCGGCTTCGGCGACATCAGTGGGTCGCCTATGACGTCGGAAGTCGGGTCGTCATAGATGACGTCGGTGATCTGCCCGATGCGCTCACCGCGCTCGTCGATCACGTGATGGCCGCTGTACGCCACGAATCCGGAAGGGTCGTTCCGGTCGTCGCTGCGATCGCTGTTGTCGTTGTTCGTGTCGCCTGTATTCATGGCTGCTGTATTCATGCTGCACCTCCTGAGCGTGCCGCCCGCTGTAATCAAACTGTAACAAACTGCTTGCCCGGGGTCAACTGCGGTGCCACCTTCGAACGCGCTCAGATCGTCGGCTGATACGGTCCAACGGAGCATGGACAGTGACAGCGTTACCTCATCGACTGGCCCAGATCGTGAGCCAGGCGGTGAGAGCGATGGCCAGATGCTTGTCGTGTATTCGTTGCGGCACCGGCTCCACCATCCCGAACGCGAAGTGGAGGGAGGCCGCTTGCAGGAACCGTACGAACACCCCGGCCGGGCCGAAATCATCCGGTCGACACTGTCCGCGCACGGCGGGTTCGCGTTCATAGCGCCCGACGAGTTCGGTATCGAACCGATTCACGCGGTGCACGATCCCGGCTTGGCGGCGTTCCTGGAAACTGCGTGGTTCGAGCATCAACGCCTGCACGGGCCGGTACACGATGTCGTGCCGGACGTGTTCTCGCATCCTTCACTTCGCGAGGGGATGGAGCCCGCAGGTGAGCCCGAGGCCCACGGCGCACAGCTCGGATACTGGTGTTTCGAGACGACGACGCCGATCACGCGTGGAACCTATGAAGCCGCAAGATCGTCGGTCAACGTCGCACTCACGGCGGCCGACCTCGTGCTTGGTGGCGAGCGCGCGGTGTACGGATTGTGTCGCCCGCCCGGGCACCATGCCACCCGCCGGTCCTACGGTGGCTACTGCTTCTTCAACAACGCCGCCGTCGTCGCCGAGTACGTACGGGAGCGAACCGGTGCCAAAGCTGCCGTCCTCGATGTCGACTATCACCACGGCAACGGAACGCAGCAGATCTTCTACGGTCGCGACGACGTGGTCGTTGCCTCGTTGCACGCAGACCCGTCGTATGCGTACCCGTACTTCACTGGGGCGCGAGACGAGCGCGGCGCCGGGGTCGGAACTGGATCGAACCTCAACTATCCGATGCCAAAAGGAACTGGTGACGACGCCTTTCTCGCTGTGCTCGCCGACGCATGTGAGGTGATTCGAAACGCCGGCGCAGAGTCGTTGGTGGTGTCTCTTGGTCTCGACACGTACTTCGACGACCCCATCAGTGATTTCACGCTCACACCCGATGGTTTCGAGCGCTGCGGCGCGCTCGTCGCACAACTCGATTTGCCAACGGTGGTGCTGCAAGAAGGTGGCTACGCAACCGACGCCCTCGGCACCAACGCTCAACGGTGGCTGGAAGGCCTACGCTCCGGCGCCAACATGCGATGAGACGGCTGTGAGGCCTGACCTCGCCGCGTTCCAGCGACCAGGATCTTGCCGGACTGCCGGCAACGTGACTTCGCGCTGTCGGTGTCAGTCTTGGTCTCGGAGGAACTGCTCGAGCTCTGCGGCGATCTGGTCACCCGTGAGCATTTCCAGTGACGGCCCGCCGCCACCGATGACCTCAACAGAGTCATCGGTGGAGTCGTAGAGCTCTTCGAGCTGGCCGATCATTCGCGAGTGTTCCTCGTTGCTGGCGATCATCGCATCGAGACGTTTGGCATGCTCCATGGCATCGGATCGCAAACCCGGCGCATCGATGACGAGGCCGGTCGCCTCGCGCAGACCGTCGAGCAGGGCGGCGCTGGCAGCGGGAAACAAGCCAGACGCGGAGTAATGCGGCACTTGCGCCCAGATGCCGAGTGACGGAATGCCTCGATCGTGTAGCTCACGCTCGAGCGCTGCGGCGATGCCGGCCGGAACATCTAGCGAGCTGCGCAGGAATTTGACGCGAGCCAGCACATCTTCTGAAGGGCTGCTGACCGACAACCGAGTGGGTCGAGTATGGGGGACCGCAAACGGATAGGCGCCGAGATGGGCCATCTGGGTGACGCCAAGATCCTTGGCAAGGTCACCGACCGCCCGGGAGAACCGATGCCATGCGGTATCGGGCTCAGGACCTGACAACACGATGAGGTCTCGTCCGGTTTGATCAGAACCTGCAGACAACACGATGCGCTCCCAAGTGAGCACTGTGTGCAGCCCATCGCGCAGTTCCATGGTGGGCCGCCGAGCCCGGTAGTCGACGTACACGTCGTCGTCGAACTCGGCAAACGGAGTGGTTTCGGATTCGGCGTTGATGGCACTGACAGCGTTGGCGGCGGCGGCGCCGGCGTCGATCCAACCGCCCAACACCACGATCAACGTCGGCTCGACGAGAATCGGCATGTCGCCGATCAGTTTGAGGCTCTCGTCGATCACCACTCAGAGGGTATCGGGCCAGGGGTATCGGGCCAGGGGTATCGGGCCAGGCTGTTGGGCTGGGTGTCGGCGCCCCCGGCGCTCCACGGCGAGGCCGCCGGTAGGGTGCCTTCATGGCGATTGATGTCACCGACGCGACCTTTGAAACAGACGTCATCGGGCG
>JBBREA010000064.1:0-17545 GCA_038203385.1 Acidimicrobiales bacterium | reverse complement strand
CGATGCTGAGACAATCTTGAGGAATATCTCAAGAGCCTTTTGGTTGCAGTCGATACAACAGCGACTGGCCGCCGCACAGGAACCGGCGCCTCGTACCGAGAACAGATGAGACATCACGTGACAACCCTGACCAATGAAACTCTCGAAACCGGCGACGTGATCGAGTTGGACCGCGCGGGTGAGACGATCAGCGCTTTGGTGCTTCTCGCAGCCGACACCGCAATCATCTTGGACGCCTGCGACGGAACGACCCCGTTTGTCGTCAAGCGTGACGAACTGACGAACTTCCGCAAGTTCGTCCCGGTTGCCTGAGCAACCCACCAGATCCCCCCAAGACTGGGCACCATGACCTGACGGTCATGGTGCCCAGTCTCTTTTTTCGCCCGGTCTCTGTTTGCCGAGTTGATGTTTCGTTGTCATTCCGGGCGAACCGTAGGCTGACGACATGTCTCAAGCGGAAGCTGACACGCTCTACGAACGGGTCGGCGGCACAGCCTTCTTCGAACGCCTCGTCGACGAGTTTTATGCGGGCGTGGCCACCGACGAGGTACTGGCCCCGCTGTACCCGGAATTTCCGGATTTCACCGGTGCGCGACATCGGCTGACATTGTTCCTGGTGCAGTACTGGGGCGGGCCGACCACCTATTCGGACGAGCGGGGTCACCCACGGTTGAGGATGCGGCACTTTCCGTTTCACGTCGGTCCGGTCGAACGAGACCGTTGGTTGCATCACATGAACGCAGCGATCAGTTCGGCGTGTGGTGTGGAGGCGCACGAGGGAGTTGCGGCGGAGTTGAGGGCGTACTTCGTCCCAGCGGCTGAGCAGTTACGCAACGACACTGGTCTACCGATCACGTCCGCCGGATTCGCCAAGTCGTGACTGCTGCGATCAGCGTTGACAACCTGCATGTTCGCTACGGCGACGTCCACGCAGTGCGAGGACTCTCATTCGAAGTGCAACCTGGCCAGGTCTACGGACTGCTGGGCCACAACGGAGCAGGCAAGACCTCGACCGTGGAGGTACTGGAAGGACATCGAACCGCCGCGAGCGGCTCGGTGGCAGTGCTGGGCAGCGAACCCGCTACCGGGGGTCGAGCCTTCCGAGACCGGATCGGCATCGTGCTGCAATCATCGGCAGTCGAGCGGGCGCTCACGGTTCGCGAGGCCCTGCAGTTCTATGGCGGCTGCTATCGGAACCCGCGCCCCATCCACGAAGCGATCGAGATGGCAGGTCTCACGGACAAGGCGGACGCTCGCGTCGGCACGCTGTCGGGTGGGCAAACTCGCCGGCTCGACCTGGCACTCGGCATCGTGGGCCAGCCGGAACTGCTGTTCCTCGACGAGCCGACCACGGGGTTCGACCCAGCGGCCCGCCGTCAGATGTGGGACCTGGTGAAACTCATGTGTGCGGGCGGCACTACCGTGCTGCTCACCACCCACTACCTCGACGAGGCAGAACAGCTCGCCGATCGTGTGGGTGTGATGGCGAACGGTCACATGGTCACCGAGGGCACGCCTGAGGAGCTCTTGGCGTCAACGCCCGACACGACCATTTCATTCGTCGTTCCGGCGAGCCAGCTCGGTGTCTTGTCGCTGCCAGCCGATGCGCTCATCGCAGAGGCTGACGGGCGCGCCTCCATCCGTCTCGACACCCCGGCGCCGACCCAGGTGCTCGCCGGCGTGACCGCGATTGCCGTACAGAACGGGTTCGAACTCGACGGACTCGCTGTGCGTAAACCCACCCTGGAGGATGTGTTCCTGCGTCTCGGAGACCGTGTCGAATCGGTTGGCGAGCAATGAGCAGTCGGTTTCCGGCGGCTCCCAAGCTTCTTGGGGCGCAGCTGAAATATCAGCTGCTCACGTTCGTACGCAGCCCGGTGGCGGTGTTCTTCACGCTTGGTCTGCCGATCTTCATGCTGGTGCTGTTCAACGCCTTGTTCGGTGGCGCCACCGTGGAGACACCCGGCGGCGATTGGTCGGTGCAACAGTTCTATACAGGCGGTTTGGCGGCCTTCACGGCGGTGTCGGCCACCTACACCAACTTGGTCAACGTGGTCCCCATTCGTCGGGACTCCGGCATCTTGAAGCGGTGGCGTTCGACGCCGATGCCGTTGTCGATCTACCTCGGGGGATGGGTGACAGCCGCGGTGTTGATTGCATTCGGTGGGGTGATTCTGCAGTTGCTCCTCGGAGTATTTGCCTACGACCTCAGCATCGATGTGGCGAAGGTGCCCGCAATGATCGTCACGTTCATCGTCGGGGTGGTGTCGTTCGCAGCGCTCGGCTTGGGTGTTGCGTCGCTCGTTCCCAACCAAGACTCGGCTCCTGCTGTCGCCAACGCCACGATCCTGCCGTTGGCGTTCGTGTCCGACGTTTTCATCCCGCTCGAAGATCCTCCGGCTTGGCTCGACTTTGCCAACTACCTCCCGCTGAAATCGTTCGTCAACGCATTCCAAGACACGCTGAACCCGTTCGTGGATGCCCCGGCGTTCGACCTCACCAAGTTGGCAATCGTGTCGGCGTGGGGTGTGTTCGGGTTTGTACTGGCGCGGTCCAAGTTCTCCTGGGAACCGTCGGTGACCTCAGGAACCGGACCTTCGCGACGGTCACGCCGACGACGTCACGCCAAGGCGTAGCACGCGATCGCCAATGCTGCCGCAGCGTTGAGTGAATCAACTCCGGCGGCCATGGGGATTCGCACCGCCGTGGCGACAGCGAGCACATCATCGCTCAGACCGGCTCGTTCAGACCCGATGATGATCGCCCGAGGGCCGGCCACGGTGATGTCGCGAAGGTCCAGTGCGCTGTCGGCGGGGGTGAGCGCGAACAACGTCATGGAGGTGAGGCCGGCGAGCACACCGACGAGGTCCGTCGTGCGGGCGTGGGGGAGTGCGAAGGCGGTGCCCATGGCCACGCGCAGTGACCGGCGCGACCACGGGTCGGCCGACGTGTGATCGAGCAGTAGCCCGTCCCAGCCGAGCGCAGCCGCGTTTCGAACGATCGCCCCGATGTTCGACGGATTGTCGACGCCTTCCACCACTACGAGCCGGGTGCACTGCGCCACGAGTTCGGCGGGGGACGGCCGGGGCGGTCGGTAGAAGAGCGCGACAATCGGGTGCGGCATACCGAGGCTGGTGACCATGCGGCGCACGTCGTACCCTCCGACGTACACGTCGATGCCAGCGTCGTGAAGTTCATGTGCCACCGGCGGTACGCGTTCGGCGTCAGCCAACGCTGAGTGCGGAGCGCACCCGGCTGCGAGTGCTCGCTCGACGACCAAGTCTCCTTCGGCCAGAAACAACCCCGCTCCTGCGTCGTCTCGCTTGTGTCGTCGGCTTGCCAGGCCGCGTTCGTTCAGTCGAAACGGTGCCAGTCGCGGGTCGTCTGCACGGTCGATCTGATGAAACGGCATGCGGTCAGTAGTGGTACGGGTAGGGCGACCAGTCGGGCGTGCGCTTTTCGAGGAACGCATCGCGCCCCTCGGCGGCCTCGTCGGTGCCGTAACCGAGTCGGGTCGCCTCGCCGGCGAAGATCTGCTGACCGACGAGGCCGTCGTCGATCATGTTGAACGCGAACTTCAGCATCCGCTGCGCAGTGGGTGATTTCGCCGTGATCTCCCGGGCCCACTGCAACGCTTCGGTTTCGAGATCCGCATGGGGCACGACGGCGTTGACGCCACCCATCTGGTGCATCTGCTCGGCGGAGTACTCACGCCCCAGGAAGAAGATCTCACGTGCAAATTTCTGGCCGACGAAGCGGGCCAGATACGCCGAGCCATAGCCGGCGTCGAACGACGCAACGTCGGCGTCAGTCTGCTTGAACCGGGCGTGTTCAGCACTGGCGATGGTGAGGTCGCACACCACGTGCAGGCTGTGTCCGCCGCCGGCCGCCCAACCGGGAACCACCGCGATGACCACCTTGGGCATGAACCGGATGAGCCGCTGACACTCGAGGATGTGCAGTCGGCCAGCACGACCCGGTTCGATGGTGTCGGCGGTGGCACCGTCGGCGTACTTGTAGCCGTCCTTTCCCCGAATGCGCTGGTCGCCACCGGAGCAGAACGCCCAACCTCCATCCTTTGGCGAGGGGCCATTGCCAGTGAGCAAGACGCAGCCGACCTCGCTCGACATGCGCGCGTGGTCGAGGGCGGTGTACAACTCGTCGACCGTGTGAGGCCGGAACGCATTGCGAATCTCGGGGCGGTTGAAGGCGATTCGAACCGCTGCGACATCGTTGGCTCGGTGGTAGGTGATGTCGGTGAAATCGAATCCTGGCACCGTGGTCCACGCTGCGGGGTCGAAGATCTCTGATGGCTGATCGAGCATGAGCACCATGTTGCCCGAAAGCAGCCAGCTACCGTGCTTCCGTGACCAATGCACTCATGATTTTCCCGGTCGAAGGCCTACCGGAGTTCGTCGCAGCCGACGACATTGCGGCAATGGTGGCCGATCGGTTCGAGCTGCAAGACGGCGACATCGTGGTGATCACGTCGAAGGTGATCTCGAAAGCAGAAGGTTGTGCGATTGAACTCGAAGACGTCGAACCGTCCTCGTTCGCGACCGAGTGGAGCGAGCGCCATGGCAAAGACGCGCGGATCGTCGAGGTGGTGCTGCGCCAGTCGAGGCGCATCGTCCGCCAGATCGGCCCGATCCTGATAACGGAGACTCAGCACGGATTCGTCTGTGCCAACGCTGGCGTCGATCAGTCGTCGAGTGGGGCGTCTGGCCGAGTGCTCACGCTGCCCGTCGATTCAGATGCTTCGGCACGACGCGCCCGCCAGACATTCCGTGAAAGGGGTTTCAACGTCGCCGTGGTGGTGACCGACACGTTCGGCCGGCCGTGGCGTGAGGGGCAAACCGACATTGCCATCGGCATCGCCGGCATGCAGCCGCTGCGCAGCTATATCGGTGAACGCGACCCGCACGGCCATCAGTTCCAGGTGCAAGAGTTGTGTATCGCCGATGAACTCGCGGCTGCCTCCGAACTGGTGAAAGGCAACACCAGCCGTGTGCCCGTGGCAGTGATACGCGGCTACGAGTGGGTACCCGACGACTCCGCGTCTTTTGCATCCGTCATACGCGACTCGAGCAAAGACTTGTTCCGCTGAAGGCTGGGCAGATCCTTCGACGGGACGCGGAACGGGCCGAGCGCCCAAGCGCCCGGCCCGTGCCGATGTGGTCAATGAATCAGGGGTGGAACCCCCGGCTTCGGTCAGCCCGTGAAGACGCCGAGGAAGCCGTCGAAGTCGACGACTTCGCCGACATCCACGAACCCGGCGTCAGCAACAGACCATGCTTGGAGTTGGGCGCCCTCTGCGGCGTAGCCGTCGGTGGCGTTCATGTGGAACTTCAGGCCATCACGGACGATCGACGGCTTGAAGTCAGCGTTGCGCACCGCGTTGGCGATGGTCTCTCGAGACAACGTGCCGGTGGCTGCAGCGTCCACGATCGATTGCACGGTCGCTTCGCCAGCAACCCATCCGGCGGCTGCGAGACCGGACGGGTCGGCGGCTGAACCAGATGCGGCAAACGCTTCGAGGTATGCGGCAATGTCGGCATCGCTGGTTTGCAACTCTACGTTGGCAACGTCTTTGAACTGGTTCGCAGTGATCACTCCGTCGTTGCCGCCGTTCGTGACAGCGTTGTAGAACAGCGTGCTCGCACACGTACCGGTTTGGTACACGATCGGATCGAAGTCGGCGTTGGCTGCCTGGGCGTTGCCGAGTTCGGTCATGAACGCGATGCACTGCCCACCCAAAGGAACCGCGAGGATCGCATCAGGGTTGGCAGCAACGAGGTTGGTCATCTGCCCTGACGGTGCAGCGGAGTCGGTTCCGCCGATGGTTTCTTCGGCGACGACTTCGAAGCCGTACTCGGCGGCGCGCTCGTCGATCGCGATCTTGTACTCCTGGCCGAACTCGTTCTCGACGTAGAAAAGCCCGAGCGTGCCTCCGTCGGGGAACTGCTCTGCGGCGTACTGCAGGAAGATCTCGACTTCGATCGCATACGGAACGAGCAGGCCGCTGGTCCAGGGGTACTCGTCGACGTTGCCCCAGGCGGTGGAGCCGGTGGCGTTCCACATCTGCGGGATGCACTGCGCGTTCAGGTCGGCTTGGATGCCCGAGTTGTTGCTCGTGCCGATGACTCCTGCGACGACATGCACACCGTCGTCGAACACGAGGCCGTCGACGTTGGTCTTGGTGATGTCCGCCGCGTACTGGTCGTCTTTCGAGATCAGTTCGATGGGCTCACCATTGATGCCCCCATTTGTGGTGTTGTAGTAGTCGATGTACGCCTTCATGCCGTCGCCGAACGGGGCGAACAACACGGCAGGACCACCCGACTGGGGGTACGACGTGCCAATCCTGACGGCACCCTCGATCGGCGCTGCGGCCGCGTCGGGATCGTCACAGATGCTGAGGTCAACAGCAAACGCCCCGCCGCCTTCTTCCATGGCTTCGGTGGTGGACGTCTCTTCTTCTTCTTCTTCCATGGCTTCGGTGGTGGCCGTGCCTTCTTCTTCTTCTTCCATGGCTTCGGTGGTGGCCGTGCCTTCTTCTTCTTCCATGGCTTGGGTGGTGGCCGTGCCTTCTTCTTCCTCGGCGACAGTGGTGGCTGTGGGGCCTTCGGTGGTGGCAGTTTTGTCGTCGTCGTCGTCGCCGCAAGCTGCGACGATCAATGAGCCTGCAGCCACAATGGCCGCAATTCTTCGTGCTTTCATGATCGGGGGTCCCCCTGTAATTTTTGTTTGGCTAAATGTTGTCTTGGTTCACGTTCGAGTCAGGTAGTTGACGCATGGCTCGGGTTTGCCTCGGCTGGAGCCGAGGCAGATGGCAGATCGCCCGCAAGGGCAACCGGTGGTTTGGGTACGACGCGCACGAAGCGCGCCCGGAACTTGCGCAGCAGGCCAACGACCCCGAATGGCGCAAAACGCGCCAGCAGGATGAGGATGACGCCGAAGATCACTCCGGCTAGGCCGTCGATGCTGCGTTCTTCGCCCTGGGTTCGAGCCCAGTCGTTGACGTAAGTGTAGAACAAAGCGCCCACGAGCGGGCCCCACGTGGACGCCGATCCGCCGACGACCATGGCAACGAGGATGGTGATCGCTCCGATGATGGTGAAGAAGGCAATCGCCGGTTCGACCAGCGTGAGCTTGATCGCGAACAGGCTGCCAGCCACTCCAGCCATGGCTGCCGACAGGCCGAACACGACCGTCTTGACCGCGGCCCGGTCGACCCCCATCACAGCCGCTGCGGTTTCGTTGTCACGGATGGCGATCATGGCGCGTCCGACTCGTGAGCGCAGCAGGTTCGAAGCAATCAGCGACACGAGCAAGAAGATGCCGAGCGAGAGCCAGAACAGCCAGAGGTGGAGATCAGCGCGACCATCGAACGGTGTCCAATCCGGTGGCAAGTACGTGAGGTTCTTGATGCCCAACGGGCCGCCCGTGAGGTCTGCCAACTTCTCGTAGTTGAGGATCGCGGGGAACGCCACGGCCAGACCGAGCGTGACCAACGCCAGGTAGACCCCTTTCAGGCGCAGGGCGGGCAAGCCGACGATGCAACCGATGACGAAGGCGACGATCGCCGCTATCGGGAACGTCCACCCGTGGGCCCAACCGCGGTCGACGAGAATGGCCGTGGTGTACGCGCCGATGCCGAAGAAGGCGGAGTGGCCGATGGAGATCTGGCCCGTGTATCCCGTGATCAGGTTGAGCCCGGTGACGGCAGTGGCAAGGATGATGGCATCGGTTAGGAGTCCGAGACCTGTGCGATCACCCTCCAGGCCGGCACGCACGAAGAACAACGCAAATGCGCCGAACAGCACGAGTTGACCGACCCGATGCAGCACAGATCCGCGGGTGATGATGCGAGGTTGCATGGCCATCAGACGCGCTCCACTGTCACTGTGCCGAAGAGTCCGCCCGGTCGCCACAGCAAGACGACCAGGATGATCATGAGGGACACGGTGAACACCATGTCGCCGCCGAGGAACCCGACATATCCGATGATGATCGCCTTGATGAGCCCCAGCGCCAAGCCCCCGACCACCGCGCCGATCGGGGAGTCGAGCCCGCCGAGCGTGGCTGCCGCTGACGCAATGAGGAACGGACCGAACATCAGCGAGGCACTGAGCCCGCCCTGGGGAGCAAGGAGCGACGCCGCCAACACCGAAATCGCAGCGGCCAATCCCCAGCCGATCATCAAGATGCCACCCACGCGGATGCCGGCGAGCCCCGCCGATTCCTGGTTGTTGGCAACAGCGCGCATTGCGAGCCCGATCTTGGTCTTGTTGAACAAGACCCACAACAAGGCGAGCAGCACCAACAGCACGAGGAAGATCCCAAAGCGTTCCCACCGCACGGGAGCGCCGAACAGTCGGAAGAAATCGTCGGCGTCATTGGGAAAGACACTTGGAAGGCTGCGTGCGTTCGGCCCCCAGATCATCGAATGCAGCTGGTTGATACCGAGGAACAAACCGATCGACGCCACCACCACCGCCCCAGGATTGCGATGTTCGATCGGACGAATCACGACCCGTTCGATGGTTGCGGCCAGTACGGCGCCGACGACCATGGCAATGAGGATGGCCAGAGCGATGGGAACGTCAGACAGGGTGAGCGTTGAGACGATGAAGGCACCGAACAATCCGATTTCACCTTGCGCGAAGTTCAGCTGCCCAGTGGCTCGGAACACCACCACGATGGAGAGGGCGAGCATGGCGTAGATGGAACCTTCGCCAAGACCGTCGACCATTCGCTGTATGAACAGGGAGGAGTCGAAAGCAAGCATCATCCAACCCCCAGGTAGGCGCGCTTGATGGTGTCGTCGGCAAGCAATTCGGCTCCGGTTCCTTGGGCGACGATGGTGCCGGTCTCGAGCACGTACGCCCGGTCGGCCAATGCGAGTGCGAGGTTTGCGTTTTGCTCGACGATCAACAATGACATGCCGGTGTCGCGGCTGGCTTGAGCGAGGATGCGGAACAGTTCTTGGGTGATCAGCGGCGCCAGGCCGAGGCTCGGCTCGTCGCAGAGCAGCAAGGTCGGACGACTCATCATGGCTCGCGCAATTGCCAACATCTGTTGCTCACCGCCAGACAATCCGCCTGCCCGTTGAGTTCGTCGCTCTCGTAACCGTGGAAATGCGTCGAACCAGCGCTCGAGATCTTCGCTCACATCTCCCTTGCGCGAGTACGCGCCGGTCATGAGGTTGTCTTCGACCGACAAGTCGGTGAAGGTGCCGCGACCTTGGGGTACTTGGGAGATGCCGGCACGCAGAATTGCGTCGGGCTTAGCGTTCACCATCTCGGTGCCATCGAACATCACCGATCCGCGCCGGCCGATCATGCCAGACAGCGCTCGCATCGTTGTGGTCTTGCCGGCCCCGTTGGCACCGAGAATGACGACGATCTCACCCCGACCGACGTGGAAGTCGATGTTTTGCAACACTTGTACTTGTCCGTACCCGGCGGTAAGCCCGGTTGCGGTGAGGAGCGCCTCGGTACTCATGCCGGCGCTCCGAGGTAGGCGTCGATGACCTGCTGGTTGTCGCGCACCTCGGCAGGTGTGCCTTCGGCGATCTTGCGGCCGAACTCCATGGCGACCACCTTGTCGGAGATGCTCATGACCATGCCCATGTGGTGCTCGACCAGCAAGATGGTGATGTCGTACTCGTCGCGAACCTGACGGATGGTCTCGCTCAACTCATCGACCTCGCCATGAGTGAGACCGGCAGCGGGTTCGTCGAGCAACAGTAAGCGAGGCTTGGACGCGAGCGCTCGTGCGAGTTCGAGTCGCTTGAGGGTGCCGAACGGCAGACCAGCCGCAGGCACGTTGGCAAGGCGGGCCAGGTTGAGCGACTCCAGAATGCGGTACGCGTCCGCGGCCAACTCGCGTTCTTCTTTCGCCGCGCCGATGCGGAAGACCGCTCTGCCGAATCCGACATGACCTCGCGAATGCGCGCCGGTCATGGTGTTTTGGAGCAGGGTCATCGTGGGGAACAGCGCCAGGTTCTGAAAGCTCCGTGCTATGCCGTGCTTGGCGATGCGGTGTGACGGGACAGACAAGATGTCTGCCCCGTCGAAGCGAAGACGGCCGAGGGTTGGCTGGTAGATACGACTGACCACGTTGAACATCGTGGTCTTGCCGGCACCGTTGGGGCCGATGAGACCGCATATCTGCCCATCGTCGATCGTGAACGAGAGGTCGTCGAGTGCAACGATCCCCCCAAACTTCACGGTGATGGCTTCTACGTCGAGTAACGCCACGTCGGCTCCGCCCCCTTCTCCCCATTTGCGCACACTCAACTAGGTGTGCGTGTTCGGCTCTGCGTGTGTGTCTGCGGGCCGTTCGGTCCGGACCTTACTCCCAGGGGCATACCTACAGCCCGACGGCACATAACATGTTTGTTGATCGACAAATATTAGGCCGCAATCTACACACCGGCGATGTTGCGCGTCGAACTGTCATCTAGCTCACGTCATCGTGGTCACTTCAGTGGGTCCGGGCGGCCGATCGACGTCAGGACGGTTTGCCATGCGAGGTCCACCTGGGCTGGCGAGAGCTGAGAGCTGCCTGCACCTGTGACTGCCTGTGACTCGATCTGTGAGGCCCACTGGCCGAGACGGCGACCGTCGACGGCGATCACTCCGTGCATCACCTCGACAGAATTCGGGGCGCCCGCGAGTACTGGTCCCCAGTGGACTCTCACCAGCCCAGTGCTCGTGAGTGCGCACCGCCGCAAGGCGTCGTCGAGCCCACCTCGTGTGATGGCAGCACGGGCGAGCGCCTGCGCGTCGGGTTCGCTCGCGCCCTGGTTGTCGTCGGTGTCGGAAGGGATTGGAAGTGCGTCGAGCACGGTGACGAGGGCGAACGCCCCGGCAGGGCCGATCAGCACGTGTTCGATGCCACTCAGCTTCTCGGGGGCGATTTCGTACGCCACGCGCCAGGGCGGGGATGCGAGGCCACGCAACGCATTGCTCGTGAGCCGACTGGACGGAGCGACGAAGTCAGCTTGATCGTTGTGACCATCTTTGAATCGCTTCTTCGCCCACCACGACACCAACGGGACGATGATGACCACAAACAGAACTGGGATGAGAATTTTTGGTCCCACGCGCACAGTGTCGCGCACGAACGCCGATGCAAACGAGGGAAACGCTTCCCGTCGGACTCCAGACGGGTCAGCGCGCCCCTGGTGAACGCATCACGGTCAACGCATCACGGTCAACGCATCACCGAGTCGCGCGCTGCCGCTCTCGACCACTCGCACATTCACCCCGCGCAGTCGTAGGGCCTTGCCTTCGTCGGAATTGACCCAGCGCATCGCGTCGAGACCAAACCGCTGGGTGAACTTCGCGCATCCCAGATGGGGAGACTCCGTCACCTCGAACACGGCGCTCCCGAGCCGCAGCCGGGTGCCAGCTGGCAAGTTGTCGACCGAAATGTCCAGGTCGGCATAGATCTGGTCGCCAGCGAACGCCCAACGATCGCGAGAGAGCGCCACAGCATCGGCAGCTCGCGTGTTCATGATGGTGAGCTGCTTGTCTGGATCCGCGAGACCATCGGCGTCAGACGTGCTGCCACGCACGAACCAGTTGTCGCCGACGAGTCCGATCGCCGTGTCGAACTCGGCAGAGTCGACGACCTCGCGTTCGGAAACGCCGGGGCGGCGCAACAGCAACTGCACCTCACCGTTGTCGAGAGGTGACTGACGAACGCGCTCGAGCGCGACGTCGAGTTCGGTACGGCTGACGAATCGTTGCGCAGATGAGATCACGGACCGATCTTCGCGCACCAGCGCCTTCGACGGGGCGCCGGTATCGATTCCGACTACGGTCGGGGCATGAGCTCCGTTGCCCACGAAGCCGACGGATCGGTCGCGATTTCTCTGAAGGCGGTCAGCAAGACGTACCCGGGTTCAGCGGTCTCGGTGGTCAACCAACTCTCGCTCGACGTCCGAACCGGCGAGATCGTTGCGCTGGTCGGGCCGTCCGGGTGTGGCAAGACCACCACCCTCAAGATGATCAATCGCTTGATCGAGCCAACCGAAGGCACGATCGAAGTCCTCGGAGCCGATCAGGATTCGATCCCAGCCCACGACCTACGTCGCAAGATTGGCTATGTCATCCAGCAGGTCGGGCTCTTTCCGCATCGGACGATTCGCGGGAACATCGGCGTCGTCTGCGAACTGCTCGGTTGGGACAAGCGCACCATTGCCGCGCGCTCGGACGAACTGGTGGACCTCGTCGGCCTCGACCGTGAGGTGCTCGACCGCTACCCGGGCGAGCTCTCCGGCGGTCAGCAGCAGCGGGTCGGCGTGGCGCGGGCCCTAGCTGCAGACCCACCGATCTTGTTGATGGACGAGCCGTACAGCGCCGTGGATCCTGTGGTACGGAGCCGGCTCCAAGATGAACTGCTGGTGCTGCAGACCAAAGTGCGCAAGACCATCGTGTTCGTGACTCACGACATCGATGAGGCGATCCGTCTCGGCGATCGCGTCGCCGTGCTGGACGTCGGTGGGGTTCTCGCTCAGTACGACGCGCCGGACGAGTTGTTGCGTGCGCCGGCTTCTGAGTTCGTCAGTGGCTTTCTTGGTCGTGAGCGCGGGCTGCGTCGGTTGTCGCTGCGAAGCGTCAGCGACATCGGCCTCAGCCAAGGCCCAGTCGCCGAAGTGTCCGAGCGTGCGGCAGCCGCGGTCGAGCACGCTCATCAGTTCGGAGCCGCATGGGTGGCGGTCACCGACCAGGGCCGACTGCGCGGCTGGGTGTCTGTCGTTGCGCTCGCCAGCGCTGGTGCTGGAGCAATCGTGGGGGAGGTCGAACGACAGCGCTTTCAGACCTGGGTCACTGTCGACACACCGTTGCGCGAGGCGCTCGACGTCATCGTCACCTCGCGGTCTCGTCTTGCTGCGGTGCTCGGCGGCACCGACGGCGACGAGCTCCTTGGCTTCGTGTCGATCGACGACGTCGCAGGCGGACTGGAATGACGCCAGCCGCAGTCGTTCCTGCCGGAGTCTTCGTGGCTGCTGAGGAACCGCTGGTGCGGTGGGATTGGGTACGCGACCACATGGACGATGTGTGGCAACGAACGGTCGAGCACGTACAACTCACCGTGTACAGCCTCGTTATCGGCTTCGTGGTCGCCGGGCTGCTCAGCGTCGTCGCGATCAAGTTCAGACGGACCTATGGCCCGATCACGTGGGTGACGGGCATTCTGTACACCATCCCGAGCCTTGCCCTCATCGCACCGCTGGCGAAGTGGCTCGGCTTCGGGAACGCGCCGGTGGTCATCGCGCTGGTCACATACACCTTGTTGATCCTGATCCGTAACAACGTCGCCGCCTTCGACGGGGTGCCTCCCGAGGTCCGCGACGCGGCGACGGGCATGGGGTACACGCCGCTTCGTCGTGTGCTGCAGGTGGAGTTGCCGCTGGCCCTACCGGTGATCATCGCCGGGCTTCGGATCGCCTCGGTCACGGTCATCGGTTTGGTCACGATTGGTGCGCTGGTGGGCGCTGGTGGCTACGGGGCCTTCATCGACGACGGGCTGAACCGGTTCTTTCCGACGGCGGTGATCGTCGGCACCACGTTGTCGGTGCTGTTGGCGATCGTGGTCGACCTGGGGTTCGTGCTGCTCGAACGACTGCTCACCCCGTGGCGTCGATCGCTGCGCTCGACAGCCCGCCGGGACTCGACTCGGCTGGATCCCTCCGCTGAGGGTGCTCGATGATGCCTCAGGAGCCGGTGTCGTGAGTGCGCTCGTGGACTTGTGGAGCTTCTTCACCACGGCCGAGAACTGGACGGGAAATCGCGGCATCTGGTCGCGCACCGTTGCCCATGTGTGGATTTCCTTCGTGGCGTGCGTCCTCGCGTTCGCCATTGCGATGCCCGTCGCGGTCGTCTTGGCACACCGCCGCCTTCTCCCGGTGATCTCGGTGGCGGTGGCCAACATCGGGCGAGCCATTCCGTCGTTTGCGATCATCGCACTCGTGTTGCCGTTGAGTATTCGGTACGGGTTCGGATTGGGCTTCTGGCCGACCATGGTCGCACTCGTCGCTCTCGGTATTCCGCCCATCTTCACCAACACCTACACCGGTATCGCTGGGGCCCCGCCCGAGTTGGTGGAAGCGGCAACCGGCATCGGCATGACCGGCGGCGAAGTTCTGCGACTCGTCGAGCTGCCGGTCGCCTTGCCACTGGTCCTGGCAGGGTTCCGCGTGGCCGCCGTGCAGATCGTGGCCACCGCAACGCTGGGTGCATTGGTGGGTTATCAATGCCTCGGGTCGTTCATCCTCGAAGGTATTGCCGCGCCGAGGGTCAGCGGCGACCGCCTCCTTGCAGGAGCGTTTCTGGTAGCGCTGCTCGCAGTTGCGGTGGAAATCGTCCTGAGCCGGCTCGAACCCCGCCTGGTGCCGTGGCGGTTTCGCGCCCGGTGATTCGCCCGGGGATTCGGGGTACGGTAGTGCGATGAGGTTCCCCCAGACAGCCGCCATTCTCGGCACCGTCGGCCTACTCGCCCTCACCGCAGCCGCGTGCGGAGACGACGACGAAACCACGACCGAGACCACCGCCCCAGCCGCCACGACTGCCGCCACCAGTGCAGACACCGCGGTCGCGGTGCCTGACGGCCCACCCATCGTGATCGGTGCACAGGACTTCGGCGAGAGCGCAATCTTGTCGGAGATCTACGGCCAGGCTCTGGCGGCCGCCGGTTACCCCGTCGAACAGCAGGCTCTCGGTGGTTACCGCGATCTGGTGTTCACCGCATTCGAGGGTGGCGACATCAACTTCACCGCTGAATACGCGGCAAGTGCCATCGACTTCCTCGAGCCGGGCACGGCGACAGGCGACATCATGGAAACTGCCGATGCGCTGCGTGCCGCGCTCGTGCCACTCGGTCTGGTGGCGCTCGACGCCTCGCCCGCTGTCGACTCGAACAGCTTTGTCGTCACGGCGGAGACGGCCGCTGAGCTCGAAGCCCAGACCGTGAGCTCGCTCACCGACGACCTCACCCTCGGTGGGCCCCCCGATTGCCCAGAAAACGCATCGTGCATCCCTGGGCTCATCGAGACGTACGGCGTGGACCTGTCTGCGAACTTCGTGCCTCTCGACGGCGGCGGCCCGCTCACCGTTGCCGCACTCGAGGGCGGCGAGATCGATGTTGCGATCCTGTTCTCCACCGATGGCATCATCGCTGACAAGGGCTGGGTGGTACTCGACGACGACATGGGTCTGATCAACGCCGACAACATCATCCCGATCATCAACGACGCAGTGGTCGCCGCGTACGGCGATGCGTTCACGGCACTCGTGAACTCCATCTCCGCGGCACTCTCCACCGAAGAACTCACCGAGTTGAATCGTCAGTTCGGCATCGACAAAGAAGACGCTGACGCCGTGGCCACCGCTTGGCTCACCACCGAGGGCCTGATCTAAGGAGCCGAGCTGGTAGGCGAGGCGTTGCCGAGCGTGCCGGCTTGGCGACGCCAAGAGATACGGGGACATGAGCGGAATGACGAGTGGATTCAATGGGAGCGAAGCGACCTCTCCGCTCGTCTCCTAGCCCGGACGGTTTTGAGCGTGTTGGAAACCGAAGCGTCCTTTGATGCACAGGTTGCCGCGCGTGATGACGCTGTCTGGCGGCGACGACACTTTGATGATCGTGTTGTCTTGCACATGCAGCGTGAGGTTGCAACCCACCCCGCAGAACGCGCAGATGGTGTCGGTCGTGGTTTGTTCATCCGGGCGCCAGGTTCCTTCGGCGCGCATGGTGTACTCGGTGAGGTCCATCAGCGCCCCGGTGGGGCACACCTGGATGCAGTTGCCGCAATACACGCATGCGGAGTCGGGGAGCGCCACGTCGAGTTCGGTCGACACCCGTGAATCGAAGCCTCGGCCAGCAATGTCGATGACGAAACTGTGCTGCCATTGCTCGCCGCAGGCATCAACGCACTGGTAGCAGAGGATGCATTTGGCGTAGTCGCGAACGTAGAGGTCGTTGTCGATCTTCACCGGCTGGGCGACCGTTGCCGCATCGGATCCATAGCGGGTGGGGTCGGCGGCGTACTCGCTGTTCCACTCTTCGACATGGTTGGTGAGCGAGAGGTCCACCGACGAACCGAGGAACTCCAGCACCATCTTTCGGGCGTGATCGACGCGGTCGGAGCGCGTACGGACGACCATGTCGGCTTCCACTGGGCGCGAGCACGACGGCACCAACACGCGAGACCCCTCCACCTCCACCATGCAGACGCGACACGCGTTCTTCGGGGTGATGGTGTCGCCGAAACACAAGGTGGGGATCTCGGTACCGTTGGCAGAGCGATCGTTGCAGGCCTCGAGCAACGTGGTGCCCTCTGGCACGGTGATCGATTCACCATCGATGGTGAGCGTGACCGATTTGGTGATGGAGACCCTCGTGGTGTTCACGGCCGATCCGCGTCGTTCGACGCCACTGCGGCAAATATGCCCAGCCGGTCGAGAGCTGACTCGATCGCGTTGAACGCCGTCTGCCCGAGGCCACAGATCGATGCATCTTGCATGGCTCGACCGACGTCACGCAACAGGGCAACGTCGATATCCCCGTCGTTGTTGTCGCTGTTGTTGTTGTTGCTTTGGCGGCTACGGGCGGCGAGCCGTTCGATGGCTTCATGCTGACGCACGGTGCCGACTCGGCAGGGCACGCATTGCCCGCACGATTCGTGCCGGAAGAACTCGGCTATGCGTATCAGTTGATCGGTCAGATCGACGTGTTGGTCGAGCACCATGACCACTCCAGAACCGAGAGTCAGGCCAGAGGAACGAGTGGACTCGTGATCGAGCACGAGCGACAGGTCGCCGGACCCGGCGAATCCACCAGCCGCTCCGCCGAGCAACACAGCTTGTATGTCGCTGCCGTCTGGCACACCGCCTGCCAGGTCGATGAGTGCCCCCAGCGTCAGCCCCACTTCCACTTCGTACACACCGGGACGCTGCACCGCTCCTGATAGGCAGAACAAGCGGCGATTCGCCCGGATCGGGACCCCGGCCGCATCGGCGGCGACAATGCTCGGCACGTTCATCAACGTTTCCACGTTGTTGACTGCGGTCGGCTTTCCGAACAACCCGACTTGGAACGGGAATGGTGGCTTGTTGCGCGGCTCGCCGCGGTAGCCCTCGATCGAATTGAAGATCGCCGTCTCTTCTCCGCAGATGTACGCACCCGCCCCTCGCCGCAACTCGATCGTCAACCCGTCGAACAGTGGGTGGACGCATGCTGCCCCGATCGCCGCCGACAGCGTGGCGAACGCCCGCGGGTATTCGCCACGGAGATACACGAATGCGTGTGGGCTGTCGATGGCAAGGCACGCGATCGCGATCGATTCGATGAGCGTGAACGGATCGTTCTCGATCAGGGTGCGGTCTTTGAAGGTACCGGGTTCAGACTCGTCGGCGTTGCAGACGAGGTAGTGCGGGTAGGCGGGCTGCGACCGAACTGCCTCCCACTTGCGGCCGGTGGGGAATGCAGCGCCGCCGCGCCCGGTGAGCCCAGACGCCGACACCGCCGC
>JBBREA010000063.1:0-17876 GCA_038203385.1 Acidimicrobiales bacterium | reverse complement strand
CGAATGGAGTGACTATGACTCCAGCCCAAGGTGAGATCTGGTGGTTGGAGGCGCCCGACATGCCGTCGCGGCCGTCGCTGGTGGTCACGCCGACGGGCTTTCGGTGGATTGCGCCGCTTCGTTCGACAATGTTCGAACTGTCCCCAAGTCGCTGTTGACCAGGCGGGTTTGGAGTCCTTGCCCGAGGGCGATGGCGCGAAATCTGCACAGCAATGGGGTCGTGCCATCGGTTGCTGAAGTCGGCGCGCTCGCTTCGCTAAACATGAGAAGCCGCGTCCGACGGCTCGTGACCCGTACGATGGGGGTGCGCGCGCCCACTGTACGGCGGGGTGGCGTGCCGCATTAGCGCTGCCGCCGCAGAAATGACTGGTTTACATGCCACGGCTCAAGCAGCCTGGCCACTTTGTGGTCGACGGCTCGAATATCGCAACCGAGGGGCGCAGCACGCCCAGCCTTGCCCAACTCCACGATGCCGTCATGGCGTTCATAGAGACCAATCCTGACGCGATCATCACGGTCGTCGTAGATGCCACCTTTGGTCATCGCATCGACAAGTCCGAGGTCGCCGACTTCGACGAGGCGGTGGCCAACAACGAGTTGGTCACTCCGCCTGCGGGAGCGATCGGTCGCGGCGACGCATTCGTGCTCACGATTGCCAACAAGGCCAAAGCCGGAGTGTTGTCGAACGACTCATTCCAAGAGTTCCACGGGGATTACGACTGGCTGTTCGACGAAGGACGTCTCGTCGGCGGCAAGCCGGTACCGAACGTGGGTTGGGTTTTCGTCAACCGTAGCCCTGTGCGCGGGCCGAAGAGTCGCCAGTCCGTACGCGAGTCGGCGCGCGAGTCGACGCGCGAATCGACGCGCGAATCCACGCGGGGTACCAGTGGCGATCCGCAGGCAGACAAACGACGCGCCAGGGATCGCGTGCGGGTGAAGCAGTCAGACGATGTCGTTGCGGCGCCAGCGGTTTCCAGAGTCGGTGAAACCAAACAACCTGCCGCTCGGAAGCCACGCGGTCGGCGCGCTGACGCCGAAGCTGAACCGACGGCCGAGCCCGTGGAACGGGTTGCCGTGCCCGCCGGCGGGCGCGTACATGTCAACGAACTCATGCCGTTCCTCGAGTTCGTCCAGACCAACCCCGTGGGTTCGGTCTGCGTTGGAGTGGTAGACAGCTACGCCTCCCACGGCGCGTACGCCATCGTGGGCGATGCACAGGTGTACATACCGCTACGTCTCATGGGTGATCCTCCGCCTCCCAGTGCGCGCAAGGCGGTGCAGTTGGGTGACACCGTGAACCTGATCGTCGCGGGCTTCGTGCCCGAGCGTCGGTCAATCGACGCAGCGCTCGCTGTCACCGGAGACGCCGGCACGACGACCAGTGCCACAACCACCGTCGGCGATGCCGCGGCGATCCCGTCGCGTGCTGATCGGCAGTCGTCGCCTCGGCGTGCAACTCGACGCACCGGATCCCACGACCAGGACCTTCCACTCCAAGACTCAGGGTCGGCTACCACCCAGGCTCCAACTCCCACCGCAGTGAGCACCGACCCCGAAGCTGTTCCCGCAGCGGCACGCTCGCGCCGCCGCGGCCCTGCCGCCACGGCCAGCGCTACAGCTCAAAAGACTGGTGCGCAAGCTGAGCCGGACATGAAAGCGGCCCCAGCGAAGAAGGCAGCACCAGCAAAGAAAGCAGCGCCAGCAAAGAAAGCAGCGCCGGTGAAGAAAGCGGCCCCGGCCACAACACCTGCACCGGCGAAGAAGGCAGCGCCAGCGAAGAAAGCAGCGCCGGCGAAGAAAGCGGCCCCGGCCACAACACATGCACCGGCGAAGAAGGCAGCGCCAGCGAAGAAAGCCGCACCGGCACGTGGAGGTCGTGCGAAAGTCGAGGGCTCATGAGAGTCGTCACCTGGAACATCAACTCGTTACGGGTCCGCCAGGAGCGAGTGGAGGAGTGGATCACCGAAGTTCAGCCCGACGTCCTGTGTCTCCAAGAGACCAAGCTGACTGACGACGCGTTTCCTGGTCTGGCATTTTCCGCGCTGGGCTACGAGTCGGTCCACTTCGGCCAAGGCCAGTGGAACGGGGTGGCGATCCTGTCGAAGGTAGGCATCGAGAACGTCGTCGCCAACTTCGCTGCTGGCATCGAACCGGACCCGGACGCACGGCTCATCTCTGCCACGTGTGGCGGGGTGCGCATTACCAACTGTTACGTACCCAACGGCCGCGCGCTCGACGATCCGCACTACAGCTACAAGCTGAGTTGGCTCGATCGACTCCGGCAACATCTCATCGTGGAGTCCGATCCGTCGGATCAGGTCATCGTCACCGGTGACTTCAATATTGCGCCTGCCGATGCCGATGTTTACGACCCGAAGAAGTTCGCAGGGGGAACTCACGTCAGCCAACCCGAGCGTGACCGCCTAGCGGCCCTGACGGAGTGGGGTCTCACCGATCTGTTCCGACAACAGCACCCCGATGCCACCTCGATCTATTCTTGGTGGGACTATCGGGCTGGCGATTTCCACATGGGTCGCGGTTTACGGATCGACTTGGTCCTGGGTTCAGCGGCCGTGGCTCAACGGCTGCTGTGGTCAACGGTGGATCGGAACGCTCGGAAAGGAAAACAGCCGAGCGATCACGCTCCGGTTTTGGTAGACCTCGCAGATCTATGACCCGTTGTTGCCGAGCGCTGAGCTGATACCGGGAAACAAGCGTCGCGAGGTGATGGCGCCGATGCCGGTGATCTCGTCGAGTTCGGCAGCAGTGGCGGGTCGATGGTCGGCGATGAGGCCGAGCACATGGTCGGGGACCACGGTGTTGGGCATGATGCCTGCTCCGCGAGCAGCGTGCTCGCGCCACTCGGTGAGACGATCGAGCAGTTCCTGACGGGGTGACCGAGTTCGCGCCAGCAGGTCCGCTGGAGGAGGGATGCGAGATGGAGCGGCTCCGTCGAACTCGGCGAGCAACGGGGTGACCTTGCGTTGGTAGCCGTGACGTCGTTCGGCCCAACTGATGTGAAGGTCGCTGGTCGAGCGAGTGATGGCTACATAGAGCAAACGCGCCTCTTCGGACCGCATCTGATGCGTCCGCGCGGAACGATGTGGCATGAGACCGGTTTCGCAACCGACCAGATAGACCGACTTCCACTCGCGCCCCTTGGCTGCGTGAAAGGTCAGCACCTCGACGCCGTTCGTCTCGTCCTCGAATGGGTTGCTCCCGCTCACCCACGTCCGAAATTCGATGCCATCGCCCGTTGGGTGTTCGCGGAGAAAGTCGATGGCAGCTGTGGCGACCTGAACGAGCGCCGGCTCGCTGACGAGGCCGCGCTCATCGTGGCTGCGCTCGAAAGCGTCTTGGGTCCACTCGCGCATGCGGATGGAGTTGGTCTGACGATACGCCTCACGAAGATGGGGGGCAGTGGGAGCGTTGGCGTCGTCGGCTGCGTGCAGTACGGCCACACCGGCAGTCGCAAGCGCTCGTCGTACCTCTGCGAGCGCCGCGTGTGTGCGAGCCAGCACTGCGACGTGGCCGCCCGACACGAGCGACGGGTCTGAGCGAGCAATCTGCCGCGCAACGGTGTCGGCCTCCGCAGCCTCATCGACGGCAGCGCTCACGGTGACCGGCGGCCCGTCGGCAAGTGCGGACACCGCGTCGATCGGTTGGCGGTCGGCTTGCAGCACGAACTCGCCAGCGGCTACCACCTGGGGTGTGCAACGGTGGTTGACCGGCAGACGAACGATCTCGATTCCGGGAAACCGATCGGAGACATCGACGAGCAAAGCAGGGTCTGAGCCGTTGAAACCGTAGATCGCCTGCGCTGGGTCGCCAACGAGAAACAGGTCGTCGTTGCCTGCGCGAAGGAGGTCGATCAGCCGGTGCTGCACCGGAGTGAGGTCCTGCGCTTCGTCAACGAGCACGTGCCGGAACCGCCAGCGCAATGCTGTGGCGAACCCGTCGTCGCGCTCCATGTCAGCAATGGTGAGTGTGAGCAGATCGTCGAGATCGATGACGTGAAGGCGCTGTTTTTCCGCTGCGTATCGATCCAAGGCGTCGGCCACACGATCGATCGGCAACGTGCTGTTGTGTTCCCCGTGTCGCACTGCCGCTTCGAATCCGGTCGCAGACAGCCCCCGCGCGGTTGCCCACGACATCTCTGCGAGCAACGCGTCCAGTTCGGCTGGGCCGAGCAGCGTACGAACGAACCGGCGCCGGTCGTCGAGGATCTCGCGCGGGCGTTGATCGAGGTCGAGCCACCTCTGGTGCAAAATCCCTCGGGCGACGGCGTGGAACGTGCCGCCGGTCACTCGCTCCGACAAGCCGAGTCGGGGGAGTCGTCGTCGAAGCTCGCCTGCCGCTTCACGAGAGAACGTCAGCACCAACGTGTGCGCAGCCGTCGCCTCGCCCGTAGCGATTCGGTACGCAACGCGGCGCGTGAGCACCCGCGTCTTGCCCGAGCCGGCGCCGGCGATCACCGCGACCAGGGTCGACGGAGTGGTGACGGCGCGACGTTGGTCGGCGTCGAGGTCCTCCACCAGGAACTCGAGCGAATGCGTCGCTTCGCTCCTTGTCACAACGCACCGTCATCCACGCAGTAAAGGTACTGTTTGGTCATGCCATACCCGAAGAAGCTGCTCAATGATTACGAGACCGTCGCGCTCGACCTGCACCCCCACTGGTGGTATTTCTTCAAGGCAGTCCTCGCCCTCGTGGCGTCGATCATCCTCGGCATCTTCACGCTCACGCTCGATGACGGCGATCTTCGCACCGCGCTGGGTTGGGTGTCGCTGGTGGTGCTGGTGCTGTCGGCACTCTTTCTGATCCAGCGCTATTCGAAGTGGTCAACGACCAACTTCGTAATCACGAGCGACCGAATCATCTATCGCACCGGAGTGATCGCGAAGCACGGTATGGAGATGCCGCTCGAGCGTGTCAACAACGTGATGTCGAACCAGTCGGTCTTCGAACGGTTGGTCGGCGCTGGCGATCTGCTCATCGAATCCGGTGGCGAAGACGGGCAGCAACGTTTCACCGACATTCGCAACCCACAGCGGGTGCAGAACATCATCCATGCTCAGATGGAAGAGAACGAGTCGCGCCGGTTCGGTGGCCACGCGCCAGTCAACGACGTAGCGACGCAACTCGAAAAGCTCGAAGGCATGCTCACTCGGGGCACCCTCACCCAGGCCGAGTTCGACGATCAGAAACGTCGACTCTTCGAGACCTGACCCGTCAACTCCATTCGTAGTGCGGTTTGCCGCTCCAGGATCCGTGCGTGGCACACTCGGTCCATGACACGCGCGCTGTTGAACTCGGGCCTCCAGCTGGAATACGACACGTTCGGGTCGTCCGACGACCCAGCTCTTCTGCTCGTCATGGGCCTCGGAGCCCAGATGACAGCCTGGGACACGGGTTGGTGCGAACTGCTCGCCAGCCATAACCGCTTCATCATCCGGTTCGACAACAGGGACGTGGGCCTCTCCACCCAGATAGATGGTGTCGTGGACGTTGGCGCATTGATGATGGCCGCTATGACGGGTGGGGAACTGCCGGAGGTGCCGTACACGCTCAGCGACATGGCAGCAGATGCCATCGCCCTGCTCGACCATCTCGGAGTGGAGCGCGCCCATGTCGTGGGAGCGTCGATGGGCGGAATGATCGCGCAAACCATGGCCATCGAACACCCCGAACGGCTCATCAGCGCCACCTCCATCATGTCGACCGTCGGCGACCAGGCCTACGGGCAACCGGCGCCGGAGGCCCTGAGCATCCTGCTGGCCCCGCCGGTGTTCACGCGCGAAGCGATCGTAGATCGCTCGGCCAACTTTGCCGTGGTGGCCTCACAGCGCTACTTCGACCCAGCCGCCGCCCGTCTGCGTGCGGGGGAAGCGTTCGACCGAAGCTTCACGCCTGATGGGTTCGGCCGGCAGATTGCCGCCATCTTCGCCAGCGGTGATCGATCTGCAGCGCTGGCGAACGTCACCGTACCCATGCTCGTCATCCATGGGCTCGACGACAAGCTGATCACCCCAAGTGGAGGTCGCCGCACCGCCGAGCTCGTGCCGGGTGCTCACCTGCTCGAACTCGCCGACATGGGCCATGATCTCCCGCCCCAACAATGGCCGATCGTCGCGGCGGTCATCATCGGCCACACGGAGTCTGCTGCTAGCTGCGCTGGATCCGGTGGTGACGTCGTGACCGAACTCACCGCGAGCGGCGCAGCAACACAGAGTGAGGAGTGAACGCATGGGCACACTGGTCTGTCTGCACGCGCATCCCGACGACGAGGCAAGCGCCACGGCAGGCACCATGGCCCGAGCCAAGGCCGAGGGTCATCGAGTGGTGTTGATCGTTGCCACCAACGGCGAACACGGAGAGACTCCCGACGATCTGGGTGACGAGCCGCTCGCTGATCGCCGCTACGCCGAGGTGCACAAGTCCGGGGCGATCATCGGCATCGATCGGATCGAATGGCTCGGCTACCGCGATTCGGGAATGTCCGGATGGGACGGTAACGAACACGGCGAGTCGTTCTGGCGAACCGATGTCGCTGTGGCGGCACAGCGAGTGGCCGAAGTGTTGCTCGCAGAGCAGGCGGACGTGTTCACCATCTACGACTGGCACGGCGGTTACGGGCATCCTGACCACGTGCAGGTGCATCGCGTCGGTGCCCGGGCAGCCGAACTGGTGGCTGACGATCTTCCGGGTTTGCGCGTGTTCGAGTCGACGATGAATCGTGATGCGATGCGGCGTCTGATGGATTTGGCACGCGAAGCAGGTGCACTGCCAGACGATGAAGACTGGAACCCAGACGGTCCCATGGACGATGGCAATCCCATGGGAACGCCCGAGTCTGAACTCACGATGAGGGTCGACGTCACCCAGCACGTCTCGATCAAGCGCGCCGCTCTCGCTGCTCATTCGAGCCAGATCAGCGACACGAGTTGGTTCCTGACGATGCCTGTCGAGGAGTTTGCACAGGCGTTCGGCACCGAGTGGTACATCGAGCACGGTCAACCCTCGGGCATCGCTCCTGGGTGGATGTTCGACCACCTGTCTTGACTGCCTGGTAAAGGGATCGGCCGATAGGTCGCTTCGCTCCTTTTCTTCCGCTGATTTCCCCCCGTATCTATTGGCGTCGCCAACCGGACAGGCTCGGCGAAGCCTCCCCTATCCGCTCGGCTCCTGAATGCCTGGCCTGATCAGGGGACCGGAGAGTGCCGCGGAATCCGAAGTCGTGTCGAGCACAATGACACGATGCACCACACTGACCGTGTTCTCCGTGGCCGTTGGCCGATCTGCCAGCCATGGATCAACCGAGTTGTCGTGGTGACCGCTGCATGTCTCGCAGTCACGGCGTGCGGCGTCATCGGCGGTGACGACGACGACACGGTCGACTCCACCGTCGCGCCGGTGGTTGCACCGACCACGGTCGTCACGACTACGTCTCCGACGCAGCCGCCTTCCACGGGTCTGATCAGCTCTGCCGCGACAACCACCGCTCCCGTCGTTCCCACCATCCTCACGGTGTCGGAGACACTACAGATCGTGGTGCAGACCACAGCGCCTACCGAGCCGACCGCACCTCCCACCACTGAGCCACTGGCAATCCAGGAACTGGAGCTCACCGGCGACGGCATCGGTTCGGCCATCTTTGGCGCCTCACCTGAGGGCGTCATCGAGTACGTCACGTCGATCCTCGGGGGGAACACGGGCGACACGGGCTGGGTGGATCCTTTTGACTTTGCTGCCTGCGACGGCACCCGGGCGCGACGTGTCGATTGGGGCGTGCTCTCGCTGCTGTTCGGCGATGTGTCGATCTACTCGGCTGGGCGCGATCACTTCATTGGATGGGAGTACGGGCGCGTCGGTGAGATCGGCGACGAGCCGGTCGGTCTGCGCACCCCTGGTGGTCAAACGCTCGGTGGTCGGGTCGTCGATCTCCTGGCAGAGTTCGCCGAGGCCTCCGTCAACGAGGGCGACGACGAGCTCGACATCCCGTCGAACTTCTATGTGTCCGATACGTTCTACGGCCTGCTCAGTGGGGTTGGCTCCGACGATGTGGTGACCGTGATGTTCGGCGGGTACGGCTGCGGCAACTGACATGCTCGATCTCCACGTCACATTTGGCTGGGTGCTCATCGGGGTGAATGCGTTCGCCGGCGCATGGTGCCTGTTGGCGTACCGGTTCCCCCAGCTGCAAGGTCGCCTCATGTGGGGAACGGTCATCGTGGCTCAACTCACTCCGTTCGTTCAAGCGTTCATCGGCGCCGTGTACTCCCAGCGTCCAGGAGTGGAACTGCAAGACATGCACGCCTTGTACGGGTTCTCGGGCATCATCGCCGTCGGAATTCTGTACAGCTACCGGTCGAGCGGTTTCGTGAAAGGCAAAGAGACATTGCTCTACGGGTGCGGCTGCCTGTTCATCATGGGTCTCGGCCTACGGGAATTGGTTCTGTAGCTGTTTCCGCCAGAATGGCGGGCATGCCAATCGTTCGCGAAACCAAGCTGCCCGGCGTAGGAGTGCGCCAAGAGTTCACCACACATGACGGCACGGTCGTCGGTGTGTTGGGGCACCACGACGGTCGCGCCGACGTCTTGGTGTACGACCGGGATGATCCTGATCGATGCACGTCCATGCTGCACCTCGACGAAGACGACATGCGCACGTTGGGCACCTTGCTGGGTGCCAGCCAGATCACCGAGAGCATCGGCGCCGTGCAACAGCAGATCGAAGGACTGTGGTTCGAGTGGGTCGAGTTGACGCCCGAGTCTCCTGCCTCCGGGGCCACCATCGCCGACGGTCAGTACCGCACTCGCACTGGTGTGTCGATCGTTGCGGTGATCCGTGGAACGTCGACAGTGCCTGCGCCGGAGCCGCTGTTCGAGTTTGCGGCCGGAGACACTGTGGTCGCTGTGGGCACTCGGAGCGGCCTCGCCGCATTGCGGAGTCTCTTGCGCCCGTGATTGCTGCCGGCTCCGCCGAAACAGCGCGCGCCTTCATCGAGATCGGTGGTGTCGTTCTGATTCTGGCGTTTCTCGGGCGAATGGCTGGTCGCCTGGGGATCAGCGCCGTCCCGTTCTATCTGCTCGCCGGCCTGGCGGTCGGCGATGGCGGGATTTTCAACCTCGATCTCACCGAGGACTTCATCTCGATGACGGCAGAGATCGGTGTGCTGCTGCTCCTTCTTGCGCTCGGCTTGGAGTACGACCAGGACGAATTGCGAGACGGCCTCCGCACCGGTATCCGGCCAGGGTTGTTCGACATGGTCGCGAACGCGACGCCAGGTGTCGCCTTCGGCTTGTTGCTCGGCTGGACACCGTTGGCTGCGGTGCTCCTTGGCGGCGTCACGTGGGTGTCCTCGTCAGGAATCGTGTCCAAGGTGTTGTTCGAGCTCGATCGGCTCGGCTTTCGCGAGACGCCGTCGGTGCTGAACATCCTCGTCATCGAAGACCTCGCAATGGCTGTCTATCTGCCCGTGGTGGCGGCCCTGGTGATCGGGGGAACCCTTGCGGGCACCACCCTTGCGGTCGCCGTGGCACTGACTGCGGTGTTTGTCATTCTGCTCGGGGCGCTCCGCTACGGAAACCATCTCACCGCAATGTTGGCGGGCGGTTCGAACGAGAACCTTCTGTTGAGCGTGTTTGGCCTGACCTTGCTCGTGGCGGGGCTTGCTCAGAGCATCGAGGTGTCGGGTGCGATCGGCGCATTTCTCGTGGGTTTGGCATTGACGGGTCAGGTCGGTGAACGGGCGATGGAACTCATCACACCGCTGCGCGACTTGTTCGCCGCGACCTTCTTCTTGTTCTTTGCGTTTCGGATAGACCCGAGCGATCTGTTGTCTGCACTGGTACCAGGACTTGCGCTTGCCGTCGTGTCTGTCGCCACGAAGTTGGCGACCGGGTGGTACGCCGCCGGGCGCGCTGGCGTCGGAGCCCGTGGACGAGTTCGTGCCGGTACCGCGTTGGTGGCACGTGGGGAGTTCTCGATCGTCATCGCCGCTCTGGGCACCACGCTGTTGAACGGCCCGGACCTCGAAGCGCTGGCTGCCACGTACGTGTTGATTCTTGCGATCGTCGGCCCGATCGCCGCCAGGGTCGCCGACAAGATTCCGCTGCCAGCTGTACTCGTGAAACGGGCGACGTCGGCACACCGCGGCGCTGTGCCAGTACCTACTCCGTGAGTGTGTGTCCTACGTGTTGAGGCTGGCTTCGAGCCTGTCTACGGCGACGTGGAGCGCGGCGGGGAGTTTGTCGCCGTACACCTCGAAGTGCTCGCGAATCTGAGGAATCGCACCCGCCCACCCGTCGGCGTCGATGGACAACAGGGTGTGAAGATCGTCGTCGCTGACGTCGAGACCTGCCACATCGAGGCCGTTTTTGGTGGGGAGTCGTCCGATTGGTGTGTCGATGGCTTCCGCCTGGCCGTTCGCGCGCTCGAAGACCCACTTCAGCACTCGACTGTTCTCACCGAATCCGGGCCAGAGAAACCGGCCGTCTTCGTCGCGGCGGAACCAGTTGACGAAGAAGATCTTCGGCAGGTTGGCCTGATCGGCGGATTTGCCGATGGCCAACCAGTGTGCGAAGTAATCAGCGAAGTTGTATCCGCAGAACGGCAGCATCGCCATGGGGTCGAATCGAAGCTTGCCGATCGCCCCACCCGCCGCTGCAGTCGTCTCCGACGCCATGATCGAGCCGAGGAATACCCCGTGCTCCCAATCGAAAGCCTCGGTTACCAGCGGCACCGTGGTGCGGCGGCGGCCACCGAAGAGGATCGCCGAGATCGGCACGCCGGCCGGGTCTTCCCACTCCGGTGCACACACCGGATTCTGACTGGCCGGCACGGTGAACCGAGCGTTGGGGTGTGCAGCGGGCGTGTCGTGTTCGGGGTTCCACGGGTTGCCCTTCCAGTCGGTGGCGCGAGCGGGGGGAGTGTCATTCATGCCTTCCCACCACACGTCGCCATCGTCGGTGAGGGCGGTGTTGGTGTAGATCGCGTTGCCCCACAACGTCGCCATCGCGTTGGCGTTGGTCTTGTCTCCGGTACCCGGGGCTACGCCGAAGAATCCGGCTTCCGGGTTGATGGCGTAGAGACGCCCATCGTCACCGAACTTCATCCAGCAGATGTCGTCGCCGATCGTTTCGGCCTTCCAGCCCGGAATGGTGGGAACAAGCATTGCCAAGTTGGTCTTGCCGCACGCCGATGGGAACGCGGCGGCAATGTACTTCGACTCGCCAGCCGGGTTGGTGAGCTTGAGAATGAGCATGTGCTCGGCGAGCCAGCCATCGTCGCGCGCCATCACCGAGGCGATGCGGAGCGCAAAGCACTTCTTCCCGAGGAGTGCGTTGCCGCCATACCCGGAACCGTACGACCAGATTTCCCGCGTGTCGGGAAAGTGCACGATGTACTTGTTGTCGGGGTTGCACGGCCAGGCAGAGTCGGTTTCGCCGGGCGCAAGGGGGGCACCGACAGAGTGAATGCACGGCACCCATCCGCCTTCGGCGCCGAGCACATCGAGCGCTGCTTGGCCCATTCGAGTCATGATCCGCATGGAGACAGCGACGTACGCCGAGTCGGTGAGTTGAACGCCGATGTGGGCGATCGGCGAGCCGAGCGGACCCATCGAGAACGGCACCACGTACAGGGTGCGCCCGGCCATGGCACCCCGAAAGAGTTCGGTCATTTCCGTGCGCATCTCGCCTGGATCGCGCCAGTTGTTGTTGGGGCCGGCCTCTTCGGCAGTCGCAGAACAGATGAACGTGCGGTCTTCCACTCGGGCGACGTCGCCTGGATCGGAGTGCGCCCAGTAGCTGTTGGGACGCTTGGCTTCATCGAGCTTGGTGAAGGTGCCGGCATGAACGAGTTCGGTGGCCAAACGGTCGTACTCGTCGGCGCTGCCGTCACACCAGTAAATGCTGGCAGGCGTCAGGATGGCAGCCCATTCGGCTACCCACTCCTGGAGACGGGCGTTGGACGTCGTTCCACTCATGTTCTCCCCTTGCCACGGCGCCGTTGCCGTGCTCGTTTCCAACAGTTTGCCTGATGGTCACAGCGCGCGTTGTGGTCGAGTTGGGCGAATCGCGCCAGCTTTCTAGCGATGCTCCCATCTGGAACTCAGATGGACAGACGGCAGATGACGAAGAAACTGATAAATGTCAGTGATTTGCTGCGCGGCCCACACGGGTCCGCACGAGTGCTTTCAGGCGCTGTCAGCCGTTGGGCAGTGATGGGCTTTGGTAGCCCGGAGTGCCCATATCCACCTCGGAGCCGAGACGCAGGCGTGTTGCCCGGCCGGCTTCGTCGAGGTTGAACACCACGCGTTGGCCCTGACGGACCATTCGGAAGATCGATCCCTCGAGCGCATCGGCAGCGAGGTCGTAGTCGGCGAGATCGGTGTCACACATGATGACGCCGAGGCCGGTTTGTGGGTCGTACGCTTTGACGACACCTTGCATCAGAACACCTCTTGCATCAGAACACCTCAGGCATGGCTATGCGACCTCAGCCAGCCTTGACGATCTTGCCGGCTTTGATGCAGCTGGTGCACACGTCGAGACGCTTGGGCGCACCCTTCACCAAGGCACGGACGCGCTGGATGTTCGGATTCCAACGACGCTTGGTGCGCCGGTGAGAGTGGGAAACCGACATGCCCCAAGAAGGGCCCTTGCCACAGACTTCACACTTTGATGCCATGTTCGTACTCCTCGAATCGAAACCTGCGGTGGGCGCTCCGGTGAATTCACCGAAATCGTGGTGCCCACACGGCCAGGGAAGGCTAGCAGCCGTTCCGGGCACTACCTCCGTCTTCGAGAGCTCGAAGATGTTGGCTGTTCGTCGATTGGTCTCCAGGATTCGACCCTTCTCCCTTGCGCGACATACCAACTGGTTGGTATGTTACGCCGATGCGCGCAGCGGGGGAGGGTCGAGGGGAGGCGCGAGGGGAAGCGCGAGGGCAAGCGCGAGGGGAGGCGCGAGGGCAAGCGCGAGGGGAAGCGCGAACTGGGCTGCTCGATGCCGGTGTCGCCGTCATACGCCAACGGGGGTTGGCTGCCACGACAGTCGACGAGCTCTGTGCTGCGGCGCACGTCACGAAGGGTGCCTTTTTTCACCACTTCGAATCGAAAGAAGCGTTTGCTGTGGCGGTGGCCCGACATTGGGCGTCGACCACCGCCGTAATGTTTGCTGCGGCTACTTATCATCAGGCCGACCAACCGATCGACCGTGTGCTCGGCTACATCGATCTCCGTGAACAGTTGATCGACGGTTCACCCGCCGAGTACTCATGCGCCGCCGGCACGATGACGCAAGAAGCGTTCGCCACGAGTGTTGCCATTCGCGAGGCGTGTGCAGACGCGATTTTCGACCATGCGGGAACGCTGGAAGACGACTTGTCGGCGGCGATCGCCGTGGCGAGGGCACCGGGCGATGCCACCGCAGCCGGGCTTGCCCGGTACACGCAAGCAGTGTTACAAGGGTCGTTCATACTCGGCAAGGCAAGCGACGACCTGTCGCTGGCTCGCGAAGCCGTGGGCTACCTCCGCGATTCGCTGCGAAGGATTCTCGAGCCGGCGCAAACCGCGGCTCCTCCATTCAGCTCACCCATCATCCAGGAGAAAACATGACAACTAGTGCGCCGAGCGCGATCAGGGCGGTGGGGCTCAAGAAGACCTACACCGGCCGCGACGGGGAAGTCGAGGCGGTACGCGGTGTCGATCTCGATGTGGCCCAGGGGGAGGTGTTCGGGTTTCTGGGGCCGAACGGTGCCGGGAAGTCCACCACTGTTCGCATGCTCACCACGCTCATGACCATCACATCCGGTACCGCCCTGGTGGCAGGTGTCGATGTCGCTGCCGATCCGAATGAGGCGCGCCGCAAGATCGGTGTGGCGCTCCAGGAAGCCGGGCTCGATCCCCGGCAAACCGGGCGTGAGCTGCTCACCCTGCAAGCGCGTCTTTTCGGACACAAGACGAAATCTGCAGGGGCTCGTGCCGCCGAACTGCTCGAACTCGTGGAACTCACCGAGGCGGCTGACCGCCGGGTCAAGGGCTACTCCGGCGGCGTGAAGCGCCGCCTGGACCTGGCGTCTGCGTTGGTGCACCAGCCCGAGGTGCTCTTTCTCGACGAGCCGACCACCGGTCTCGACCCTGCCAGCCGGCTCACGGTGTGGGAAGAGGTGCGTCGCATCAACGGCATGGGAACCACCGTGTTCCTCACTACTCAGTACCTCGAAGAGGCGGACCAGCTCTGCAATCGGCTGGCGATCATCGACCACGGTGGAATCATCCGTGAAGGCACACCCGTTGCGCTGAAGGCCGAGTTGCGCGAGCGCACGGGCATGGCGGCTGAGCCGACCCTTGACGACGTGTTCCTCGATGCCACCGGTGGAACTCGGGTGCGCAGCGCCGGAGACGTGAAGGAGATCCAGTCATGAACGAACTCGCTGCCCTCAGCCAACGCGCCCTGCGCGAGACCATCCGCACGCCCGAAGCGCTGTTTCCGGCGTTATTCATCCCGCTGTTCTTCCTCGTCGTCAACGTCGGGCAGGCCGCGAGGATCTTCCCGACGGACGAGACGCCCTTTCTGAACGGGCAGAGCTACGCAGCATTCCAGTTGCCGAGTTCGTTGTTGCTCGCAGCCAGCTTTGGGGCTGCTGCGCTCTATCTCGTGGAAGAGATCGAGGGTGGCTATTTCGACAAGCTACGGGCCGCGCCGATTTCGCGAATGTCGCTGGTGCTCGGTCGTCTGTATGCCGAGTTCGTGAAGTCCATCGTCCTCACCGCGTTCATGGTGGTCGTGGCCCTGCCGTTCGGCATCCACATCGAGAGTGGATTCCTCGGCTTCCTGGTGCTGGTCGTCATGATCTCGCTGTGGTCGGCGGTGTTCAACGGGTTCATCCAACTCATCGCGCTAGCCACTCGGAGTGCTGCCGCTACCCAGTCGGGGAGCATGGTGTTCTTTCCGCTGCTCTTCCTAACGCCGAACTTCGTGCCCCGTGAACTCCTCACGCGGCCTATGGAAATCGCAGCCACATTCAATCCGGTGACCTACATCATGGAGGCGGCCCGAACGCTCATTCTCGATGGGTTCGACGCCGCATCGTTGGCGAAAGGTTTCGTTGTGATCGCTGCAAGCGGTGCCCTCATGCTGGTGCTCAGCCTCCGAATGGTCAACAACTACGACTGAGCGTGCTCACCGTTACGATGGGTCGGTGCCAACCCTCGAACGGTTTGACGTTCACGCCTTGCGCGAGATGATGACCACGTTTCGCGACACGGTCCGCGAACACGCCGGTGGGTTGAACCGTCTGAACGTGTACCCGGTTCCTGATGGCGACACTGGTACCAACATGTCGCGAACGCTCGACGCCGTGATCGCCGAGATGGAAACCGCCGACGCCAACGACCTCGACGCAACGTGCGATGCGATCAGCCACGGCTCGCTCATGGGCGCCAGGGGCAACTCGGGGGTCATCCTGAGCCAGATCTTGCGAGGTATCGCCTCCACGCTCAAACAAGCCAACCTCAAACACACTGCCGGCGAGCATGCGCATCACTTCGCCGACGCGTTGTCGAACGCATCGAGCAGTGCGTATCAGGCGGTGCTCAAGCCGATCGAAGGAACCATTCTCACCGTGGTACGCGAGAGCGCGGAGGCGGCCAAACTGGCCTCCGGCGAAGGCGCCACGCTGCTCGACGTCGTTCGCGCGGCACGCGACGCTGGCAAGCTCGCACTGGACAATACTCCCGAGCAGTTGCAGGTACTGAAGGACGCAGGTGTCGTCGACGCAGGTGGCGCTGGTTATCTCTTGCTGCTCGACTCTGCACTGCATGTCGTGGGCGGCGAGCCCATGCCCGACCCTGAGCTAGTTGAACCCGACGACAACGCCGACAGTGTCGCTCGCGCAGCTTCGGTTGCGCACCGTTCCACTGTCGTCGACGGTGGAATCGATGTGAGCGAGCAGCGCTACGAGGTGATGTACTTTCTCGATCTCGACGACAGTCGGATCGAAGAGTTCAAGCAGGAGTGGGGCTCGATCGGCGACTCCATCGTGGTCGTTGGCGGAGACGGGCTGTGGAACTGCCACGTGCACACCAACGACATCGGCGCCGCCATCGAAGTGCCGCTGGAACTAGGCGGTCGTCCCAAGAAGATTCGCGTCTCCGACCTCTTCGAAGAGGTCGCCGAAGAACATGCGCAACGAGAGGCGGCCATTGGTGCCACCAGCAAGCCGACGCTCACGAGTCGAGCCGGCGGCGGGCTGCCGCCAGTCACCACAGCAGTGGTTGCGGTGTGCAACGGCGACGGGCTGGTCGAATTGTTCGCCAACCTGGGTGTGCAGGGCATTGTCACGGGCGGCCAATCGCTCAACCCGTCAACGGCAGAGCTGCTCGACACGGTCGAACACGTCAACGCTGAGCAGGTGATCATCCTGCCGAACAACAAGAACATCATCGCTGTGGCCGAGCAGGTCGACTCGCTCACCAAGAAACAAGTGATCGTGGTGAAGACTCGCACCATGCCCGAAGCGCTGGCAGCATTGGTCGTGTACGACCCCGAAGCAACAGTCACCGAGAACGCAGCCGAAATGACCGAAGCGGCAGACTCGGTGGCGAGCGGAGAAGTCACCCAGGCTGTGCGCGACTCGAGCTCCGACGCTGGGCCGATCGCTGCGGGCGATTGGATGGGAATCGCCGATGGTGACGGCATCGTCGCCGTCGCTCCGTCTGCGCTCGAAGCGTCGACGTCGCTCCTCGATCAGTTGATCGGTGAGGAGGGCGAGCTGCTCACCGTCATCACAGGGTCCGACGCCGAAGCCTCCGTCACCGCGTCGATCGAGGCGTGGCTCTCGGATCGACATGCCGACGTGCAGGTGGAAGTGCACTCTGGTGGCCAACCCTTGTACCCGTACCTGTTCGGGGTCGAGTAAACAGGCTCATCCGTGAGCGAGCGACCGCCGATTTCCTATCGAGAGCTGGCAGCTCTCGACGTCGCACTGCTCAAAGGGGTCGGTGAGAAGAAGAAAGCGTCGTTGGCAGCCTTCGACGTGAACACCGTGCTCGACCTGGTGATGACGTACCCGCGGCGCTGGGTCGACCGCACCAATGAAGCTCGAATCGACGATCTGGTGGCTGACCAGGAGGCGCTGGTGATCGTCACGGTTCGCAGTGTCACGAAGCGGGTGTTGCGAAATCGACGCACCATGGTCACCGCTCGCGTCGGCGACGGCACGGGTCGGCTAGACGTGGTGTTCTTCAACCAGCCATGGCGTGAGCGGCAGCTCCGCGAGGGTTTGCAGGTAGCGCTCTTCGGCAAGGCAGAGGTCTACCGCGGTGGTTGGCAGATGACCAATCCGATCGTCGATCTCATCGGCGACCGTACGGCCCGGATAGTGCCCATCTATCCGCAAAGTGAAAAGGCGCAGCTGAACACGTGGGAAATCGCAGCGTTCGTAGAGGAGGCGTTGCGGCGCTGCAGCGACCGCGGCATGGCCGAGCCGTTGGGTGGTGACATCCGCAAGCGCCTCGGGCTCATGGGTCGTTCCGAAGCGTTGGCTTCCATCCACAACCCCGAGACCATGCGTGACAAGGAGCTTGCTCGTAGACGGTTGGCGTTCGACGAGCTGCTGCGCGTGCAGATGGTGCTCGTGTTGCGCAAACGAGAGTTGGAACGCACGTCGCGCGGGCTCTCCCATGCCGTTGGGGGGGAGTTGGTGCAACGGTTCTACCAAGCGTTGCCGTATCCGCTCACCGGTGCACAAACTCGCGTCATCGGCGAGATCGAGAGTGACCTTGCCGGCGGTCAACCGATGCATCGCTTGCTGCAGGGTGACGTCGGGTCCGGCAAGACGGTCGTAGCGGTAGCCACGTTGCTCACG
>JBBREA010000062.1:0-17927 GCA_038203385.1 Acidimicrobiales bacterium | reverse complement strand
TCGGGTAGTCATCGATCGCCCTGATGTACTCCCGCACCCACGTCGCATCGCCTGCCATTGGGGTGAGGTTAGCGAGACGGCGGGCTACCGACGCTTCTTGTTGCGCGCCCGCGACGGACGAGGCGGATGCGACAGCGCTTGCGTGGCAGCAGCGGTGGGGTCGGTCACGCGATTGGCCGTGGGCACGCTGGGGACGGCCGCCACATCCGCTGTGAGAATCGCGCTGGCGGGAGCGGTGGAACGCAGCCGCGCACGCTTGCCGCCCATCGAGCCGCCCATCACCATTTCACGTAGTGCTTCGCCGGTGGCACGCGGAAGCTTCGACTGCCGCCACACCGGATCGGTCTGTTTCAGGATCGCCAGCAGTGGTACTGCCATGGCGATTGACGAGTACACGCCGATCAACATGCCAACGAGCAGCGCTAGCGCGAACTCGCTGAGCGTCGAAGCACCGAGGAGGCCGGCCCCGATGACGAGCATGGAGATCACTGGTACCACCGACGAGAAGCTGGTGAGGATCGAACGCAACAGCACCTGGTTGGTAGACACGTTGACGATGTCGGCATACGGAGGATGTTGCGCAACGAAGCGAGCCTCGTTCTCGCGCACTCGGTCGAACACCACGATGGTGTCGTAGAGCGAGTATCCGAGAATCGTGAGAAAAGCGATGACGGTGGCTGGAGTGACGATGAACTGCCCGACGGAGTAGATGCCCACAGCGATGAGCACGTCGTGCAACATGGCTGCGATGGCAGCGATGGCCATTCGCCAGTCGAATCGCAGCGCGATGTACCCCGCTACGAGCAACGTGAAGATGATCAACGCACGCACTGCTTTGTTGGTGATCTCACTTCCCCATGACGATGAAACGCTACTGACGTTGAGCTCGTTGATTTCTACTCGGGCCGCAGACGCAAACGAGGTGCTCAGAGCTTCCACCACCGAAGGCTCGAGGTCGGACACCTGCACCTTGATGAAGTCGCCAGAGTCGGAACTACGCCGCTGGATACGGGCGCCTTCCGTCGACACACCCGCATCGTCGAGTACTGCGACGGCAGCGTCTTCATCGAACTGTGCGGCCGGGACATCCCACGACACACCACCCTCGAAGTCGATACCGAGGTTGAGCCCGCGTGCGTAGAGCGAGCCAACGGACAGCAGCATCAGCACCAGAGAGATGCCGAGCATCAGCTTTCGACGGCCGACGAAGTCGACTGCGGTTTGCACCTCGGAGAGGCGGCCCCACACGGACGAGCGGATCTCGGTGGTAGGTGTCGATTGCGAGGTCATGATGCGACTCCTGGGGCGACTGCTGGGCGGCGTTGCGTGCCGTTGTACCAACGGGAATCGGCGAGTATCAGCACCGCGGACCGAGTGAAGAAGAGGTGCACGAGGACGTCGGCGATCGTGGTGAGCCCGAGATACAGGGCAAAGCCCTTCACCGAACCGACCGACAGTGCGAACAGGATCAACGCCGCCATCAGGGTGACGATGTTGGCGGCGAAAATGGTACGCCAGGTGGCAGTGAACGCGCTGGGTGCTGCGTTCCGGAGCGTTCGGCCGTGGCGCATTTCATCACGCAGCCGCTCGAAGTACACGACGTAACTGTCGACGGTGACGCCGATGGACACGATGATGCCGGTGACGCCAGCGAGTGTGAGTGCGTAGTTGGTGGCACGCGACACGAGTGCAGCGAGCGAGAACACCACGGCCGCCCACACGACCATGCCGATCACGAGCACGACCGACAGCTTGCGGTAGTGGAGAATCATCAAACCCATCGTCAACAGCACGCCGATGATGCCCGCAACGATCGCCGCATTCAACGAGTCTTCGCCCACAGTCGCAGACACGGTCTCGACGCGCTGCGGCTCGACCGCAACAGGGAATGCTCCACGGTTGAGCACACGCGCGAGCGCTCGGGTTTCGTCTTCACCGGAGCTGCCGGTGATCTGTACCGAATCACCGAAGTTGGTGGTTTGCACCACCGGTGCCGACTGGACGACATCGTCGAGCACGATCGCCAACTGCTGCGATGGGCACGATGCCGAACGATTGAAGCATTGCGTGGCGAGGCCATTCCACACGGCCTGCCCTTCGGACTTGAGCCCGACGGTGACCAACCACGCACCGTTCTCTTGCGAGATCTCCGCTTTGGCACTGCCTTGTTCGAAGACCTCACCGGAGCCGCCCGACGGGCCGACGAGGCACTGCTGGGATTGGTTCGGGTACGACAAGACCGTTTGGCCAGTGTCGGTGGGAACGGTGCCGACTGGAGCGGCGTTGATGGGAACGATCGGCAACGTGCCCGGGACGGTCGGCGCAACGGTGGTCGGCGTGGCGACGTCTTCGACAACGGTGGTTTGGGTCTCACCTGGAACCGTCGTTGCGCCCGTGGCTACGCGTTCGTATGCGGGCAGGTCGCCGCCCGCGGCTCGAGCGAAGCCAGAAGCATCACCAGTCGCCGCCACGGTGGTGGCTGTGACCGTAGTCGCCGTGAACGTGTTGGCCGTATCGGTGGAGTTGGCTGTGTCCGGCGCGACCGTGGCTGACGGAACCGTGATCGCTCCGGGCGGCGCGATCGGTCCCGGTTCGAGTGTGGTCGGCGTGGTAGCCACCGAACCGTCTTCGCCGATGATGGCTGCTTGGCACTGTATGACCGGGCGCAAACTGACGATTCCCGACACCTGCAAGGCATCGAACGCTGCTTCTTGATCGGTGACTCCCGGCAGGTCGACGACAATGTTCTCGCCTTCGACGCGTACGTCGGGTTCGGTGATGCCAAAGTCTTCGAGTTGGCCCCGCATCAAGTCGCGAACGACGAGGAGTTGCTCTCCCGTCGCTGGCTCAGCCGTGCGGTAGATGACGGACAGACCGCCCTTGAGGTCGAGACCCAATACGGGCGTGTTTCCGAGCCCGATGTTGAGCCCGAGCAACGCCACTGCGATGAAGGTGAACCCGCCCAGCGTCCACCACTGCTTCGACCTGCTCACGTCGGATCGCTCTTCTTGTCACTTTTCTTATCGGTGCCTGTGTTCGGGCGCTTGTCGATGCTCGTGTCGGGGTTGGCCTCGTCGGCAGCCAAATCGGTCGCAGCGGTGTTGACCTTGCCCTGAACGGCAGCTTTGGCGACGCGCACCTGGACATCGTCGTCGATTTCGACCCAGAACAACGACCCCTCTTCCCCGGTGATGAACCCGTAGATGCCGCTGGTGAGCACCACCTCGTCGCCGATGCCCAACGACTTCTGCATCTCCGCGGCTTCTTTGACGCGCTTGCGCTGCGGCCGAAACAGCAGGAAATACATCGCCAGCGGGATCATCAGCAGAATGATCAGCTGAATCGTGCTCCCGCCAGAGTTGCTGCTGTCTTCTTGTGCGATGAGTGAGACCATGGAAAAGCGCAGATGCATAGCGGCGGGCAGCCTACCGAGCCGCTTGCCGTCAACCCCAGATACGTAACACTTCCGTTCGCAGCGCCTGAAAGGAACCGTCGACGATGGAGACACGCATTCGATCCATGAACGCAATGGTCCAGGCGACATTGTGCATGCTCACGAGGCGCGAGGCGGTCGGCTCACCCACCTTGAACAGGTGGCGAAGGTAGGCGCGCGTGTGGCGTGCACAGACGTCACATGCACAAGATTTGTCGATCGGCGAGTCGTCGAGGGCGAACTCTTGACGCTTCAAGTTCACCCGACCGCTGGTGGTGAGTGCGGTGCCGTGACGTCCGAGCCGGGTCTGCATCACACAGTCGAACTGGTCGACCCCCAGGTTGACCGCCTCCACTAACGCCGCCGGGTCGCCGACCCCCATCAAATACCTGGGACGGTTGGTCGGGAGGTGATCGAGTGCGGCCGCGAGCGCGGGCAACATCTCTCCCCTGCTCTCCCCCACCGACAGGCCACCGATGCCGTATCCGTCGAAGTCGAGCGCAACCGTGCGCTCGGCACTTTCGGCACGCAGAGTCTCGCTGATACCACCTTGCACGATGCCGAACAGTGCTTGATCCGGCCGTGTGTGCGCCCCACGCGCACGTGCAGCCCATGCGGCGGTGCGCTCCACTGCGAGGCGCACGACCTCGGGGGCGCTGGGGAGCGGCGGGCAGACGTCGAGCACCATCTGAATGTCAGCGCCCAGGAGTTGCTGCGTCGCAACAGCGGATTCAGGGGTGAACCGATGACTCGACCCGTCGTACGTGCTTCGAAACGTCACGCCGTCGTCGTCGACGCTGGGTTCGAGCGAAAAGACCTGGAATCCGCCCGAGTCGGTCAGCGTGAGACCTCGCCAACCTGCGAACTGTGCGAGCCCACCCATGTGCGCCACCACGTCGGCACCCGGACGCAACATGAGGTGGTAGGTGTTGCCCAGCACGATCTGCGCACCGAGCGATTCGTAGTCGGCTGCGCTGAGGTACTTGATCGCACCACGAGTGCCGACTGGCATGAACAAAGGTGTCGTGTACGACCCGTGGGCTGTCGTTGCGATCCCAGCTCGGGCGGCGCCGTCACTGGCGACAACGTTGAACTGAACAGCATGCACGTGCGCCGAGGCTACCCAGTCGCAGCAAATCCGGGGCCAGCCGGCCGTTGAAGATCCGCTTCAGGTGGCGTGGCGGTCCAACAGCATCGCGTCGCCGAACGACAAGAATCGGTAACCGCTTCCCAGAGCTGTCTCGTAGTGGCTGCGCCAACGATCGCCGACGAACGCATCGACCATCATCAACAGCGTGGTTCGGGGAAGGTGAAAGTTCGTCAGCATCAGATCGACGACCTGCCAGTCGAAGCCTCGGTAGATGAACAGGTTCGTACGGCCTGACAGCTCGTGGCGCGCTGCGGCCGATTCGAGCGCCCGCACTGACGTGGTGCCCACGGCGATGATCCGCCCGCCTGCGATACGCGTTTCTCTACAGAGGTTCCACGTTGCGTGAGGGACCTGGTAGCGCTCGGTGTGCATCCGGTGATCGAGCGGGTTGTCGGTACCGATGGGGCGAAACGTGTCGAGGCCAACGATGAGTTCGACGACGGCGCGCTGCACACCTCTGGAGTCCAGCGAGGCAAGCAATTCCGGGGTGAAGTGGAGTCCGGCGGTGGGTGCTGCGCTACTGCCAGGCTCGCGTGCGTACACCGTCTGGTACCGGCTCGGATCTTCGAGCCGCTCGGTGATGTACGGCGGCAACGGCATCTCACCGTGCTCATCCAAGACGGTGAGACCGTCGATCGATTCGCTGGACGCCACGAGCTCCACGCGGAACGTATGGCCGGAGTCGGTGCGTTCTCCGATCCGCACCACTGGCACACCGCTGCTACCGGTGAGAATCTCGCCCACCTTCAGCTTGCGTGCCGGCCGCACCAACGCCTCCCAGACCTTGCGTTCGCCGTCGAGTGGCTCCAGCAGCAATACCTCGGCTGCACCACCGGTGACGCGCCGCAGCGCCAAGCGGGCTGGCAACACCTTGGTTTCGTTGACCACGAGCAAGTCACCTGGCCGGAGTAGCGATGTGAGATCACTGACATGCCGATGTTCGGGGGCGCCGTTACCACGGTCGACCAAGAGGCGCGCCGAATCTCGGGGCGCAAGTGGCGTTTGGGCGATGCGCTCTTGCGGCAGTTCGTAGTCGAATTCGGACAGATGCACGGACAGCAAGGCTACGGACTCGGACGACACCAGATGCCAGGATGCGGTTCATGACCGAAAGCTCCCAACGAACCGTCAGCGAAGTACCTGTTGCCTGTGCGGGCGGTGACATGACCATGTTCACGTGGTTACCGCCGTCGGGGCACGGCCCTGGAATCGTGCTGATTCAGGAGATCTTCGGCGTCGGTAGCTACATCCGTGACGTTGCGGTGAGGTTGGCAGCCGCTGGTTACGTCGTCGGTGCTCCGGATGTGTTCTGGAGGTTTGCCCCGCGATGGGCGGCCACGAACGACGACGCAGGAATGAATGCCTCCTTCGAGCAGGTGGGCAAACTCGATCGAGAACTCGCCGTCGCAGACTGCGTCGCCGCGTTGGAAACACTCGGCAACCTCGACGAAGTGGTCGGCACCCCAGGAGTGTTGGGTTTCTGTCTTGGGGGCACGTTGGCGTGGGGGGCGGCGCTTGCTGCCGACCCTGCGGTGTGCGTGAGCTATTACGGCTCTGAAGTCCCCGACATGCTCGGGTCGGCAGACGCTGCGACCTGCCCGACGTTGTTCCATTTCGGGCGCGAGGACGCGTTCATCCCGGCGGAGGGTGTCGAGCGGTTGAACGCAGCCATCGCCGGAAAGCCGAACTTCACGCTGAACGTCGAGATTGCAGGGCACGCGTTCGACAACCACCACAGCGAAACGTTCTTCGTCGAGGGCGCTGCACAGGCTGCGTGGGCCAAGACGATCGCATTTCTCAGCGAACATCTGCCGGTCTGACTGAAGTTTCCGGGCCCGACTCGGCTGCCGGATCTTCTTTGGCTACTCGCCTGAATCCGGCGGCAGCGACGTGTCAATCGACCACGGAGGTGTCGGCGACCAGGCTGCGCTGTAGCCACTGGAAGTAACGCCAGCCGACGCCCTCCGAACTCATCGTCGAGGCAGCCACCGCGGCCGCTGCGTCGGATATCGGCTGGGCATCTGGAGCCTTCACGTGGACCTCGGCCACGCGCTCGGCAGCGACGAACCATCCCACCGCACTTTCCACGGTGGTACCGACCGTCAACAAGCCGTGGTTTCGGAGGATCACGAGCTTGGAGTCACCCAGTGCCGCAGCGATGCGCTTGCCGCCGTCGTACGACAACACTTCCACCTCTTCGTCGTCGAACAATGCTTGATCGCCGAAGAAAATGCACGACTCTTGGCTGATGGGCTGGAACGGGAGTGCGTTTGCCGACCACGGTGTACCGAACTGAGTGTGGGTGTGGGCTGCACTCACCGCCTCAGGCCTCGCCGAAAGCACAGGCCCGTGGATGTTGTAGCCAGCCGTGTTCACGTCCGCTGCGGCATTCGGCCCGACCAGCACAAGACGGTCAACCGTGGCCTCCGCGAAGGGAACACCCCAGTCGAGCAGCCAGAATTGATCGGTGTCTTCAGGATCGCGAGCCGAGATGTGGCCATCGCCCATCTGCCCCCAGCGCATCGCCCCAAAGATTCGGTAGCCGATCGCGCACATGCGCTTGCGATGGGCCCGTTCGGCGGCGAGAGAGCGCTCGGTGCCCAAGGGTTCAACACCCGGAAAGCTCGGATACGCGTCGATGTGTACAGACTAGAGGGGGATGGCCTGCGGGTCGTCGACGGGGCGGTCGTCGACGTGGCGGTTCTCGACGTGGCGGCCAAGCCAATACCTGCCGATGAGGGAACCGATCAGCCCCCCGGTGGATGAGATGACGAGATCACCAACGGTGTCGCCGTAGGTGAGGCTGAGAGCATCCGGCACGTCGCTGGCAAACGGCCCAGCATCGGAGATCAGCCACTCGAATGCCTCCCACACGATGATCGCAACCGCCCCGAATCCGTAGCCGAGGAAGATCGCGTCACGGTGATCATTGACGGTGCGATAACGAAAGGCGTGAAACGCCATGACCAGAAATACCCAGTTGATGAAGTGCAAGACGTCGTCGGTTGAGCCGTAGTCGTTGTAGAAACCGAGCAGGTTGCCCAATGTGTCGAGGAGAAATGGGATCGACAACAAGGCATCGGCGAGATGCGGGTAGGGCGACCAACGACGAACCCGGCCGATGATCGGCACGATGATGGCCGGCGCCAAGAACAGCGGCGCGCGAGCACCCATGTTCTTCCCTGCCACCACGTCGGGGGTGGCAAAGATGGCGATGGCGAACGACACCACCAACGCGACTTTGATGGCGAGGTTCAACCAGGCAGCGGGGTCGCTGGCCCAAGTTCTGTCGGCCGGGTGAGCAGTCATCCGTCGAACAGCCCGGGTTGGCCCAAGCGTGATGCCGGCGCAGCCAACCCGAGGTGGTGGTACGCAGCTGGCATCGCCACACGACCTCTTGGGGTTCGCGCGATCATGCCTTGTTGGATGAGGAAGGGTTCGTACACGTCTTCAACAGTGTCAGGTTGCTCGCCGACGCTGATAGCCACGGTGGACAGGCCCACCGGACCGCCGTTGAACTGTTCGCACATGGCCGACAGGATCGCCCGGTCGACCTTGTCGAGGCCGAGGTCGTCCACCCCGAACAGCTTGAGACCGGCCCGAGCGATGCCAGCCGTGATGGATCCGTCGTGGCGGACCTCGGCGAAGTCACGAACCCGGCGTAACAATCGATTGGCGATGCGCGGCGTGCCGCGTGAGCGGGTGGCGATCTCCCACGCTCCGTCGCTGTCTATGACGACATGCAGGATGCCAGCTGCGCGCACCACGATCTGCTGCAGTTCATCGGCGTCGTAGTAGTCGAGCCTGGCCACGAGGCCGAACCGATCGCGAAGCGGCCCGGTGATCATGCCGGTGCGGGTGGTGGCACCGACCAGCGTGAACGGCGGCATCGTGAGCCGGATCGATGACGCAGCTGGACCTTTTCCGACGACGATGTCGAGCTGGAAATCTTCCATTGCCGGATACAAGATCTCTTCGACCGCACGCGAGAGCCGGTGAATCTCGTCGACGAACAGCACGTCGCCTTCTTCGAGTTTCGTGAGGATTGCCGCAAGGTCTCCCGCCCGCTCGAGGGCCGGGCCGGAAGTGATGTGCAGGTGAGAACCCATTTCGGTGGCCACGATGCCGGCGAGCGTGGTCTTGCCGAGGCCGGGCGGCCCAGCGAACAGCAGGTGGTCGACTGCCTGACCGCGAAGTCGTGCCGCTTCGAACACGATCGAAAGATGTTCTTTGAGCTCGCGTTGACCGACGAACTCTGCGAGCGCTCGGGGTCGCAGCCCGGCCTCGACGTGCTCCTCGACATCCGAAGAAATCCCTGGGTCGGTGAACTCGTCACGCACGGCGCGCCCCGAGCGACTTCAGGGCGTCGCGTAGCAGAATGGCAGCATCTGCGTCGCCGGGCAACTCGCGCAACGTGTCGCGTATCTCTGCGTCGCCGTACCCCAAGCCTGCCAGCGCCTCTCGAACGTCGCCGACTGCGGAGCTACCACCACCGCTGCCAGGCACGCCATCGAGGATAGGCAGATTGAGCCGCGACTTCAGCAACACCAGCAGCTTCTCGGCGGTTCGCTTGCCGATGCCAGGAACGAGGGATAAAGCGCCGACATCTCCACTTGCCACGATGTCCACCAGTGCAGCGGGAGTGTGTGTGGCCAACATCGCCATTGCCATCACCGGCCCGATTCCTTGAGTGCCGATGAGACTGTGAAAGGTGATGCGTTCGTCGCGGCCGAGAAAACCGAAGAGTTGTTGGCTCTCCTCGCGAACGTGGTGATGCACATACAGGAACGCCGTGGTCGACGGCTCGAGTTCAGCCAACGTGCGCGGCGTCACGTGCACCACGTACCCAACACCAGCGACTTCGACGATCACCGTGCCGGCGAGGTCGCGTTCCAATACTTCGCCACGCAACGAGCCGATCATCGGCCAGCCCCGGCAGCGGCGATGCGCCGCCGCATCGGTGCCATAGCGAGATGGCACAGGGCTATCGCAGCGGCGTCTGCAGCGTCTGCGGGCTTCGGCGGCTGTGACAGATTGAGACGGGCTTGCACCATCTTCGCCACCTGAGCCTTGTTGGCGGCGCCATAGCCGGCGATGGCACCCTTGACTTCGTTGGGCGTGTATTGAGCGACCTCGCACCCTGCGGACGAGGCCTCACACAAGGCCAGTCCGCTCGCCTGGCCGACCGACATCGCGGTGCGAACATTGGTTTGGAAAAAGACTCGTTCTACCGCCACGGCGTGCGGGCGGAACTCGGTGAGCAGGGCGACCAACTCGTCTCGCAACAACGCCAGCCGAACCGGTAGCTCGTCTGCGGCCGAAGTTCGAATGACGCCCAACGACACCGCCACGGCCGCGCCGGGCCCGCGACTTTCGATCACCGCATATCCGCAACGTGTGAGCCCTGGGTCGATACCGAGCACACGAGTCGTCCCGTCGACCTCGGCCACCAGCCCAACCACGTTTGATGCGAACATAGGTTCGAACGATAGTCATTCGAGTGTTGTGATCGGTGGACTTCGGCCCGGATGCACTGTTGCGCACTCAGCCGACCGACGACTGATGCCATCCTTGGAAGGCGCACGAGCAGTACGGTCGCCCTGTGACTCGTCGAACAAAGATCGTGGCCACCATCGGCCCCGCCTCGCAGGATCCCGTGACTCTCGAGGCGATGGTCCGTGCTGGGATGGACGTCGCACGGATCTCGCTCGCTCACACTGCGCTCGACGACGCGCTCGTCATCCACGGACGCATTCGCGTCGCTGCCGATCTGGTGGGCAGGGTGGTGGCAACGCTGGTGGACCTTCCCGGGCCAATAGTGCGAATCGGGCGCGTCGCCGCTGGACGAATCGATCTCGCCGTCGGAGAATCCATCGTGCTGAGGCCGGGCGATGATCCCAGCACGAGTTCCGAGCTCTACATCGGCTACGACACGCTGGTCGAGGATTTTGGAGTCGGCGTCTGCATGAACCTTGGCGAGTCGGTCGTCGTCGAAGTGGAAGCGGTCGAGACCGACCGGTTGAGAGCCAAGGTCGTATCCGGCGGTTGGATCACGGGGCGCCCCGCCGTGCGCGTCCGATCCCGCGTGCTCACCGCGCCAGCCGTCACCGAGGAGGACCGGCGAGCGCTCGATGCGTTCATCGAAGCCGGTGTCGACATCGTTGCGCTGAGTGTGCGTCATGGCGATGACCTCGCCGACCTGGGGCTCGAACCCATCCCGAAGGGCCCGATGTTGATCGCCAAGATCGAGTCGATGGCAGCGGTCGAAAACCTTCCCACGATCATCGGGAATGCCGCCGGCATCATCATCGGGCGCGGCGGTCTAGGTCTCGAAGCGAAGCTCGAAGAGTTGCCGCACCTCCAGAAGTACGTGATTGGAGAATGCATCGCCAGTGGCCTCCCAGTGACCACCGCGTCACAGATGCTCGAGTCGATGTTGATCGCACCTGTACCCACGCGCGCGGAGGCCACCGACATCACCAACGCAGTCTTCGACGGCACTTCGGCGGTGATGTTGTCAGCTGAAACCGCAGTTGGAGCCCACCCCGTCGTTGCGGTGGAAACGATTGCCAGAATCGCCGAACGCGCCGACGATCATTTCGACCACCACGAATGGATCACGCGAGTTGCCAAACTTCGTATGGCAGATGGAAACCAGAGCGACGACGCCGTCACCGACGCCATGACCATCGGTGCAGTCCGATCCGCCGAAGACCTACACCTCAAGACGCTGCTGTGCATCTCGGCGTCCGGGTTCACGGTGCGCTCCATGGCGCGGTTCCGTCCGGAGGCGCAGATCCTCGGCTTCAGCAGCCACCTGTCAACGGTTCGCCAGTTGGCGTCGAGTTGGGGTGTCACCCCAGTCCTCTTCGAAAGCCCGACCACGGACTACGCCGCCAAGGTGGGGCTGGCCATCGAACGGGCCAAGCGACACGGCCTCGTTGCGTCGGGTGAACTGGTTGGCGTGGTCGCTGGCATCACCTCGACGTATCGCGCCACCGACACCTTCCGCATCGTCCGCGTGCCGTAGCCACCAGAGGCCGATTGAACGGCGTGTTCAGGTGAGCTTGTGGATCTCTTCGATGAGTTCGCTCACCGGGCGGTAGGTCAAACCGGCGATGGCCTTGTGGGCGTAGCGAATCACCCCGTGAACGTCGACGATGAAGACGCTTCGCCGCGGGAAACCGATGGGCCCCAGCGTGCCGTACGCCGCAGCAACTGACTTGTCGACGTCTGCGAGCAACGGGAAATCGAAACCGTGTTTACCGGCGAACGCCTCTTTGCTGGGGAGGCTCTGGGCCGAGATGCCGACGATCTGCGCGTCGAGATCGGTGAACTGCTCGAGACCGTCGTTGTACGCATTGAGTTGCTTGGTGCACACCGGGGTGTCGTCGCCCGGATAGAACACCAGCACCAACGGCTTGCCGGCGAAATCAGCCATCGTGTACGAGCGGCCGCCGGTTCCCGGCAGTGAGAAATCGGGTGCCTTGTCGCCGACGCCGACGCTCATCCAGCGGCGGCTTCCATGACGTCATCGGTCATCTCGAAGTTCGAGAACACGTCTTGGACATCGTCGTTGTCTTCGATGGTGTCGATGATGCGTAAGAGCTTCTTCGCGTCTTCGATGCTGGTCACCGGGACCAGGTTCTCGCTCACCATCGGTGTGTCTGCCGAGATGATCTTGTAGCCGCCGCCTTCGAGGATTTCCCGAATCTCGTATGTGGCACTGGGGCTGCACACGACGCGCCACGCGCCTCCGTCGTCAGCCACGTCGTCGGCGCCTGCCTCGAGTGCGGCGAGCATGAGCTCGTCACCGTCGGCGACTCCTTCGACGAGGATGATTCCCTGCCGTTTGAACTGCCACCCAACCGCGCCTGGCTCGGCCAACGAGCCACCGGCCTTCGAGAGCGCGCTGCGAATGTCGGCCCCCGTACGATTGCGGTTGTCGGTGAGCACGTCGATGAGGAGCGCAACACCACCGGGGGCGTACCCCTCATACGTGATCGCCTCGTAGTGGTCGCCGCCGGTGTCACCGGTACCGCGCTTGATGGCGCGGTCGATTGCATCGTTGGTCATCTGGCCGGCTTTCGCCTTCTGCACGGCGGTACGTAGTGAGGCGTTGGAATCGAGGTCACCGCCACCGGCGCGGGCCGACACTTCGATCTGACGTGCGAGCTTGTTGAACAGCTTGCCCCGCTTGGCGTCGACAGCGCCCTTCTTGTGCTTGATCGTTGCCCATTTGGAATGGCCTGACATGAGAATCTCCGCTGCTCGATAACCGTTACTGCTGAAGGGTGCCGATGAAAAGTTCGTGTAACCGGGGGTCGCTCGCGAGTTCCGGGTGGAACGATGCAACGCTAACGCGTCGCTGTCGTAGGAGCACCGGCGTACCGCCGTAGCTGGCCAGCACCTCCACGTCATCGCTCCAGTGCTCCACCTTCGGAGCTCGAATGAAGACGCCATGAAACTTCTGGTCGAGACCAGCCACGTCGAGATCGGTTTCGAAACTGTCGACTTGCCGCCCGTACCCGTTGCGGCGAACGGTGATGTCGATCGCTCCGAAGGAGAGCTGGTCTGGCCGCCCATCGAGCACACCACGAGCCAGCAGGATCATGCCCGCGCACGTTCCGAACACCGGCAGACCGGCCGAGATGCGATCGGCCAAGGGACTGAACAGCCCGCTGCTGACGAGCAGCTTCGACATGGTGGTCGACTCCCCGCCTGGCATCACCAGCGCATCGACCCGGGACAGATCGATTGGCGTGCGCACCTCGCTGGCGCGCACATCGCAGAGGGCCAACATCTTCACGTGAGCGTCGAAGGCGCCCTGAAGCGCGAGCACCCCGACGCGAGCGCGACCGTTGTCTGTGCCGGTTGCGCTAGTTGATCGCTGGTCGAGGAGTCCCACCCGGGGGCTCCTCTCGGCCGCGGGCTGGCATTACCAGCCGCGCTCGGCGTACCGCTGGTTGATCTCGTCCATACCGATGCCCGTCATAGGTGCGCCGAGGCCGCGGCTGATCTTGGCGAGCATCGACGCGTCGTTGAAGTGTGTCGTGGCTTCGACGATGGCAACCGCACGACGGGCAGGGTCGTCGCTCTTGAAGATGCCCGAGCCGACGAACACCGCTTCGGCACCCAACTGCATCGCTAGCGCTGCATCTGCGGGAGTGGCGAGACCTCCTGCGCAGAACAACGGCACTTGGAGTTTCCCTGTCTCTGCGATCTCCTGCACCAGCGGGAGCGGAGCCTGGAGGCGCTTGGCCCATTCGAACAACTCGGCTGAGTCGGCCTGACCGATCTTCTTGATGTCGCCAATAATCGAACGGAGGTGCCGAACCGCTTCCACCACGTTGCCGGTACCAGCTTCACCCTTCGAACGGATCATGGCTGCGCCTTCACTGATGCGACGGAGCGCTTCGCCGAGGTTGGTGGCGCCACAGACGAACGGCACGGCGAAGCGATACTTGTCGATGTGGTGGGCCTCGTCGGCCGGGGTGAGCACTTCGGACTCGTCGACGAAGTCGACGCCGAGCGCTTCGAGGATCTGGGCTTCGACAAAATGGCCGATGCGCGCCTTCGCCATGACCGGGATGGAAACCACGGCCTGAATGCCATCGATCATCTCTGGATCGCTCATGCGAGCAACGCCACCATCGCGGCGAATGTCGGCAGGCACGCGTTCGAGCGCCATGACCGCGCAAGCGCCAGCGTCTTCAGCGATCTTCGCCTGCTCAGGAGTGACGACATCCATGATGACGCCCCCCTTCAACATCTCGGCAAGCCCGCGCTTCACCGGGAAGGAACCCGTAATCGACACTTGTTCAGACATACCCGCCATCGTACCGAGCGGAGTGCCGATCAACCTGGTGGAATCCGCACCCTGTGTCGCATTCTTGCTCGCCGCACCCACGGGAACGCAACGCTGGTACCGGATCGCCGGCTCGCTTGGCGTAGCGTCCGCCGCTATGGACATTGCCATCTTTGGTGCCGCCAACACGGTCGATCGACTCCGCAACGACGTCGCCGATGCCGCTGCCCTTGGGTTCGGGTCGTACTGGATGCCCCAGATCTTTTCGCTCGACGCGCTCACAGCACTCGCCGTGGTGAGTCGGGACGTTCCCGACATTCGATTGGGTACCGCCGTGGTGCCCACCTACCCACGCCATCCGATGGCACTGGCGCAGCAAGCACTCACCGTCAGCCAAGTGAGTGGCGGCAGACTCGACTTGGGAATTGGTTTGTCGCACAAACCGGTGGTGGAAGGCATGTGGGGGCTGTCGTTCGACAAGCCGGTGCGGCACATGCGCGACTATCTCGAGATCTTGATGCCGCTGCTACGTGGCGACAACGTGTCCCATAGCGGTGAGAGTGTCACCGGCCGAGGGCAGATCGATGTTCCCGCCGAAGCACCGCCCGTGTACATCGCTGCCCTGGGTGAGCAAATGCTCAGACTCGCCGGCGAGTTCGCAGACGGCACGTCGTTGTGGATGACCGGTGCGACCACGATTGCCGAGCACACCGCACCGACCATCCGGGCCGCCGCTGACGCAGCGGGACGCCCGGAGCCTCGGATCATTGCATCGTTGCCGGTGTGTCTCACGAACGACGTTGCCGCCGCACGTGCACGAGCAGCCCACGAGTTCATCGTCTACGGCCAACTTCCCTCGTATCGGGCGATGCTCGACCGCGAGGGTCTCGCCGGGCCTGAAGACTTGGCGCTCATCGGCGACCTCGACACCATCGCTGCTGGCATGCGGCAACTGTTCGATGCCGGAGCGACGACGGTGGTTGCCAACGTGTTTGGTGGGTCGGACGAGCGTGCGGCAACGCGCGCTGCCCTGGCAACGTTGCTCGGCTGACGGGCGTTCGGCGTGGCGGGCAGCAGCCCAACGATTCCGCAGGTCTAGCGTGGGTTGGCGATGAGCAACTACACGGCACCCGTCACGACAACCGACACCACAACGGTCGTCGCATCCGCAACGGTCGTCGCATCCGCCGCCGATGTCGCTCAGAGAAACGCCGGGATGCTGGACGGGCTCCGAGTCGTCGAGAGTTCGGCGTTCGTTGCCGCTCCGCTCGGAGGCATGACGCTGGCACAAATGGGAGCAGAAGTGATCCGGGTCGACACCATCGGCGGCGGGCTCGATTTCCACCGCTGGCCGGTGAACGACCAGGGAAACAGCTTTTTCTGGAACGGTCTGAACAAAGGCAAGAAGTCCGTCGTGGTCGACCTGCGCAGCCCGGAAGGTCGCGAACTCGTCGTCGCGCTGGCGACCGCCGATGGCCCCGGAAGCGGCATCTTCTTGTCGAACTTCCCCGCCGCCGGTTGGCTGTCGGACGATCGGCTTCGGGCGCATCGCGACGATCTGATCTACGTCAACATCATCGGCAACCCAGACGGAACGACGGCTGTGGACTACACCGTGAACCCCTCGAGCGGTTTCGCCCTGGCGACGGGGCCAATCGGCTACGACCGCCCGACGAACCATGTGTTGCCGGCGTGGGACATCACCACTGGCATGCACGCAGCCCTCGCCGTGGTCGGTGCTGAACGCCAGCGAACTCGCACGGGTCGAGGCACCTTCGTCACCATCTCGCTGGCAGACATCGCGATGGCGATGGTGGCAAACCTGGGGTATCTCGCCCAGGCCCAGATGACCACTGCCGAGCGAACGTCGACTGGCAACGACCTCTACGGAGCGTTCGGCCGTGACTTTCCCACTGCCGATGGCCGCCGCATCATGGTGGTTGCCATTTCACTTCGCCAATGGCAATCGCTCGTGGACGCCACCGGTATCGGAGCGCACCTCGGTGGCATCGAGGCGGCACTCGACGTCGACCTCACCCAGGAGGGCGACCGGTTCGAGGCTCGCGACATGATTGCGGCATACGTTGGCCCATGGGTTGCCAAACGCACGCTTGCACAGGTTGGCGAAGCGTTCGACGAGAACGGTGTGTGCTGGGGGCCGTACCAAACGTTTCGCCAGTTGGCGACAGACGACTGGCGGTGCTCCACGCAGAACCCGCTCTTTCACCAACTGCATCAGCCAGGCATCGGTGACGTGCTGGTGCCGTCGTCACCCATTCTCGACCAGACGGCCGGCCCGAATCCGCCGGCTCCCGCGCCCCTGCTGGGGCAACACACAGTGGAGGTGCTCGCCGAGGTGCTCGGCCTGTCGAGCGCCGAGATAGGTGACCTGATCGATCGAGGACTCATAGCCGGAGCCGACAAGGCTCAGAACTCTTGATCGTTTTTGAGCTTCATAGCCCATGGTCAGCTGCTCGGCGACGAACTGCGCATCTCGTTCAACTCAGGGCGCCACCGCGAATCCGTGGTTCGAAAGGGTGCTGGTCGCTTTGCGAATTCGACCAGATGGTCACTCCCGATCCCCGCCCATCATCGACTCCGCGTCGTGACGGAATCACTACCGAAACGACGCCGTGGGGGTAGCCGACAAACCACCAAGAATGAACTTCACGTACTCGGCGGAAATGTCTCGCAGCTCGTACTTGCCGCCAGTGCGATACCAGTTGGAGACCTGCGTGCCGATGGAAACGACGGCGTACGCAAGCAGCTTCGAGTCGGCGGGAGCGAACACGCCTGATTTCATGCCATCGTCCAGAATTTCGACGATGTGCTGCTCATAGCGATCTCGAAGAGCGACGACCTCGAGACGGTGCTCATCGTTCAGGCTCCGGAGTTCGGAGTTACCGATGAACACCTCCTTGGCACGCTCGGCGTGGAACATCATGTGCGTCTCGACAGCCGCAGCCAAACGCTCGGCCGGATCCGTGAGATCGGCCAGCGCCGACTCGAGACTTGCGAGCAGGTCTTCGATGACCGTCGACATGATTTCTTGGAGTAGGAACTCTTTGGACGGGATGTGGTTGTAGAGGCTGCCCACTTGGATGCCGACCTCGGCGGCGACCTGGCGCAGACTGGTAGATTCGAAACCGTGAGCGAAGAACAGTTCGATCGCGGCGACCCTGATGGACTCCGCAGTTCGGCTTCCCGACCCAGGCCCACGTCTGACCGAGGTCTTGACGCCCGCTGTTTGACTCCCAACCGTTGAAGTCATGATGAAACTCCTTGGGCACGCGCAGCCTGCAGCGTTCCACCCCGGGTGAGCTTACCCGGCAGCTCATGCCCGACGATCGATTCCGCCAGCCAAGCGCACTCGATCATCGCCTCGAGGTCGATCCCGGTCTCGATGCCGAGCTCTCGGCACGTCCGCATCACGCGCACCGCGATCTCGCCGCGGTTCACAATCATCAGCCGATCGAACACCTTGCCTCCTAGTCCTCAACCCGTGGTCGTTCGCTTCGAAACGGGCAGGATCCTCT
>JBBREA010000061.1:0-17965 GCA_038203385.1 Acidimicrobiales bacterium | reverse complement strand
GATGAAGTCATCGCCGAAATCGGCCCTGGCGGATTCGCAGGCGAGATGGCATTGCTCACGCACGGTCACCGCAACGCAACCGTTGTCGCAAAGACCGACGCCCACGTGTTGCACCTCGACGGGCGGTCGTTCGCAAGCCTGTTGCAGCAAGTGCCGCAGATCGCCGTGAAGATGCTCCCCATCGTCGCCGCCCGCGCCGCCTGATCTTCAGGCGAGCCGACAGGCGCCCAGAATCTCACTTCACCCAGAATCTCACTTCACAGAGTCGCCGGCATCGGCGGCGCTGTGGAGTGCTACAAACCGTCGGGACGCCGGCACCTGCTAGGCAGCGGGGGCCGGTTCCATTCGACCATCGGCGTGACGGGCGAACCGTGTTGGGTCGATGCCGTGCACGGGATCGTCTTGTGGCCATGGCCAGCCGCCGAACTTAGTGCGCTGATAGTCCGCAAACGCCTGCTGGATTTCGGCCTGAGTGTTCATCACGAACGGGCCGTGTTGCGCCACCGGTTCGCCGAGCGGGCGCCCTTGCAGCATCAACACCTCTACCCGATCGTGTGCAGTCACCATGACGGGACGATCGCTCTCGATCACCGCACCGTGTGACGCGGGCACCAGTTCGCCGTCGATATCCAGGCCGCCACCGTCGAAGATGTACAACACTCGCACCGACTCGTCGTTGGCCGCGGCTGGCAACTCGAACGAAGATCCCGGCTCGAACACCAGATGCCAAATCGCAACGTCGGCCTCGACCCGAGACGCCCACGACGCCGGCGGAGGTGTCGGGGGTCGAGCGTCACCCAACGTTCCGGCAATCACCGTGATGGTGACCGTGGATCCATTGTCTGCGGTGTGGACGACTCGTGGAATGGCGGAGTCCCACAGCATCGAAAAGTGGGCGTCGACCATCTTGTCCGCGGCAGGAAGATTCAGCCAGATCTGAAACAGCTCCGCCGTGTTGTCGCCGTCCCGGTTGAGGAGCGGGAACATTTCGCTGTGCACGATCCCACTTCCAGCGGTCATCCACTGCACATCTCCACGGCCGAAGCGGGCTGCTGCTCCGAGCGAGTCGGAGTGATCGATGAAACCTTGTCGGGCGTATGTGATGGTCTCGAAACCACGGTGTGGGTGCGCCGGGAAGCCGGGAACGATCTGACCGTGATACATGCGCCACCCTTCGCGTGGCTCGAAGTCTGAGCCGAGCGGACGGCCTGCGAGCGTTGCGACCGGCCCGAAACGTTCGTTCCCGGCCGGGTAGTCGTCGAGGTGATGCACGCAGAACAGAAACGGGTCGACCGTTGGCCACTGGAACCCCAACGCCACGGTCTGCAGAACGGACGAACTCATGCCTCCAGCCTATCAAAACATGCGGGCGCAATCTTTTGGCTGCGCACGCTCTACCTGACGCCTCCTACCTGACGCCTCCTACCGGACGCCTCCTACCTGACGCCTCCTACCTGACGCCTCCTACCTGACGCGAGGTGTCTGACCCCGATCGTCATGTTTGGGTTGGGTGCCTGCGGGCGGGACAGGCCGCCCTAGAGTCGGCGGCGATGACTTCTCTCACTGTGCCACCCCCCGGAGGATCGTTGCTCGGCAACCGCGTGCTCCGCACCGAAGACCCGAAGCTGCTCACTGGAGCGGCTCGATATCTCGCTGACTTGCCCGATTCCCTGCCGCGCGAAGGGCTCGTGTACGCAACGTTCGTCGGTTCCTATTTGCCGCATGGAATCATCACCTCCATCGATGCCGACGACGCGCGCGGCATGCCAGGGGTGGTTGCGGTGTGGACCGCCGCAGAACTGGACGTGGCCCCGCATTTCGGATTCGCCCCGCTCGCGCCGGCGTTTGCTCGGCCGCCGCTCGCGCATGGTCGCGTGCGATTCGTCGGTGAACCGGTCGCGGTGGTGTTCGCTGACACACCGCAGCAGGCAGCCGACGCCGCCGAAGCAGTGATGGTGGAACTCGAGCCGTTGCCTCACGAGACCGATGCCGAGGCCGCGTTGTCGCCGAACAGCGAGAATCTGTTTCCCGACAATGGCAGCAACGTTGCATTGCTGGAGTCGCCAGATCAACCATTCGACATCGAGGGCGAATCTGATGTGGTGGTGCGCGGTCGCTACGTCAATCAACGGGTTGCGGTGGCGCCGATGGAACCGCACTGCTTTGCCGCTGCGCCCACGCCCGACGGCCGTCTCACCATCTGGCCGTCGAACCAGATGCCTCACATGGTGCACACTCAGATCGCGCCACTGCTGGGCTTGAGCCCCACAGACGTACACGTCATCACGCCTCAGGTGGGAGGCGGGTTTGGTGGCAAGGTTGGTTTGCAACATCAGTACACCGTCGTCGCCACGGCGGCACAGCGCCTGAACCGGCCGGTGGTGTGGGTGCCCACTCGCACCGAAGACATGCAGAGCTCGCCGCAGAGTCGAGGCCAGGTGCAGTACGCCGAACTCGGATGTCGCGCCGATGGCACCTTCACCGGGCTGAAGGTGCGCCTGGTCGCCGACGCCGGCGCGTATCCCGGCATCGGCGCGTACCTGCCGGGTGGCACCAGGCGCATGTCGCACGGCACATACGATTTCGGGCGAATCGAGTTCGACATCGCTGTGGCCGTCACCAACACCGCTCCGATGGGTGCGTATCGCGGAGCCGGTCGTCCTGAAGCAACGGCGCTGCTGGAACGGCTCGTCGACCAGGCAGCGCACGAACTGGGCATCGACCCGATCGAGTTGCGCGAGCGGAACCTGCTCACCGACGACGTCTTCCCGTTCACCACCATCACCGGCAACGTGTACGACAGCGGTTCCTATCTACTTCCACTGCGCACCGCCGCCGCCGCAATCGGCTATGACGAACTCCGCCGAGAGCAGGTGCTGCGGCGCGAGCGTGGCGACACGTTGCAGTTGGGCATCGGCGTGGCCTGCTACGTCGAAATCACAGCGGGCGGTGGCGCCAGCGAGTTCGGCCGGGTGTCGGTGCACACCGATGGAACGGCAACGGTGTTCGCTGGTACGCAGTCGCACGGTCAAGGGCATCAGACGGCGTTCGCCATGATCGTCAGCGACCAAACCGGAATCCCGGTAGAGCACATCACCCTCGTCGACGGTGATACCGATCTCGTGCCGCGCGGTGGTGGCACCGGAGGGTCGCGCTCGCTGCAGCTCGGCGGATCGGCCGTCAACGCAGCCACCGAGGTACTGGTGGAACGAGCGAAGCAACTCGCCGCCCAACTCTTGGAAGCCGACGCTGCCGACATCGTCATCGACCGGGCGCTCGGCACGATCGGCGTGGCAGGTGTGCCCGCCACCGCGCTCACATGGGGCGAGCTCTCAGCAGCTGCAGAGGGTGCGGCAGGAAGTGACGAAGGACCGCTGTCAGCGGATGCCATCTTCGAACAGGCCGGCGCCACCTTCCCGTTCGGCGCCCACATGTCGCTCGTCGAGGTCGACACAGAAACCGGCCGCGCCCGGCTGATTCGCCACGTCGCCGTCGATGATTGCGGCACCGTACTGAACCCACTCCTCGTGGAGGGACAACAGCATGGTGGCATTGCGTCTGGCGTTGGCCAGGCGTTGTTCGAGGAAGTGCTCTTCCAGGACGGCAACCCGGTCACGTCGAACTTCGCCGACTACGGCGTGCCGTCCGCGGCCGAGATGCCGAGCTTCGAAACGATTTCCACCGAGACACCGTCGCCGCTCAATCCGCTCGGAGCGAAGGGCATCGGAGAGGCTTCCACGATCGGGTCGACACCGGCGATTCAGAACGCAGTGATCGACGCAGTGTCACACCTCGGCGTGCGTCACATCGACATGCCGTGCACCGCCCAAAACGTGTGGAACGCCATCCAGGCCGCGGCGGCAGGCAACGCCGACCCATGGCGTGAGCCGCCACCGATCTTCGCCACCATGGCCAAGGGAGCAGAAGTAGACGAAGAAGCCGCAGCAGCCGCCGACGGCATCTGACCGACCCATCAGCCGTGTCGCGATCTGTCGCGTCATTCACTACGAAACGCGACACGCGGCTGTATTCACTGATTGTCCTGGCCCTCGGCGTGTCAGGCACCATGATGTGATCATGCGTGCTCCGCTTGATGGCCTTCGGGTACTCGACTTCACCAGGGTGTTGGCTGGCCCGCATTGCACCCGCATGCTGGCCGACCTCGGCGCCGACATCATCAAGGTCGAGTCACCAGACGCGGACCTCACCAGGTTCCAAGCGCCGCGCCGCAACGGCATCGCCACCTACTTCGCTCAACAGAATGCGGGCAAACGTTGCATCAGCATCGACTTGTCGGTCGCCGAAGGAAGCGAGCTGGCGTTGCGTCTCGCAGAGCGCTGCGACGTGGTGGTCGAAAACTTTCGGCCCGGCGTGATGGCCCGGTTGGGCCTGAGCTACGAGCGACTCACCGAACGTAACCCAACGGTCATCGTGTGTTCCATCAGCGGTTATGGTCAAACCGGCCCGTGGCGCAACCGGCGTGCCTATGCCTCGGTGGTGCAGGCAGAGTCGGGCATCACCGAATCGCAGAGCAAGGCCTTCGGGCAATACCGCAACGACCGTCACAGTCACGCCGACGCCTACACCGCGATGGAAGCGGCCACTGCGATCACCGCTGCGTTGTTCCAACGCACCGTCACCGGTCGGGGCCAACTCATCGACGTGAGCATGGCTGACACCATGCTGTACGTGAACGAGCACGCCAACGACGACCTCTGGGAAGGCGACGTCGACCCGAACTGGATTCGGTCGTTCGGCAACGAGGAGCACCAAGTGGTTACCGTCGCCGATGGCACCCATGCCATCATCGCCGGACATCCAGCGCAGCCCGGCACGTTCGAACGCACCCTCGCGTCGATTGCTCGGCCGGACCTTGCTGACGATCCACGCCTCGCCACTCCAGCCGGACGACAGGAGCACCTGGTGCTGATCGTCGACGCCGTCCGAACGTTTGCGGCAGGGATGCCAGACGTCGAATCGTTGGAGGCAGCGTTCGGCCGCCACGGGTTGGCCGTCGGTGCGATTCGTTCGGTGACTGATCTGGCAAACAGCGAATGGGCCGCCGAGCGCGGCGCCATCGTCAGCGTCGACGACCGTGCGGGTGGCACGTTCCGCATTCCTAACTCACCATGGCGATTCAGTGATGCCGCCGACGTTGGCGTCAGCGGGGCGGTGAAGTATCGAGGTGAAGACAACGCTGAGGTGCTGCGTGAGCTGCTCGGATCCACCGACGACGAGCTCGCTGGGTGGGAAGCGTCCGGCGTGCTGTCCCACCACCTGCCAAACGCGAAGTCGTGAACCCATGGCGCTGTCGTTCCCGGTAACTCCTATGAATGCCACACTCGGGCAGTTGCCACACGCCGCCGAAGACGATCGGTGGGCGTACGAGATCAAGTGGGATGGCTACCGCACGCTCGCCTTCGTCGCCGATGGGCAGGTTCGCCTGCAATCGCGTCGCTCGCACGACGTGACTGCCACGTACCCCGAACTCGCTGGGCTTGCGTCGGGGGTCCATGCTTCGGTCGCCATCCTCGACACCGAGCTCGTGGTGCTCGACAGCGACGGCCGCCCACGATTCGACCTGGTGCAACGGCATGCCGGGCAGGCGGTGCTCTACGTATTCGACGTCTTGCGAGTGGAGGACCACGACACGATCGGCCTGGGCTATCTCGACCGTCGACGGCTGCTGGACCAGGTGGTCGAGCCGGGCGACAACTGGCGCGTCCCCGGCCATCGAGTGGGCGATGGAGCCGCCCTCTTCGAGGCGACGGCCACCATGGACCTCGAAGGCATCATGGCCAAACGCGTCGATTCCATCTACACGCCGGGCAAACGCTCAGCCGACTGGCGAAAGGTGAAGCATCGCCGCCGCACCGAGTTGGTGGTCGGCGGCTTCACCCGAGGCGAAGGCAACCGGTCGGGTACGTTCGGCGCCTTGCTCGTAGGTCACCCCAACGACGATGCCGGATCATCGGCAGGACCACTGGCGTTCGCCGGCGGTGTGGGTACCGGGTTCGATCAGGCGACACTCGAGTCGTTGACCAAACGGTTGAGCGAGCTCGCCACCAGCACCTGCCCGTTCGAACCCACGCCACCCGCGATGTACCGCAAGACTGCGGTGTGGGTGGAACCGCAGCTGCGGGCGCTCGTGGAGATCACCGAGTTCACCAACGATGGATACGCACGTCACGCCAGCTTCATCGCCCTGGTCAACCCCACCTGACGGTCGGGGTCAGACCCCCACCGTCAGACTCAGACCCCCACCGTCAGACTGACGGTCGGGGTCAGACCCCCACCGTCAGACCCCCACCGTCGGATGTTCAGAGGGTTTCGCCGGTGAAGTCGCAGCCTCGGAGGAGATCCTTCGTGTCGAGCACGAGCCGAGCGTGTGCTGCGATTTCCGATGGCTCGAATTCGGGGTGATCCACCAGCACGATCACCAGGTCGGCTGCGCTCAGCTCGTCGCTGGTCAATTTCACCAACTCCACAGCGGCGGCGTGTGAACCAGTGGTGACCACATGTGGATCACAGATGTGCACATCGGCGCCATCGGCTCTGAGGCGCTCGGCCACCCGCACCGACGGGCTCTCGCGCCAATCGCTCGTGGACCGCTTGTAGGCCAACCCCAACAGCAGCACCCGGCTGCCGTTCAACGCCTTGCGATGCCCGTTCAGCAACGACACAGCACGCGAGTGCACGTAGTCGGGCATGTGCTCGTTGACATCATTGGCGAGTTCGACGAATCGGAACGTTCGCCCGAGATGCTGTTTGACTCGCCACGCCAGATAACTCGGGTCGATGGGCAGGCAGTGCCCGCCAACACCAGGGCCGGGGGTGAACCGCATGTAACCAAACGGCTTGGTCGACGCTGCGTCGATGGCGCGCCAGATGTCTACACCGAGGTCGCGGGCGAACATGGCCAGTTCGTTGACCAAGGCGATGTTGACGTGTCGGAACGTGTTCTCGAGCAGCTTGACCAACTCTGCTTCGTCGCACGAGCCAACCGGCACCGTCTGGTCGACGAGCTGTGAGAAAAAGGCATCGACCACAGCGAGCGACGCTGCATCGACGCCACTGACCACTTTCGGAGTGTTGACCAGCCCGTAAATGGCGTTGCCTGGATCGATACGTTCGGGCGAATAGCCGAGATGGAACTCGCCGCGGCCAAGACCGGACACCTCTTCGAGGATCGGGCCGAAGTACTCACTGGTCGTGCCTGGATAGGTGGTGCTTTCGAGGATCACGCACGCGCCAGCACGCAGGTAGCGACCGATATCCCGAGCCGCCAGCTCGATGAACGTCATGTCGGGCAACCCGTCGCTCAGTGGAGTCGGCACGCTGACGACGGCAATGTCGAACCCCGCAATGTCTGCCACGTCGGTGGTGGCTCGGTAGCCCTTCGCCAGCGCGGTCCGCAGCGCTTCGTCGGACACGTCACCGACGTAACTGCGGCCAGCCTGCAGAGCTTCCACCCGGTCGCGCGCAGAATCGAGGCCGATCACTTCGAAGCCCACTTCAGACGCCCGCATTGCAACCGGCAGGCCCACATATCCCTGGCCGACAACGACGACGCGGGCTCGCCGCTGGCGAATCCGTTCGATGAAGGCGGTCAGGTCTGTCTCGTCAAGCACGACGAGTACCGAGCCGCAGCCCGACAGGTCTCAAGGAGTGGAGGTCAGCCGAGTGCGACGGCCGGCTCACGCCGGCGCCGTGCCACGAGCAACAAGCCGCCACCGATGGCAGCTGCCGAGACGCCAAGCGTCAACGAGGTCTGCAAGGTGGACGTACCAGTACCGGGCAGTTCAACCTGCGGCGGCGGAGCAGGAGGCAAATTCTCCACGAGCGTGGGAACCGGCGGAAGTTGGTAGACGTCGTCGTCTTCCTGGGCCATTGCAGGCGAACCTGCAAGAGCTAGTGCTGCCGCGGAAAGAGACACCACGATCCCGATTCGCTTTGCAAAGCGGTGAATATTCACGGTGTCCTCCGATGTGTTCTTGATTGCTAACCCGATGTGTTCTTGATTGCTAACGAACTCTACTCGTCCTCACCGTGCTGTGCGACCGAATTGTGAATTGTTCGGCCACGAGACGTGGTGACTGTGAGCAGGGTGTTGCGCCTGAGTATTTCGCCCTGAGAGGTCAGAATGTACCAGAATTGTATGCTCCGGAAAAGAGTCCAGACGAAATCTTGAGGTTCGGCTTCTTCGGTGTCGTCGCGGGGGGTCGATCGAATTGACCCAGTGCGCAGGTTACGGTCATGTCGGTGCATCAGACAGAGCGAACCGTGGACCAGCACACGGCGACGTGGAGCCGAGTCCTTGTAGTGGGTGCTGGTGGCCATGCCCGGGTGTGTGTGGAGGCGTTGCGCGACTCGGGCGTGGAGGTGATCGCTGCGCTCAGTTCCGATCGCTCGGCGGTGCCCGGGCTCGGCGTCGAAGTCGTCGGTCTCGACAGCCAGTTCGCCGAGTTCGCCGAAGCGCTGGGTGTAGACGGGGGGTTCGTAGCCATCGGCGACAACCGAGTGCGAGCCCGCTTCGCTGCCTTGATCGCCGGAACCGGGCTGCCGCTGCGCACTGCCAGAAGCCGGTCGGCGATCATGGCCGCCGATGTCACGGTCGGCGACGGGTCGCTCATCATGCCGGGTGCGGTGGTCAACGCTGCGACCAAACTCGGTGAGGGCGTGATCGTCAACACCAACGCTTCGGTCGACCACGACTGCATCGTGGGTGCGTTCGTACATGTCGCCCCTGGCACAGCCATCGGCGGCGGAGTCACGATCGAGCCGTACGCGATGATCGGCATCGGGGCGACTGTGATCCCAGGCATCACCATCGGCGAAGGCGCCATGGTCGGAGCCGGGGCGGTCGTCATCAGGGACGTGCCAGCCGCGGCGACAGTGGTCGGTAATCCTGCACGAACGATCGACCAACGAGCGTGAACTCACCGCGCCCCAAGCCGGTCGCCGAGCTGGTTCGACGATCCGTCGACGTCGCCGCCGCAGCGGTTGGTCTCGCGATCAGCGCTCCCGTCCTCGTCGTACTTGCTCTGCTCATCCGCGTTCGACTCGGCCGTGGTGTGCTGTTTCGCCAGGAGCGACTGGGTCGCGGTGGGCATCCGTTCGTGCTGCTCAAGTTCCGGACGATGCGCCACGCTGCGCCGGGGCGAGACGGGCCAGAGCACGACGCCGAACGTCTCGGTGGTTTCGGGCGATTCTTGCGCTCGAGCAGCCTCGACGAGTTGCCGTCGTTGTGGAACATTCTGCGCGGCGATGTCGGATTGGTGGGGCCTCGCCCACTTCCAGTGCCCTACTGGGATCGATTCCGCGGCGACGAATACCGCAGGTTCGAGGTGCGCCCAGGCCTCACTGGCCTGGCCCAGATCAGCGGCCGAAACACCCTTGACTGGCCGGAACGGCTCGCCCTCGACGTGGAGTACGTCGCGCATCGATCACTCGTCGGTGATGCTCGCATTGTGTTGGCGACGATCCCGGTCGTGCTCGGCCGCGCGGGTGTCGATCACGCGGCGGGTGTCACGATGCACGCCCTGCCCGCCGATCGCCCACCTTCCTGAATTCGGCCTGACCTCGTTGCCACCCAGGAAGGCGCCCGGCCGATCGACACGTCACGACGGGCAGCGGCAACGCCCGCCAGCCCTGATCTGTTGCGGCCGCCCAGCAAGACAGGCTTCAGCAGATCCTCGCCTCCCCGTGCACCCAGCGATGACCTCCGCCGGGAGTTGCAGGCTCAGACGGCGAGCTTCGTTGCTGCTCGACGGCGACCGAATCGACGGCTGGTCGGGCAACCACCGTATGCGTTCAACGTGCGGCTGACCACACGTTCCTGACCGAACTCGCCTCGTGATGTGTCGAAGGCCGCACGGCCGAATCGATCGACGAGATCCGGATCGCCAGCGAGCCGGCTGATGGCCGCTGCGATCGCGGCGGCATCGCGGACCGGAACGAGCAGGCCCGTGTGCTCGTTCTTGATCACCTGACGATTGCCACGAATATCGGTGGCCACAGTAGGGAGTCGCATGGCGGCAGCTTCCATGGCGCTGCGAGGGAAGCCCTCCCTCCAGCTCGCTGTGACGAACATGTCCATCGCGGCATAACACTCCGGCATGTCAAGACGCTGACCCGTGAAGACCACGCCGTCAGCGACCGCTTGCGAGATGAGATCAGCGTCAATGGCGTCGGACTTGTCCGGGTCGGTAGGGCCGATCACCACCAGCCGCACGGGTACCGACGCGCGGCGAAGCTGCTGCGCGGCCTCGAGTAGTTCGACGATGCCCTTCTCACGAACGAGTCGCCCTACGCAGCCACACACCAGTTCGTCAGGGCCGATCCCCCACTCGCGCCGCAGTCGCTCGCGCGTACCGGCAGGCACGCCAGCCGGATCGAAGCGAACCAGGTCGACACCGTTGCCGAGCAGCCGCACGCGGCGGCCCGGCACTCGCAGCCGACGCACCAACGTGTCGACATCCTCTTCGTTCTGCACGAGTTCGACGTCCGAGCACATGGCCGCGACCCGTTCGGCCGCGTACACGGGCCACCGGCGGCGGCGGCGATCTTCTGGCTGCGCGTACAGGCCATGCTGCGTGTTCACGATCCACGGAACGCCGGCGACACGTGCCGCGAGCCGGCCCAGGATCCCCGGCTTGGGGTTGTGGGTGTGCACGATGTCGGGGTCGATCCTCCAGAACAGCCGAACGAGGTCGACGAACGCCTTCACGTCGCGCGTCACCGAGGTGGACCGGGTCAGCGATGAGATCGATTCGTGGCGCACCCCGAGCGGACCCAGGTTGGCAACGTGCAGGCCGGGCGCCGACACGCCGACCACGTCGTATCCGGCGGCGACGAACGCCGCGAGTTGCGGGCCGAGCAGCCAGTCGAGACTCATGTCGGTGGTGGTGAGGTGCACGACCACCGGACGCTCGCGCTGATGTCGGCCAGTCGACTGGCCAGCTGAATGGCCGGTCACGTGGTCACCCCTCGGTAGCGAACACCGGCCGCCGCCGCGCGGACCACGCCTTCCAGCCGCATCCCGCCGGCAGCGCGTGCTGCGAAGTCGGTGTGAGAGTCGCTGCGGAGCACCGGGGTGCGCGCCAGGCGGAGCGGGTCCACTCGGCCGACCCGGTTCACGCGCCCGCCGGCAAGTGCGGCTGAACGGAAACGCTGGCGCACGACGACCTCGGCCGCTGGGCCGGGGGGAATCGCCTTCGGATACGCGAAGTCGTGCGCGACGACACCGAGTCGATCCGCTATCAGTTCCACGGATCGATCGATTTCGTCAATGGTCTCGTCGCGCGACGCCTCGCGCAGCACGCGATGGGAATGGGTGTGTGACCCGATGTTCACCACCCCCGTCGACACCGCTTCGGCGAGCGCGGTCCACGTCGTGGGCGGAGCGTCCCAGGGAAACGGCGACGACTGCTCGACGAACTCGGTCGCCACGTACAACGTGGCCGGCACCCCATGGCTAACCAGGATCGGAACGGCGACGTCGGTGAAGTCGGCGGTGCCGTCATCGAACGTCACCACCACTCCGGGCAGCGCTGGGTCGGGCCCGCACAGTTCGGTGAGAGCGGCGTCGAGCGATACGACTCGATGGTGTTCGACGAGATGCGCCAGGTGACGATCGAAGACCTCAGCCTCGAGATCGACCGCGCTGTCGGTGCCGCCACCGACACGGTGGTAGATGAGCACGGTGATGCCCGATGGGGGCGGCGCGAATCGATCGGAAAACAACGCCAAGCGCTTTACTGCAGTGCGCGCGTTCACAGTGCGCGCGTTCACACCGTGTACGTTCACACAGCGTCTCGTGCTGTGAGCTGCTGGGCGAGCGCCGCAGTCATCCGTTCGATGGTGTCGATCGCAACGGCCCAGTCGTGCATGCTGCGGCCCGTCGGGTCGGCGACTTCGCCGATGAGACCACCATCGACCGCGTCGAGATAGTCGAGACCGATGGGCCGGTCCGCACCTAACTTGTCGACCCATTCGCCGATCGTCAGCCCGTTACGCCCACCGGTGCGTTCGGCACGCGCGACGAACTCGGGCAACGTGAAGGTACGTGCGAACAAGTCGGGCTTGGCGCCGGCCAGTTGCACCACGTGAGCCGCCTCGGCGGTGAGCACGAGGTCGAACGAGCTCGCCAATTCCGCATCGATGGTGCGGCTGCGATGAGCCGACACGTCGATGCCCCGATCACTCAGGAGACGGACCGTCTGCTCGGTCGCTGGTTCGCCACCTGGACGAAATCCAGCTGTTGCGACGTCGCTGGCGACGCCGAGTTCGGCGAACCGTTTGCCGAGGAGGCCGGCCATCATCACGGAGCGGGTTCGGTTGTGGGTGCACACGCACAGCACTCGCACCCGCTCGCTCATCGAGCCGACTGTACTGGCGGGCATCGGCGCATGCAGGTACATCCCGGCCCCGGGATGAGTCGAAGTGGTCGTCGTCGACGGGATCACTCACTCGGTCGAGAGCTTCACCGACATTTGCTCGAGTCCTCGCGATCAGCGCGAGGTCTGGTCGGACGGCGTGCTCACCGCAGCCGTACACCACAGTTGTGATTTGCCCAGCCGGTTCGTGGCGGTTCCAGTGCTGTCTTGCGCCGACTGCCAGACTGTCGCCATGACCACGGGTCCCTGGAAAATCTTGCTCTCCCCACCCGAGGTCGGCGCCGAAGAACGAGAGTTGTTGCTCGCTGCATTCGATTCGGGTTGGGTGGCGCCGGCAGGGCCAGACATCGACGCCTTCGAGCGCGAACTCGCCACGCTCACCGGCACGCCAGCGGTCGCGGCACTGTCGAGCGGCACCGCGGCACTTCATCTCGCGCTCGCTGCCGTCGGCGTGTCCACGGGCGACGACGTGCTCGTGAGCAGTCTCACCTTCGGTGCCAGCGCGTTCGCCGTGACGTACCTCGGTGCGCGTCCCGTGTTCGTGGACAGCGAGCCAGACACCTGGCACATCGACCCCGATCTGCTCGCCACGGAACTCGAGCTGCGAGCGCGTTCGGGCCGGCTGCCGGCGGCGGTGATCGGGGTCGACCTCTACGGCGGGATGGCAGATTGGCCGCGCCTGGAATCCATCTGTGCCGAGTTCGAGGTGCCATTGATCGAGGACGCGGCCGAAGCCCTGGGTGCCAGCTGGAACGGGTCGCCCGCCGGCTCGTTCGGGCGGGTGGCTGCCCTGTCGTTCAACGGGAACAAGATCGTCACCACCGGTGGCGGCGGCGCGATCGCGTCGGCCGACGAGTCGCTCATCAGTCGGGCGCGATATCTCGCCACGCAGGCCCGCCAACCAGTTGCGTGGTACGAACACGAGGACATCGGGTTCAACTACCGCATGGGAAATCTCAACGCCGCGGTCGGGCGGGGGCAACTGCGAACGCTCGCCCATCGCATCAGCGGGCGTGCCGGCGTGCGGGCCGGTTACTTGCGCGGCCTCGAGGATGTGCCCGGCATCTCGTTCCAAGGCATCGCTGACGCATGCCGAGCGAACCATTGGCTCACGTCAATCGCTGTCCAAGAGCAGTTCGGCGCATCGGCTGCCGATGTGCTCGAGGCGCTTCGTGGCGAAGGCATCGAGGCTCGTCACGGCTTCAAGCCGATGCATCTCCAGCCGGTGTTCCGCGACGCCGCGGTGGTCGGCGGCGACGTGGCCAGCAGCCTGTTCGACACGTCGATCAGCCTGCCTTCGTCGTCGCACCTCACCTCCGACGACGTCCAGTGGATCTGTGATGTGATCCGGGGCGTGGGTTCGAGAGCTGGCGCGTGAGTACAGCCACCGGCAACCCGTCGTCGAGCCCGGATGGCGAGATCGAGGTCGCAGTACAGCGGCCCGTACTTCCGACGTTGCTGCCGCTCGTGCTGTCGATCGTGGTGGGAGCCCTCATCGCGATCACGGTCGCTTCCGGCAGCGACAAGTTGCGGGAAGGCGGACACTGGTGGGCGGTGGCCGCCGTCGTGCCTCTCTGTTGCGTTGCCGTCGCCGCCTACGCATGGTTGTCTGCGGCAGTGCCGCTCGGGTTCGGCCCCCTCACACTCGCCGGCATCGGGCTGGTCGGCGCGGCGTGTGTGCCTGAGACCGACCACCTCCCAACACTCATCGCCACCTGCGTCAGCCTCGCCATCATCGAGTGGACGATCCGCTGCCGGCTCGATCCACCCTGGGCGGTCCTGGCGGCCGGAGCGATCCTGATGTGGGGCCTGCTCTACGGTGCGGTGGGGAGACCATCCGCATTGGTCGGCGGGTTGTTCGCGTGGTGGCCATTGCTGCTCGGGGGCGTCGCGGCGTGGATCACTAGCGGCAGCCGGTGGCACACGATTGCGGCCATCGGGCTGGGAGCTCTCGCTGCCGCCGTGGTGGCGCGCACCGGTGGGGTCGGCGAATCCGGTATGGAGGCCGTTCGTTGGGCGGCCGCCGCCGCCGCCGCGTCGACGCTTGGCGCTCTCGTCAGTCTTGCAGTGCCGGGTGGCCCGGCGGACGCCAGGCTTCGATCCCGGTTTCGCTCAACACGCTCCGACGCAGGATCTCACCGGAGTACGTGAACACCGTTCCGCCCCCATTGAGCGAGGCATCGATCTCGACGGCGTCGGTGCGCGGCAGCGGCTGCGGTCGGTAGATCAACTCGTAGCCGCCGGAGGCCACGGTTCCCGACAGCTGGACGGTGATGATGGCCGATTCACCCGGATCGAGTTCGACGAACAATTGGGCGACGTTCCAGCCGAGTTCGGGTTGCACGTACGGCACCGTTGCGACGTCGTCGACCGTCACTGCGTCGATGTCGAGAGCCGACCACAACTCCACCATCGTCCGGTTGGTTCCGATCGGCAGGTCGACGCCGTTGCCGATGACGTAGTCGTTCAATCCTGAAGCAGGCGCAGTGTTCGTGAGGGTCACCTCGAGTTCGGCCACGACCGCACCGCTGGACTCGTCGTACCTGGGGCGGTACACGATGGTGCGTTCGAGGAAGCTGTCGATCTTGTTCCCGGACCCGTTGTTTGACACGATCGCCAGTGCATCGGAGCCCGGGGCGGGCCCGAGGACCGGCATCGACGCATCCATACCGACGAGCTCGATCAGCTCTTGCTCCGCCGCATCGACCGCCCACGCCGTGAGGTGACCCTCGGTAGCGACCGGGCCGAGCGCAGCACCGATCACTTGCGGCGCTGGCAGGGTGGAGGTGAGCAGAGCATCGACAGTGCGCGTGGTGACCTCGGCGAGGAGGTCCTCGCGCTCGTTCTCGGCGAACTCGTACTGGTCGAGCACGAGGAACTGCTCCGCATTGGAGTCGGTGAGGGTGACGCCGACGCTCTCGATCTCGATCGGGCCGGTCACGTTGAGCAACGCCGCGATCGCCTTGGGGGTCATGATGATCACGCCGTCCAGGCGACGCCCAGTGGTCACTTCGTACAACTGGGCCAACGCCGTTCCCACGTTGGCGGCGTGAGGTGTGACGAAGCTGTTCACCCAATACTTGCGATGTACCGGCTCTGTGGCGGTGCCAGATCCGAATCGGGAATAGCGATCGAAGTACTCCTGTGGCATGTCGAGATGGATCGGCGAATTGTCGTCGATGCCACGTTCGAGTTCGGCGGTGCGGCCAGAGCGGGCGAGCTCGATTCTGCCGTTGCTGAGCGTGAGTTCGCTCCAGTTGCCCATCAGGCCGCTCTGGCCTCGCGACTCGGCAGGGTTGGTGAAGGCGACGAGGTATCGGCGATCACCTTCGGCGCCGAGGAGCTCGGGGCCGAGTTGCGCCGCCGCTCGGCTGGCCACCGCCTGGGTTGCCGCCTGGTCGGCTCGCACTCGGGCATTGTCGAGTCTGCTGGCGAGCGGGCCGACCAACCACTCGGATTGAGCGTCGTACAGCACATCTCGCAGTTCCAGTACGGCGGCTTCGAGCTCGATCAGCGGCTGCTCGAGCGCTTCCAGGGCGCCCACGTCGACGACGCCGTCGACCACACGGAGTTGGTCGAGGTCGACGACGTCGAGGGTCTTGCCGGTCGCTTCGGCCGCCGCCGCCGCCCGCGCGAACAGATTGGCGGTGATGTTGCGATTCTGAGCGACGCCCGGCACGAATCGAGCCGGTTGCGAGAGCACACCCTCCAGCGCGTCGCTGGCGGTTCCGAGATCGACGGCGGCTTCATCGAGTGCCTGGTTGGCTTCCGGCAGATCGCCGTTCTCGAGGTGCTCCAGCGCGAGGAGCATCGCTCGGTAACCCGACGACGCCTCGCCTCTCACCTGGGCCGCGCTGGCACCGAACGCCACAGTTGCCAACCCGGCAAACCCGACCAACCCGACGGTGACCCACAGCACGCGCTTTCGAACGAAGCCTTGCCGTCGCGTGAATCCCGATATGGCGATTAGTCCCATCGCTACCGCGGCGACGATGCCGGAGGCGAAGAAGAATGGATCCCACTCGAGTCGGAGCACCACCTGCACCACCACTGCAGCGATGACCGATCGGGCGACCGGTTGGTTGAGCTTGAAGTACCCGATGACCGCCGCGCCGATCACTGCCAACCAAGCCAACACGACCAACACAATCGGGCCAGTGGTAGCTGCGATCGCGGCCACACCGCCGGCGAGGAACAGCGCCCACCAGGGGCTGGAAGCGCCCAGCCAGACCACGACCGCGCTGGCGAGGGTGGTGATGATGGCGTCGGGCACGGCCGCGCCGGTGGGGCTACACCCGGCCAGAGCCGCGGCCACACCGGCGGCGATCGACACCGCTGCGACAGCTATCGCGTCGTTACGAGTGATCTGGTTGCGCCGTCGACCCGGCATCAGGAGGGGAGCTCTGTACTGGCGCGCATCCACTCCACGGTGGCCCGCAGACCGACGGCGAACGGCACGGGCGCCACGTGTGGGAACATGCTGAGTAGGCGTGTGGTGTCGGCTTGGCTGTGTCGTACGTCGCCGGTGCGCGTGTCGATGTGTTCGCGAGCCACCTCGTGGCCGAGGATCGACTCCAGTTCCGACAGGACGTCGAGCAGGGTGACCCGCGTGCCGAACGCGAGGTTCACCGGCTCGGGCGCGGTTCGTCCTGTCAGCAGCGTGTCGGTGAGCACGGCGACGACGGACCCGACGAAGGTGAAGTCACGGCTCTGCATACCGTCGCCGTGCACCGTGACCGGCCGCCCGGCGAGCGCAGCGTCGACGAACGCCGGAATGACTGCGGCGTAGGCGTGCCCTGCGGCCTGCAACGGCCCGAACACGTTGAAGAAGCGAAAGGCCAGCACGGGCAAGTCGTATGACGCAGCCCACGCGAGCGCATACGACTCGGTGGCGAGCTTGGTCGCGGCGTAGGGCGAGATCGGTCGTGTCGTCAGGCCTTCGTGTTTGGGCAGGGTCGGGTTGGCGCCGTACACGCTGCTGCTCGATGCCACGATCACCTGGAGCCCGCCGTGCCGACGGGCCGCTTCCAACACCATCGCAGTGCCCGTGCTGTTCGCCAGATGCGAGCCGAGCGGATCGGCGACGCTGCGCGGCACGCTGCCCAACGCTGCGAGGTGAACGATGGCGTCGGCGCCTGCGCAGGCCTCGTCGAGCGCAGCCTCGTCGACGATCGAACCTTCAACCAGGTCGACCGCGAGGCCGTCGAGGTTGGAACGTGAGCCCGTCGACAGATCGTCGATCACGACCACCGAGTCGGTTCCATCGGTGGCGAGTAGATGCCGGCAGAGGTTGCCGCCGATGAAGCCTGCCCCACCAGTGACGACCACGCGCATAGCCGGAGATCCTACGGGACGGCGACCACCAGAACGGCGACGTCTCGTCCGGGTGTCGAAGTGACTCGGGTGCTGACCGGCGAACAGCTCGAGGTCGGCCCGTCGCCAAGTCGTCCGGAACGGACGCTGTCGCGCGGGCCCGCGTGGATCCTCAGGTTGCCGCCGACCTACTGGCCGAGTGCGGCTAGGTGCAGTCGGTCGCGACTTCCAGAGCGGCGCAGATCTGCTGCAGA
>JBBREA010000060.1:0-18107 GCA_038203385.1 Acidimicrobiales bacterium | reverse complement strand
CTCGACACACCAGCGACAGCCGCTACCAGCCGGGCATGCCGCTCGGGGTGCCAACCGGGAGTGTCGTGCGCATCGTGCTCGACGTCAGCGAACACGGTCAGGGCTGAGGTCACGGCAACAGGTTGGCAGGTCGACAGGGGTGTTTCCACGTCGGTGCGAACTCTTCGGAGTGGGAGGGGCAGCCAATGTCACAGGAACGGCCTAGTTGTGACCTCGCGGAGTTCGCTACCGTCGCGGGGAATGGGCCGCCTCCACGATCTCGATCTCGCTGCGACGATGGGCCGGGAGGAGTACGAAACCCGGTTGGTCGAAGCGCAACACAAACTCCTGGCGCTCCGGTTGGAAATGGCCGGCCTGCTCGATGGCACCTCGCTCGGGCCAGGAGTGCTCGTGGTGATGGAAGGTTCCGATGCGGGCGGGAAAGGTGGTGCCATCAAGCGCATCGTCGAGCCGCTCGACCCGCGTCACTACACCGTGTCCACCTTCGCCAAGCCGTCGTTCGACGAGAAGACCCGACATTTCCTGTGGCGATTCTGGCAACACGTCCCTGGCCTCGGTGGTTTGGCATTGTTCGATCGCAGTTGGTACGGGCGGGTGCTCGTCGAGCGCGTGGAAGGCTACGCAACACCGGAACAGTGGAAGCGGGCGTACGAAGAAATCGTGCAGTTCGAGCGCAATCTCGTTCTCGAGGGCGTGATCGTCGTGAAGTTCTGGTTGCAGATCAGCCCCGACGAACAACTGAAGAGGTTCACGAGCCGGGACCAAGACCCGTTGCGCCATTGGAAGCTCACCGCCGAAGACTGGCGCAACCGAGACAAGATCGAACTCTACAACGCAGCCGTCGAAGACATGTTCAAACGAACCGATCACGATCTCGCGCACTGGCATGTGATCTCGGGCGAGCAAAAGCGCTGGGCTCGAGTCACCATCCTCGAGACGCTGATCAAGCGAATCGAAGAGGGTTTGCGCGACTTCAAGCACCCAGTAGCACACGACGACGGCTGGGCCTGACGTTGGAGGTGTTGTGGAACCCCTCAGACCCTCGATTCCGCGCAGATCCTTACCCCTTCTACACCACGTTGCGCACGCAAGCACCGGTCTACCGATCACCAAACGGCGGACCGACCGTGCTGACTCGTCATGACGACGTCGCCCGGGTACTACGCGGGGTCGATTTCAGCCGCGACATCGAGGCCAATCAGATCATCGACGAGCACGACCCCATCGCGGTGCACCGTCGAGGCCGCCGCGTCGGCGCGAAGACCATCCTCAACCTCGACCCGCCCGACCACACTCGTCTACGTCGGCTGGTCAGCAAGGCGTTCACACCAACGGCCGTCGATCAGCTTCGTCAACCCATCGAGCAGATGGTCGACGGCGTCCTCGACCGAGCTGTGGAGCGCGGCGACATGGAGCTCATCGAAGACCTGGCGTTCCCCATTCCCTTTGCCATCATCTCCGAACTGCTCGGTATGCCGACCGAGCGAGCTGACGAGTTGCGCTCGTGGAGCATGGCGCTCACGCTCAGCCTCGAACCGAACGCAACGATCGAAGCGCTCGACGCGGCCTCCGCCGGCCTGCAGTTGCTCGTGCCGTACCTCATCGAAATCATCGAAGATCGGCGTACGCGCCCCGGAAACGACTTACTCACTGCGCTCCTCGTCGTTGAAGACGAGGGTGAACGGCTCAGCTTCGAAGAACTCATCTCGTTCGTCATACTGTTGTATGTTGCCGGTCACGAAACCACCGTCAACCTGATTGGCAACGGCGTGCTGGCGCTGCTTCGTCACCCCGACGAGCTGGTGCGCTGGCGCGACGACCCTGCGCTCGACATCGTGGCCGTCGACGAGTTGATGCGCTTCGACGGCCCGGTCCAGCACACCGTGCGAGTACCGATGATTCCCGTCACATTCACCGATGCCGACGGACGTGACGTGGTCGTGGAGCCTGGAACGTTGTTGTTTGCCGTGCTCGGCGCGGCGAATCACGACCCGGCGGTGTTCGACCAACCCGAACGCCTCCAGATCGCCCGACCGAACGCAGCGCGCCACCTCGGCTTTTCCGCCGGGGTGCACTACTGCTTGGGCGCGTCGCTCGCGAAGCTCGAAGCGGCAGTGGCCATCAGCCGTCTGATCAGGCGCTTCCCCAACGTCGAGCTCGCGGGCGACCCCCGCTGGCGCGACCGGATCACCATTCGCGGTGTCGACCGCCTCGAGTTGAGCCTCGGGTAGCAGGTGTCACCTCTGGGGTCCTTACGGCCGTTGTAACAGGTCCACCAGCGAGCTGGTATCCCAGCGACGACCATCGCGTTCGACCACTTGCTTGTAGAACTGGTCCACGAGAGCGGTGACCGGCAAGCGAGCACCCAAACGATCCGCTTCTGCGAGGCAGATCCCGAGGTCTTTACGCATCCACTCCACGGCAAACCCGAACTCGAACTCACCAGCGGCCATGGTGTGTGCCCTGTTTTGCATTTGCCAACTGGACGCCGCACCTGTTCCGATGGTGTCGAACACCGCCTCGATGTCGAGACCGGCGCGCTGTGCGAACGCCACGCCTTCCGCAAGGCCCTGCAACACCCCGGCGATACAGATCTGGTTGACCATCTTGGTGGTCTGGCCGGACCCTGCCGGTCCGATCAGCCGACGGTTCGAGGCGTACGCAGCCATGATCTGGCTGGCCGCCGTGTAGACGTCACCGTCGTTGCACCCGCACATTGCGGTGAGCGTGCCGTTCACAGCCCCTGCCTGCCCGCCCGATACCGGCGCATCGACGAAACCCACTCCCCTGGCTGCACATGAGGCCGCCAGTTCTCTCGCCACTTCGGCCGACGCCGTGGTGTGATCGATGAACACGGCCCCGGGTTTCAGCGCAGAGATCGCACCCGACGCACCGTCGGCGCCCAAGGCGACCTGACGAACGTCAGCATCATTGCCCACGCACATCATCACGAACTCGGCGCCGTCGGACGCCTCAGCCGCCGTCGGCGACGCCTGATGGCCGTGCTCGGCAACCCACGCGAGTGACTTGGCCGCCGTTCGGTTGTACACGGTGACGGAGTGCCCTGCCGCAGCGAGATGACCGGCCATCGGCCCACCCATCACGCCAAGGCCCAGAAATGCAACATGAGACATGCCCCGATTGTGGCATGTCTCATGTGAGATGGGTTTGTGGACCCGTATTGAGATCGTTCGGACGTCGTGTTCGACTGGTTCAGTCGTCGTCTTCGACTGGTTCAGTCGTCGTCTTCGACCAACTCTGGTTCGGCCTTCTTGGCCTTGGCGCCCTTCGCCTCTTCCTTCGCCGGCTTCAGCACACCTTTGGCGAGCGCCTCGTCGAGGTACTCCTCGGCCGCTTCCGAAGACACCTTCAGCGCGGGCGAGATCTCACTGACGAGATTCACTCGGGCACGCTCGTACATGGTGCGCTCGGCCGCCGACAACGACGCGTCACGGTTACGGGCGGCAAGATTTCGAACCACTTCAGCCACCTGGTAGACGTCGCCGCTCTTCAGCTTTTCCTGGTGATTCTTGAAGCGACGGCTCCAGTTCGACGGAACCCTCGGGTCCGGCTTTGCGAGCACTGCCACCAGGTCTTCGAGTTCGTCGGCACTGACCGGCGGGCGAACCCCGACCTCTTCCGCCATGTCGACGGGCACCTTGAGCACCATCTCGGAGATGACGGTTTCAAGGATGAGATAGTCACGCTTCTCACCGAATGCTTCGACCTTCTTGGTGCCCTTCACCACGCAAGCTCCGTGCTGCGGGTAGATGACTGTGTCACCTTTTTTAAAGTTCACTCGAATCCTCTCACCGGGCGATCGCGCGCTGACCTGCGCTCACAGGAATCTTTATCGTAGCGGTCTCTTGGCCGACCCAGACGTGGACCGGCCGGAGCGGTCGGCGTCAACGAGCAATCCCTCGTTCGATGGCGGCGACCAGTTCAGCCCTGAGGTCTGCAGCCGCAATGGTTCGGTGTACCGAACCCACTGCCTGGGCCCTGGCGACGCTATGGATCGCGTCGAACTCGGCCGCCACCTCACCCAACTTCTCGATGCGAACGTCGTCCCACGTGGTCGGAGACGCCTGGTAGCGGGCATCGGCACGCGTTCGCTGATCGACTTCACGAGTGAACACCACGGCGGCGGCCGGTGCGCCGCCGATGACGGATGCGAACGAACCCTCGACCGCCAGCACTTCCACTCGATCGTTCAACGTCGCCGAGAACACCACGAATGCGCCACCGTGGTAACGCGAGACCACGCACAACACGAACGGGCCATCGAAGTTGACGATGGCCCGCCCGATCTCCGCGCCGTACTCCAACTGCAATCGGCGCAACGACTCTGGCGAGCCGTCGAAGCCCGAGAGGTTGGCCAACATCACCACGGGTCGCTCACCGCTCGACGCATTGATGCTGCGCGCGATCTTCTTGGACGACAGCGGGAACAATGTGCCCGCGGACCACTGGGCAACACCATCGGCTGGGTTTTCACCGTGGCGTGGCAACGGTCGCGACTCCATGCCGATCAGCGTGACTGCATGCCCGCCGAGTCGAGCGGTGTACACGACGGCCATTTCGGCTTCCGCCATCTCGGGCCAGCGTTCCAGCGGCTGGGTGTCTGCGTCGATGACGGCGTTCATCACGGTGCGAATGTCGAACGGCTTCTTCCGATCTGGATTCTTCTCAGCGGAGAAGATGTCTCCGACCGTGGTGAAATCGCAACCTTCGATGACGTGGGGCACCGAACGGACGTCGCGGTCGACGGGGTCGACGGTGGGCAACCGGCGCGGCCAGCGTTCGCCGGGTGCGCGATACGTGAGATCGTAGTGATGGAACAACAACTCAGCGGCCGCGGCGAGGTCTGGCGCCCAGTACTGCGCTTCGCCGTTGGGTCCCATGATTCGGCGGTACCCGCCGATGCCAAAGTTGTCTTCGGCCGACACACCACCTGAGTAGTCGATGGCCTGTTTGCCGGTGAGCACCATGGCGCTCGCTGGAGTCATCACCAGAATGCCCTTGGTGTGCATGAGCATGGTCGACTCTGCGTTCCAGTAGGGCTGGGCCCCCACGTTGATACCAGCGACGACGACGTTGACTTCGTGGCCGTCCTGCGTGTGCTCGACCAGGCGACGAAGTACACGCGCCACCCAGTCGAGGTTTTCACTGCCAGAGTCCATCGCGATCTTGGCCCCGCCAGAGAGTGCGAACCACTCGATGGGAACGTCCATCGCGGCCGCCATGTCGATGGCTGCGAGCAGCCGCCGACACTCACTTTCGGTGATGGAACCCATGGCGCGGGTGGGATCACCGAGCAGAGCGATGCGTGTGATGCCTTCCGGGTACAGCTCGGTCGGTCGTGACACGACGCCCACGATGATGCCCGAGGTGTTCCCGCCCGGCGGGCGATCCACCGGCACGAGCGAGTCGGCTGCAACGTCGCTCGCGGGCTGGTCGGCAAGGTCGTACTCCACGAAGGAGCCGCCGACTCCGGTGAGCATGGGAACCAGTTCGTACGGGTAGGTGAGCCCTCGCCGCCTGGTCTGTTGCACCTTTCGGGCGTAGTCGTCGAGCGGCTGCATCGGAGCTGTCGGCGGAGCGGTGAATCGCACCGAAACACCCCTACCGACCTCTGCCCCGATTCGCAAGACCACCTCGCTGGCATCAGACCCGTCACCCGTGAGCGACACCCGGCCACCCACGACCACTTGCTCCAGACCCAGCCCCTCCGTCAGTGGTGCGAGCCGGCGGGCGACGAGGTTGAGATCCTGGGGCGGAATCGTCACGACTGGCCACACGTACAGCATGATCCGGTTCCATTCGAGCTTGGAAAGTTCCGGCTCTGCAGCTCGCGCCTGACGAATGGCGTCGAGGCACTCCACCAACAGGTGTTCCACTTCGGGTAGCGCGACGACGAGACCATTGTGGTCGAGCACAGGGGTGAGGTCACGAACCTCAGCGACAGCGACGAGTCGCTGGTCGGTGGCGTTCTCGCGTGCCACACAGTTGAACAGGTGCACTTCGCCACTAGCAGGCAACGGCCGAATCTCGAAATTGGCAAGCCGCCACATCTGCAAACGGCGCGCGATCATGGGGTGCAAACCGCGAAATTTGACGTCCTCTTCGAAGGCTGACGCTTTCAGCTCAGCTCGATCGTTCTCGGGAGCCTCGGTCATCCAATACGGGCGAATGCCGTCGCCACCGACTCGACGAAATGACACCAGATTGGAGCGAGACCCGATGTGGCCAGCCATGAACGACAGCCGACGCAACACCGCCGGCAGTTCCACCTGGCCGAGCGTCACCGACAGCCGCGCCGCAAGTTCCTCGGTGGGCACTGGATCACCGTTACCTGCAGGCACGTACACATCGACCACGACTCGATCTGGAGCGGCAACAGTCCGCGCCACCCCTGCAACTGCGTCGAGCGCGCTGACCAGCCCGTTCAGATTCGTGCGCACGGCCAACACGTGGACCGTTCGATCTCGATGCTCGTAGTGCGATCGGCACACGACATGTTCGCTTCCGTCGGTCGCCATCACGTCGGCCGAGGTGATCTCGCCGAGGTCACGAATGCGGTAGTAGCGGCGCGTGAGTGCCTCGAGGAATGGTGCCGGATTCTCTGTGGACCTGAACAGTTGGCCCTCGTTGAGGATGGGCATCAGCGGAAGCGGACACGCCACGAGCTCGGCGAAGCATTCAGGGCTGACGGTTTCTCCAGTCGCGACGTCTATGGCGATCTGGCGTATCGACGACGAGATCTCGGCCCGCGATTGATCGATGAGGGGTTCGTCGAATGCCGCGTACCGCACGTTGCGCACGAAGCTTGCCAATGCAGGGTCGTGACGCCGAGTGGCGTCGATCAGACGGTCGAGCGCTTCGCGTAGCCCAGGAACGACAGCAGGGGATTCCAGCAACGAAGCCAGAATGGGCGCCCGCTCAGCGCCACGTGTGTGAGCGATGAAGATTCGCAAGAGTGCGTCGGTCAACTCCGGGGTGCGCTCCAACCCGTCGACGCCATAGTGCTTCACCGCTCGCTCGAGGCGCTCACCGAACCAGGTAGGCAGGCCTTCTCGCTCGATGTCGAGCGAGCGCAGGTAGGCATTGAAGTGCTCGTGGCCGCGCCCCCCGCCGGCATCGCCGAGGTCTGCAGCCACACGTTCGGGTGCGAGTGCGCTGATGTCTGAGATGACGTCGAGCAGGTCGACCAGCGCTGGATCGTTCGGTTCGATCATGCTGGCCAGTTCACGTGCGCGATGGGCCGGGACGTCGTAGCCGAGCAGGAATGCTCTGACCGACGCTATGGCGGACGCAGCTGAATCACCGTCGAGGCCGTCGAAGTCGATCGCTGCAGCGGAGCTGTCGGCATCGCCTCCCTCGCTGCTCGCCTCGATCTTGAACAACGGTGCACCAGCGACCACCTGGGCGTTGCGGCCCACGAAGACGTCACGAACCCGACCTGAGATGGGAGCCATGATGGCGATTTCCATCTTCATGGCTTCCACGGTCGCCAACCGGCTTCCGGCCCCGACCAGTGCATCGACCTCGACGTCTATACCGACGACGAGAGCGGCTGATGGTGCACGCACCACGCCCGCATCGTCACGAGAGAAGCGGTGGGCAACTCCGTTGACCTCGACAAGATGGTCGCTCTCGTGGATCGACGAGGTGACGAGGTAGCTCGTTCCGCCGAGAGTGAGGCGCCGACGCGCTCGGCCGAGATCCTGCGCAGATACCGCAAGTGCAGTCGACCCGAGTGCTACTTCATAGCTGTGCGAATCGACCTGACGGACGACGACTTCGTACGAGTGGTTGTCGTGGCGCAACTCAACGGTTCGGCCAATATCCGACTCCACCTGTGGTCGCCCACGCCGGCCCCAACTGAGAAACGAATCGCGAGCAATTTCGGTGTCGAGATCACTTGCGTCGAGCGCCGCAGCAACCAGTGCAACGTCGCCGTGTCGGGTCGGCAGATGCTCGCCTGACGCGGTGAAACGGTCGAGCCATGCCGTGTCGAACTGGCCCGACTGCACCTCGGGTCGTTCGATGAGATCGAGCAGAAACGACTTGTTCGTCGTGCCCCCTCCCACGATGACGATCATTTGCGACAACGCCCTATTCAATCGGGCAAGGGCAATCTTGCGGGTTGCGCCGAACGCGATGACCTTTGCGATCATCGAGTCGTATTCGGCCGGTATGACGTCACCCTCCGCGACCCCGGTGTCCACGCGGATGCCAGGCCCAACGGGCACCGTCATCAGTTCGATGGTGCCCGGTGCTGGCGCGAAACCGCGCTGGGGGTCTTCGGCATTCAGGCGTGCCTCGATGGCATACCCGACCGTCGGGGGTGGGTAGCCGTCCAGGCGGCCACCGGCCGCCACATGTAACTGCATCTTGACGAGGTCGAGCCCGGTGGTGAGTTCGGTGATGGGATGTTCGACCTGCAGCCGCGTGTTCACCTCGAGGAAGGCGTACGACTGGTCGGCTGGCTGATACAGGAACTCGACGGTGCCTGCATTCGTGTAGCCGACCGCCATGGCCAACCTCGCTGCCGCTTGCCGTAAATCGTCGTCCTGTTTCGGCGTGAGCAAGATGCACTGCGACTCTTCCAGCACCTTTTGGTTGCGGCGCTGCATGCTGCAATCGCGGACGCCCACTGGCCACACGTTGCCGTGTTCGTCGGCGATGATCTGCACCTCCACATGGCGGGCGGCAGTGACGACTCGTTCCATGAACACGGTGGCATCACCGAATGCCTTGAGACCCTCGGCGCGGGCGCTGTGGAACGCCTCTTCGAGTTCCCCGTCGGCTTCGACCTTGCGAATGCCTCGACCACCCCCACCAGCGGTGGCCTTGATCATCAGCGGATAGCCGATCTCCGCCGCGTGCAATCGAGCCGACGCGATGTCCTCGACCGCTCCCCCGCTCCACGCAGCGACCGGAACGTTGGATTGTTCGGCGATCAACTTTGCGCCGATCTTGTCGCCGAGTTGGCGCATCACCTCAGGCCGCGGGCCCACGAAGGTGATACCGAGGCGTTCGCACAGTTCTGCGAACTCGGGTCGTTCTGCGACGAAACCCCAACCCACCCAGGCCGCGTCGGCACGGGCAGCTATGAGCCCGGCTTCCAATGCGACGAGATCGAGGTACGGACTGCCCCTCGACGCGTCGCGCCCCAAGTCGATGCACACGGCCTCGTCGGCCTCTCGTACGAACATCGCACGGGACTCGGCAGCGGTGTACAACGACACCGTTCGAATGTCGTCGCCGATCTCGAGTCGGTACTCGCGTACTGCGTTGATCAGACGCATTGCAGCTTCGCCACGATTCACGATGGCTACACGATGCAAGGCCCCACTCATCAGAGTGGACACTAGTCACCATGTTCGGGCTGACATCGGTGCTGGACGCAGGCAGCCAACGCGACCGTCGGCGACAATGCTCGGTGCCTCGCACCAGGCGTCATCGCACGGTCGAATCTTTGTTCGCGCCTATCAGGTGTGCGAAGCGGTGATCATCACCTTCAGCGCTCCGGTGTTGGCGGCACCAACCAGGCTCGATCCAGATCGACGCGGTGGTTGATTCCGGCGGTCCGGTTTGTCCTCGATGTCTCGCGACATCACACGGCGCCCCCGGCAGGAATCGAACCTGCGACCTAGAGATTAGAAGGCTCTTGCTCTATCCAGCTGAGCTACAGGGGCAACGCTACGAGCCTACCGGCGCCCGAATTGCCAGCGAGTCATGTGGTGGGAGTCATGTGGTCGGAGTCAGGGGCCGGATTCATGCGATCGCACGGCGGACGATGTCGAGCGCCGAGATCACGGAGATCTGTCGCATCTGCTCGCGGTCACCGGGTAGCCGCAGCGTTCGAGACACTTCTCCCGCAGGCCACACCACACCCACACAGAGCGTGCCCGCCGGCTTGCCTTCTTGCAATTCGGGACCGGCAACTCCGGTCAGTGCGACCACTACATCGGCGCCCAAGACACGAGCCGCTCCGCGAGCCATGGCCAGAGCAGCCTGCTCGCTCACCACCGACCCCTCAGGCACACCGAGCACATCGAATTTCACTTCACTCGCGTACGACACCACCGAGCCTCGGAAGACGTCACTGCAGCCAGCAATGCCGGTGAGACGGGCCGCTACCAAACCTCCGGTGACCGACTCCGCCGTTCCGAGCGTCCAACCCTTTGCCCGCACCAGGTCGAGCACGACCGATTCCATCGTCTCGGCGTCGTATCCGAACACGATGTCGCCGACTTCGGCGGTCAACCTGTCGCTCCATGCCTGCAGCAGAGCGTTGGCCTCGGCAGCGTTGCTCGCCTTCGCCGTCAGACGGACCTTGATGCCTTCCCACCCGCTCGCAAGGAACGCAAGGGTCGGATTGCCGACGTGGTCGAGTTCGGCGATCAGCTCATCGAGCCGTTCATTGAGACCGCTTTCCGACTCGCCCCACGTGCGGAGCACTCTGCTGACGATGACCGAGGGCTCACCCGCTCGTTCGAGCAGGTCCGGCAACACCGAACGGTCGAACATGTCACGCATCTCGTGGGGTACGCCAGGCACCGCGTAGATCACCTTTTCGACGCCGTCGACCGTGACTGGGCAGATCAAACCGGGCGCAGTACCCCTGGTCTGCTCGATGGTCGACGCTCCAACCGGCACCATGGCTTGGCGGAGGTTGTTCTCCGCCATGCGTCGGCCCCGCGCCTCGAACATGGTGCGTATCGCCCCACCGATCGCCTCGTCGTACACCAAGTCGACTCCCAACACCTCGGCGATCGATTCGCGCGTGAGGTCGTCGTGCGTCGGGCCGAGACCACCGCACATGATGACCGCGTCGGCATCGCCCAGCATGCGACGAAGTTGCGCGGTCAACCGGGCCTGGTTGTCGCCGACTTTGGCCTGGAGCAACGAGTCGAGGCCGCTTGCTGCGAGCTGCTCACCGATCCACGCCGAGTTGGTGTCGACGATCTGCCCCAAGAGGAGCTCGGTTCCCACTGCCAACACGTCACACCGCATGGCCGCATTCTCGCGTAGAAACGAGTGAGCAGCCGATCCGGTGCGGCGTCGATTCGTTTCACTGCTCTCGTCCTCGGGGGCCCCTATCAACAGGCTCGCCGAACCGATCGCTATCTCGCGGACACTTCGGCCAGCGCCTTCGCCGTGATTCGCGAGTACCAGAGATACTGGGCAGCGGATACCACCGACAACACCACCGCGATCCACAACAGTGTGTTCCACCACCACTCGGCCGCGGTGGCGAACCACGGCCACAACGCAAAGCCGACTGCGAGCTGCTGGAACACCGTCTTGTACTTGGCCAGCTGGCTGGCGGGAATGCTGACGCCCTTCGCTGCCACCAGCGTGCGGTAGACGGAGATGAGCAACTCCCGTGCAGCAATGATGGCAACGGGCAGCAGCCAGAACACGTCGCGAGCGACGAGGGTGAACATGGCACCGAGCACGAGCACCTTGTCGGCGAGTGGATCGAGAAACGCCCCCGTGGCGGTGGTTCCGTGCTTGCGCGCCAACCACCCGTCGATTCCATCGCTCGTACACAACACGAACCACAGACTGAACGCCACCCACGAGCCCTTGTTGTCTTCGGGGATCACCAGGAACATGAGCGGCGACAACACCAATCGCGCTGCAGTGATGGCATTTGCCCACGTGGCTAAGGCGTTCGGGTCGACTGCCATCAGGGCTTCACTCCGGTACGACCCCGCCAGCGGCCACGAGGTCCGGGCCGAGCGCATCGACGATCTGCACATGTGCGAACTGGCCCACTGGGAGCGTGGTGTCGACATGGATGACGCCGTCGATCTCAGGGGCCTCCCGAGCACTTCGAGCCACACCAGCCTCGTCGACGAGCACCTGTACCGTGCGGCCGATCATGTCATCCCCGCGGCTGGCCGTGATGTCGTCTTGCAACTCGCGAAGCTCGGCCAACCGAGCGTTCATCAGGCCACGATCGACGGCTCCGTCGAGAGTGTACGCATGTGTGCCTTCCTCGGGCGAGTACGCGAAGAATCCGCACCAGTCGAGTTGGGCGTGCTCCACGAAGTGCAGCAGTTGGTCGTGATCGGCCTCGGTTTCGCCCGGGTACCCCACGATGAAGTTCGACCTGAATGCGGCGTGGGGTTCGCGAGCACGAATGTCTTCGATGCGACGGAGGAACCGGTCGCCATCACCCCACCGACGCATTCGTCGTAGCAGCGGCTTGCTCACGTGCTGCAGCGACAGATCGAAGTAAGGAACACCCGTGGCGCAAATGGCATCGATGAGTTCGTCGGTGAGATCGCTCGGGTACAGGTACAAGAGTCGCACCCAGTCGGCACGCTCGGCCATGGCGTTCACCAACGGCACGATCGAGCCTGCTCCCAACTCGTTGGGCCGGTCCTTCCCATACGACGCGAGGTCCTGGGCGATGAGCACTACCTCACGGACGTCGAGTTCGTCTGCCTCACGAAGAATCGACTCGATATCACGGCTTCGCTGCGGCCCTCGAAAGCTGGGAATCGCACAGAAGCCACACGACCGGTCGCAGCCTTCGGCAATCTTGATGTAGGCCCACGGGCTGGTTGATTTCGGTCGGGGCATGTTCAACAGGTCGAGTTCCGGCAACGCTGCGCTGCTGACCGGGATCAACTTGCGACCGGATGCCCCGACGGTGCCGGCCAACGTGTCAGCGGAAAGTGCGGTTGCCTCGGGAGTGTGGAACCGCACGCCAAAGCCGGCGACTTGGTCCACTTCCGGCAATGCCTCGGCAAGTTCGTCGCCGTAACGCTCCGCCATGCAGCCGGTGACCACAAGGCGGGCGCCATCGCGCTTTTGGTCCTCCAACGCCAGGATCGCGTCGATGGACTCACGCCGCGCGTCGTCGATGAACGCGCAGGTGTTCACGACCACAAGATCGGCCTGCCCGGCGTCGTCGGTTGCCTCCATGCCGTCAGCCAGCAGTGTGCCGATCAGTTTGTCGGAGTCAACCTGGTTCTTCGGGCAACCGAGTGTCTCGATATAGAAGCGTTGCGACATGACGGCGCCAGGCTATCGGTGCATCTGCGCGGAGCCCGGGACCGGAACGACCAGCGCCGACGCCAATTCGGCGGGCCGCTGGCAGACTGGCCCGATGGCAACGAACCAAGCAACGGAGACCGAAACGGACTCGACGAAACGCGTTGAATTCTGGGTTGATCCGGCGTGCCCGTGGTGCTGGGTGACCGCACGGTGGATCGTCGACCAGGTCGCGCCACAGCGCGACCTCACGATCACGTGGCGACCGATCAGTCTGTTGTTCAAGAACGAACCGCCCGAAGGCAGCCCGTATCGCGAGAGGTCGACGACCACGCACGGGATGCTCAGGGTGATGGAAGCCATCCGGGCCGAGCTCGGCGACGAGGCGATCTACCAGTGGTACCTGTACTGCGGCACCAAGGTGCACCACGATCGGGATCGCGACTTCGACCTGGCCGAGGCGTTGGAGCACCTCGGCCTCGACCCGAAGTTTGCCGCAGCGGCGAACGACGAGTCGTGGGATGCCGTCATCCGCGCTGGTATGGACGATGGGTTGTCGCTCGTGGGCACCGACGTCGGTACACCGATCATCGCGTTCATCGCTGAAGACGGAGTCCGGCGCGGCATCTTTGGCCCGGTCATCACAACAGTTCCGCCGCCCGAGCAGTCGCTCGCCCTGTGGGACGCAATGCGTGCGCTCACCGCGATGGACATCTTCTGGGAGCTGAAGCGCACGCGCACCGAGGGGCCCTCCTTCCCGTCCCGCCTGAACCTCTGACGAGCGCGGCCGCCAAGCAGCGCTGACCCGAGATCTGGAGCTTGCGGCGCGCCGGTAACGTCGGCGTGATGGAACTCGATGCGCTCGATGCCGACAAGGCGCGCGACCTGCGTCGAATGAAGGCGGTTGCCCTCGCCCTCCTCATTGCGGCCGCCGCCCTCTACATCATCGTCACGCTGGCCGAGCCAGACGGATGGAAGGGATATGTCCAGGCCTTCGCCGAGGCAGCCATGATTGGCGCCCTCGCCGACTGGTTCGCCGTCACTGCGCTCTTCCGCCACCCACTCGGTATTCCGATTCCTCACACCGCAATCATTCCGAATCGCAAAGATCAGATCGGTGCCAGTCTCGGCGAGTTCGTCGAATCCAACTTCCTCACGCAGGAAGTACTGGACGAACGCATTGGCGGTGCAGATATTCCACGTCGCATCGGTGAATGGCTGCGTCAGCCCGAACACGCCAACAAGGCCAGCGAAGTGGCAGCAGATGCGCTGAGCGGGGCGCTCGACGTGTTCGACGACGATGAGGTACAGGCAGGACTCGAGCGGTTCATTCGAACCCGAATCGATTCCACACCCGTCGCTCCGCTCGTCGGGAAGGCCATCGATCTCACCGTGAGCGGCGGGCATCACCAGCGGCTACTCGATGCCACGCTGATCGGGCTGGCCGGGTTCCTCGATGAGAATCGCACGACGTTTCGCGAGCGTCTGGACGACGAATCTCCCTGGTGGGTACCCGAAACCATCGACGACCGAATCTTCGACAAGATCTACGACGCGGTACATCGGTTCATCGACGACGTCGGCGGCGACGAAGATCACGACATTCGGCGATCGATCGATACACGGGTTCGCGAACTCGCCGAGCGCCTTCGGCAGGATCCCGAGTTGCTGGCCAAAGGCGAACAACTCAAACAAGAGTTGCTCGCCCATCCAGACGTTCGGGCTTGGATCGAAACGCTCTGGCTGGGGACCAAAGAACAACTCATCGAAATGGCGAACGATCCCGACAGCGAACTGCGCTACCGGATGAATCGCAGCTACCAACGTTTCGGGGAGCGCCTCGTGAACGAGGCCGAGCTACGGGCCAAGATCGACAGTTGGATCCAACGCATCGTCGGCTACATCGTCGAGAACTACCGCAGCGAAGTGCGCGAGCTGATCTCCTCCACCGTGGAGCGTTGGGACGGCGCGTCAACTGCTCGCAAGATGGAGTTGCAAGTGGGACGCGACCTGCAGTTCATTCGTATCAACGGCACGATTGTCGGTGGCCTGGCTGGCGTAGCGATCCACGCCCTCAGCGAACTCCTATGACAGGCGTGGTTTGTGTCTGACACAAACCACGCCTGTCACAGGACCTTCCAGATGTCTTGGGCGTACTCGCGGATCGTGCGGTCCGACGAGAACCACGACATTCGGGCGACGTTGTGGATTGCGGCCTTGTTCCAACCTGACGGGTCGGCCCACATCGACTCCACTTCGTCCTGTGCCGCCATGTACGACTCGAAGTCTGCAGCAACCATGAACCAGTCGCTGTTGTAAATGCCATCGATGAGCTGCCTGTACCGGCCTGGATCGCTCGGCGAGAACCTCCCACCTGCCACCGCGGCGAGCACCTTGGACAGTGTCGGCGAAGACTCGATCACGCGGCGTGGGTCGTACCCGGCGAGCTTGCGGTCTGCTACTTCGCGAGCAGTGAGACCGAAGATCACGATGTTGTCGTCGCCGATGTGTTCCGCCATTTCGACGTTGGCGCCGTCGAGTGTGCCGATGGTGACGGCCCCGTTCAGCGCAAACTTCATGTTGCCGGTTCCAGATGCTTCGAGGCCGGCCGTCGAGATCTGCTCGGACAGGTCGGCGGCGGGAATCATCACCTCTGCCAAGCTGACGTTGTAGTTCGGCAGAAAGACCACCTGCAGCACGCCGTTGACGGCCGGATCGTTGTTGATGACGTTTGCCACATCGTTGGCTAGCCGGATGATCAGCTTGGCGTTGTGGTAGCTCGGAGCCGCCTTGCCCCCGAACAACTTGACTCTCGGCGTGACACGGTGGTCGGGTCCGGTGAGGATTCGGTCGTAAAGCGCCACCGCATGGAAAATGTTGAGCAGTTGGCGTTTGTACTCATGAATTCGCTTGATGTGTACATCGAACATCGCGGAGGGGTCGATCGTCACACCCATTCGCTGCTGCACTACTTCGCCGAGCCGCACCTTGTTTGCCCGCTTCACCTCGGCGAATCGCTCGCAGAACGACGGGTCGTCCGCTGACGCATCGAGCTCGGCCAACCGGTCGAAGTCGTCGAGAAACGCGTCACCGATGGTGTCGCGAACGAGATCGGTCAGGGCGCCGTTGCTCTGGAACAACCAGCGTCGCGGGGTCACTCCGTTGGTCTTGTTGTTAATGCGGGCCGGATACAGCCGGTGCAGATCAGCGAACACCGTCTGCTGCATCAGATCAGAATGCAATGCGGAGACGCCGTTGACGGAGTGGGATCCAGCAAACGCCAAGTTGCCCATTCGAACGCGTCGGTCGCCGTCTTCACCGATGAGTGAGATGCGACTGATCGCCGCGCCATCAAACGATCCCGCTGCTCGCGCATCGGCCAGCAGGCGCGCATTGACCACATAGACCAGCTGCATGTGCCTGGGTAGCAGACGCTCGAACAAGCCAATCGGCCAACTCTCCAGCGCCTCGGGCAGCAGAGTGTGGTTCGTGTAGCTGAACGTGTTGCGGGTGATCTCCCACGCTGCATCGAAAGCCATGCCGTGCACATCGATCAGCAGACGCAGTAGCTCGGGCACAGCGACAGCCGGGTGCGTGTCGTTGAGTTGGATCGCCGCTTGGTCCGCGAGGTTCGACAGATCGGGAAACGTCTTCAGGTGTCGCTGCAAGATGTCTTGCAGCGACGCTGAGGAGAAGAAGTACTCCTGGCGCAGGCGCAGTTCTTGGCCTGCCTTATGAGAGTCCGCCGGATACAGCACGAGCGACAGTGACTCTGCCCGGTTGCTGTCTTCCAACGCACCCAAGTGATCGCCCTCGTTGAACCGTTGTAACAGCAGCGAGTCGACAGCCATCGCGGACCACAGCCGCAACGTGTTGACCCGCTTGCCGCGCCAACCCACCACCGGTGTGTCGAACGCCACGGCCAGCACCCGCTCAACCGGGACCCATTCATGAGCCACGGACGAATCACCGTTCGGCGAACCATCGACTGGACCGGCGCTGCCTCCGAAAGAGATTTCGAACGAACGCTCGCGGCGCTCGAACTCCCAGGGATTGCCATGATCGAGCCAACTCTCGGGAAGTTCGACTTGAGCGCCATCGGAGAGTTCTTGGCGGAACATGCCGTTGACGTACCGAATGCCGTAGCCGTGCGCCGGAATGTCGAGCGTTGCCATGCTTTCCATGAAACAAGCGGCCAACCGACCGAGCCCGCCGTTTCCAAGTGCTGCGTCTGGTTCGAGTTCAGCGATGAGGTCGAGGTCCACGTCGAGCGCCGCCAGCGCGGCACGCATGTCGTCGAGCAGCCCCAGGTTTGAGAATGCGTCGCGGGTGAGGCGCCCTATGAGAAACTCGAGCGACAGGTAGTACACCCGCTTGGCATCGCTGTCGTAGCTCTCTTTGGTGGATGCAACCCACCGGTCGACCATGCGGTCGCGCACGACGTGGATGGTTGCATGCAGCCAATCGTGATCGGTCGCCACCGATGGGTCTTTCCCGACGCGGTAGCGCAACGCGGTCAACACCTCATCGGCCAGCTCGATGTGGTGTCCGGTTCGTTTGGGGGCTGGCATTGGGGGTCCAACTCGTCGGGGCCGCATGCGACCGTTGTCAGGTCGCGGAACGTTAGCCAACCGAGCGGAGTTACCTGAACCGCCCGCTCACCGAAGAGCCCGAAACGCTGGCCTCTGGCAGTTACGTGGCAGTAAATCCCGACGTGGCCCCCACGCGGGGTGCCTCCTCGGCGGTTCGCCTACTTGGCGGGAGCCTTCTTGGCGGGAGCCTTCTTGGCGGGAGCCTTCTTGGCAGGAGCCTTCTTCGCAGGAGCCTTCTTCGCAGGAGCCTTCTTCGCAGGAGCCTTCTTCGCAGGAGCCTTCTTCGCAGGAGCCTTCTTCGCAGGAGCCTTCTTCGCTGGAGCCTTCTTGACGGCCATCAGGTCACTTACCGTTCAAGGCGGTCTTCAGCGTCGAGCTGGCGCTGAACTTCATCGCCGTCGAGGCCTTGATCTGCACCGGAGCGCCGGTCTGCGGGTTGCGGCCGGTGCGGGCGCTGCGCTGTGTGGTGCTGAACGAACCGAAGCCCGGCCATGCGAC
>JBBREA010000059.1:0-18973 GCA_038203385.1 Acidimicrobiales bacterium | reverse complement strand
GTGCGCGAGCTGTTGATGGACGATGCGGCGCTGTAGATGATCAGCGGCGTGGCCGACATGCGAGCGGGTTCGGGAATGTTGGCTCGCTCGAGTGCTTTCGACCATGCGTCGGCTTCACCCAACGCCACTGCCCAGGCGCTGTACTCGCGCAGCAGGTTGTTGTTCCATGCCCATTCGACGTGCTGTCCCTCGCTGGCGTGAAGAAATCGTCGGAACGACTCGGTTCGTAGCGCCAACGCCGAACCCTGCGCACTGCGGGCGGGGAGCATGCTGCTGTACGCGGCGAGACCCACGATGGCCGACAGCAGCGCAGCAGCAATGGCAGCCACCGGCAACCGTTCGAGCGCACCAAACACCGAAGCGCCAGAGCCTGCCACGAGGCCAACCACACCGATCGTGAGGACAAGCCCGAACCCGCCACAACCGACGGCGCTCTTGGAAGACATGCTTGCTCCAGGGCCGCCGCGTTTCCACCATCCCGAAGCCGAGATCCGCTCACGTTGCTGGGTGGAGATCGCCGACCAGGCAGCTGCGAACGATGGGTCGTAGTCGCCGGTGATGTACGGGTCGCCCAGCACCAGGATCGAGTTGGCAACGGCTGCTTCGGCGGGCGAGGCCGACGAACGCTTGGGGCCGCTGGAGATCGCAAGCCCGCTCCCCGACTCTTCCACGGCCAGAATTTCTTTGCCCACGAGCCCCGACACATAGGCCTGCGTGGTGGTGTCGTCGATTCGTTCGGTCATCAACACTGCGGCTTCCCACGGCTCGATTCCTGGCGGAGGAACGAACTCGATGGTGGCCAGGTCGGCCAACTTGTCGTCGGCAACCAGCACGGTTGCCCGACCGGAATCTGGCGACGACATCGATCCAGGCGAGGGCAGCTCGCCGAATGCGGCGTCCGCCGCGCCTCCTGCGAACACCTCGTTGCGGCCCTTGCGTCGAAATTGCACGAAGATCGGAACGGCGACTGCTGCGCTGAGCGCAGCCAGCCCCAATCCGATGAGCGCGCTGTTGGGTTCCTCGCGCCGCTCGGGTAGCGGCGGCAACGGAACCGGCGGCGCCTGTCCCCCGGCTTCGATCACCCCGCGTACCGTGATGCCGTTGCCGGCAGGAAGCGGAGCAACGATGGTCTGGTACATCCGTTCGCCGACCAGTGCGATGTCGCACGGGTCGGTCGAACCGAATGGCCCGAAGAAGCATTCAGGGTTGCTCAACTCGAAGCCGTTGATGATGACCTCGGCCTCGGTCATGTCGATGCGATAGTCGTCGCCGAGTGCGTCGACCGCAAGGAGACCGCTGCTCAAGTCGGCGTTCGGCAGCGTGTACTCGATGACATAGCGGTGCTGCCCGTTGAGGGTGGTATCCGGGTCGCCGACACGGATCCGCGTATAGGAACCAAAGTTCTCTACGTTCAGGTCGTCGGGGGCGTCGGGCGACGTAGCCGTGACGTTGCTGACAAGACCGAAGTCGTTCGGAATGGTGCGTTCGGGGCCACGCCGATCGTTGGTACCGAAGTCTTGATCGAAGGTCTCACGAATCCGCAAACCCTCGCCGCCCGCCGGTGAGATGACGACCTGCCAATGATCGATGACTTCGTCATGGTGACCACCACCGATGACGCCAGCGGCACCGAGCACGCCCATGCCAACGGCGACCATGCCCACTGCGAAGTGCCTGAACGAACCGAACTTTCCGAGCATGCGGTCAGTCTGCTCTGCCCGAAGGCCGAGACGACGCCATTTCACCAGAACAATCGATGCGGAACTACTCCATGAAACGGTTGACGCCACCCCAGGCCAGGGGTGTGAGCAAACCTGCGGCAATCAGCTTGATGGTGTCGCCGATGAGGAACGGCGTGAGGCCGAAACCGATGGCGTTGGCTTCACCGGTGGCGATGGGGATGTTCAGGTCGTACGCCAGCCAGACCACACCACACACGTAAATCACTGCCGTTCCGGCCAACATCGCGGGAATCGACGTGGCGATTTCGCGGTCTTGGCCGAGTTCGGCAAGATAACCCACGATGCCAGCGGCGACGATGAAGCCGACGAAATAGCCCATGGTCGTTCCGGTGGCGACATTCCAGCCTTCCCGGATGCTGGACCCGGTTTGGTCGTCGGAGTACCACGGAATCGGCATGGCGATACCGACGATCCAGTAGACCGCTTGGCTGGCAACGCCACGCTGCCAGCCGAGCGCAGCGCCCGCCAGCAGCACCGCAAACGTCTGGCCGGTGACCGGAACGGGCGTGAAGGTGAGGCTGAACTGGATCTGCGCGAACACCGCCGTGAGGGCCGCGAACCCGAACACGAGGGCCGCCGTTCGCAGAGTGCTCCGCACCGAATCAGAGGATTGCGGGATGATGTCGGCGAGTGTGCGTGGGCGCTGGATCGCTGCGATGTTCATTCGTGGTCCGTTTCAGTCGGCGGGTGCAACCCGGTCAACGTAACGCGAACGATCCACCTTCACGAAACCAAAGCGACACGATCAGCGGCGGTGGACGTTGACCGCGTACGTGTCTGCTTCGTCCTCGTTCACTGGGTCTGCTTGCCACGTGGCGTAGCGGGCTTCCTTGATCAGGCCCGCTGCAAGACAATCGGCGTCGTACGCGTCTGCGGTGTAGCCGCGATTAGTTTGGAATCCGGCGACGAGCACTCCGCCGGGCCGAACGAACCCGGCGACGTTGGCCACGACGGCCGACTCGGTGCCCTGCGCAACGAAGATCATCACGTTGCCCGCCATGACCACCACGTCGAACTGTCGGTCTATCGACATGTCGATCAAGTCGGCGTGGATCCATGTGAGTCCTGGAGCCTTCCGTCGGGCTTCAGCAAGCATGTCGGCGTCGAGGTCGACGCCGACCACCTCGATGCCACGGGTCGCGAGTTCGATCGCCACGCGTCCAGTGCCGCAACCAGCGTCGAGCACCGAGGCTGGTTCGAACCCGGAGACGAGGTCCGCCTCACCGTGGATCGATGTGCCGGCAGCTGCGAGCGCGCGCCAACGGTCGTCGTATCGCTCTCCGCTGGCGGCACCGGCGCTCTCCGTCCAGCGCGATCGTCTGGCAGTTCCTGCAGTCGACTCGTGCGGTTTCGGTTGGTCTGACGCAGCCATTCCCAGACCGTACCGCGCGCTCGCCGTGGGAGGGATACGGTCGCAGCGTGAACCTGGCCGAACTGCAAGACATCATCGAACGCACCTACGGCGACCGAGATCGCGGTCGAGGTGTTGCTCCCACCGTTGCCTGGTTGGCCGAGGAGTTCGGCGAGTTGGCCCAAGCGGTTCGCAAGGGAACGCCCGCCCAGATCGAGCACGAGTTCAGCGACGTGTTGGCCTGGGTGGCGTCACTCGCCAACCAGGTCGGCGTGGACCTCACCGAAGTGGTCGATCGCTACAAAGACGGATGTCCCAAATGCTCCGCCGCCCCCTGCCAGTGTTGAACCAAACCTACTTGACCAACTTGACCAGATCTAGTTGGCCAAGTGGGGCCACCAACGATTAGGATCCCGCCATGGCCAACGTTCAGTTCAACGTGCAGGAGGCCAAGACTCAGCTGTCAGACCTGCTGGCTCGCGCGGAACGTGGCGACGAAATCGTCATTGCGCGGGCCGGGGTTCCGATTGTCCGGCTGACCCTCGTCCACGGTCGACCGAAGCGAACGTTTGGAGTGATGGAGTTCGAAGTGCCCGACGACTTCGACGCGCCGCTCTCAGAAGACGAACTCAGCGACTGGGAATAGTCATGTTCTTGCTGGACACACATGTGGTGCTGTGGCTGATCGGCCAGCCGGATCGTGTTCCGCTGTCGGTTCGCGACGCGCTCGCCGAACCAACCCGGCCGCTCCTCGTGTCAGCAATCTCAGCCCTAGAGGTGGCGACCAAGGTTCGCAACGGCAGATTGCACTTACCTGGAGTCGTAGAGAGTTGGCATCATCGAGTGGGCGATATCGGTGCGACCGAGCTGGCTGTCACCGCCGAACACGCACTGCTCGCAGGCACCATGGCATGGAACCATCGCGACCCGTTCGATCGAACGCTGGTGAGCCAGGCCATCATCGAAGGAGCCACGTTCGTCACGGTTGACAGGGAAGTCGTTGGGCTTCCCGCACCGCAGGTGCTCACTTGGTGAGCGCGTCGCCTTTCCTCAGTCGAGGAAGAGTTCGGCAATTTGAATGGCGTTGAGGGCTGCGCCTTTTCTCAGGTTGTCGTTGCTGACGAACAACGCCAGGCCCCGGCCCCCTGGCACACCTTCGTCTTGGCGGATGCGGCCCACATAGCTGGGATCTTGCCCAGCTGCTTCGAGCGGGGTGGGAACATCGCTGATCGCCACGCCCGGAGCGTCGGCGAGCAACTCGTAGGCGCGTGCCACCGAGATCGGGTTGGCGAACTCGACGTTGATCGACAACGAATGACCGGTGAACACCGGCACCCGCACACAGGTGCCCGACACCGCAAGGTCCGGGATACCGAGAATCTTGCGGCTCTCGTTGCGCAACTTCTTCTCTTCGTCGGTTTCGAATTCGCCATCGTCGACGAGTGAACCGGCGAACGGCAACACGTTGAACGCGATGGGCTTCACGAACTTCTGTGGGGTGGGGAACTCGATGGCAGCACCATCGTGGGTGAGTTCGCAAGCACGATCGACCACCTGTCGGGCTTGCTTGTCGAGCTCGTCGACACCGGCGAGGCCGCCACCTGACACCGCCTGGTAGGTGGACGCGATCATCCGGGTGAGAACCGCCTCGTCGTGCAACGGCTTGAGTACCGGCATGGCTGCCATGGTGGTGCAGTTCGGGTTGGCGATGATGCCCTTGGGGGTTTCGCGAACGAGATGGCCATTCACCTCAGCAACGATGAGCGGCACGTCAGGGTCCATACGGAACGCCGACGAGTTGTCTATGACGGTTGCACCGGCTGCCACGAACTTGGCGGCGAGTGCCTTCGACGAGCTGGCACCAGCAGAGAACAGAGCGATGTCGAGCCCGCTGGGATCGGCGGTTTCTGCGTCTTCCACGACGATGTCGACACCCTTCCACGGCAGCGTGGTTCCGGCCGATCGCGACGACGCGAAGTAGCGCATTTCGGCGACGGGGAAGTTGCGTTCGTCGAGCAGACGACGCATGACGCTGCCGACCTGACCGGTTGCGCCCACGACGCCAATTCGTAGTCCTGTACTCATGGCCGACAGGCTAATGCGGCATCGTCTGGGGCGGCACTCGGGTTTCGGCGCAGCGGGTTGCTGTGCCGATTCGGCATGACGCACCCGCCGGCGCGGCCTCCGGTCGCAGCATGGTGGCGCCGACGATTCCCGACTACGACGGCGCTGGCGCCGCGGTGACCACTGCGCTCGTGGCCCCCTCTGCGAGCACAACACCGGGCAGTACGGGTGGCGGGGCGATCGCGGACCAGATCGCCAGTGCACTGCGCAAGCTCGGGCACACCGTGGACGTGCGGGGGGGCCGCAGCGACTTCACCATCGACCTGGCGGTCCGCTCCGGCGCCAACGATGGAAACAAGCTCGCAGACAGTGTCGGCGACGCGCTCGGCGAACCAGTGGACCCGGCAACGGTGGCGCCACCGCAACCGCCCGACTCATCGCCGACGCGGGCGTACTGGCGAATGCGGGATGGACGATCGCCCGAGTGCTCGCCACGGATTAGTGGTTCAACCCCGAAGCCGTTATCGCCCGCCTCCACGCAACCCTGCGTGGAAACCGACCGTAAGGAGCCGAGCGGGTAGTCGAGGCCTTGTCGAGTTTGCCGGCTTGGCGACGCCGACAGATACGGGGGACATGAGCGGAATGACGAGTGGATTCAATGGGAGCGCAGCGACCTATCCGCTCATCCCGTAAGCCGGATCTGACCCGCTATTGCACGGTGGCGATGAGCCACCAATGGTTGATGTTGATGCCCTCGAACGTGCGCGGCTCGGCCTGGTACGCAGCCAAGGAACGCTTCGGGTTGGTCCAGACCTGTATGGCGCCGATGCCCGGGCTGAGCGGGCCAGTCACCTGGTCGGGGTGCAGCCGCGACACCTGCCACGCAAGACGGGTGAACGTGCGGCGCCGCGACAACCAGCCGCTCAATTTCGGCACGCGATACATGGCCCGCACCACCGCTCCGGCGGGCACGAGCAGCATGTCGGAACTTGCGGGGGCCCGGAAGTTCAGAACGATCCTGCCGCCCGGTTTGACGATGCGAACCGCCTCGGCAGCGAGTTCCAAGGCATCGTCGATGTCGCAGTGCTGCAGTGTGATGTAGCTGAAGGCGATGTCGGCGCTGCTCGACTCCATGTTGAGCGTCCGCCCATCGGCCACCTCGAGGGTACGCAACCGTTCGACCTTGCCGAACCGGCCAACAGTCTCGTAGCACCGCTCGAGAAAACCCTGGTCGAGGTCGCACGCAATGACCGAACCGAACTCACGCGTGAACGCACAGGTCATGCGACCGATGCCGGAGCCGATTTCCACGAAGGTCTGGTTTGCGTTGTGGGCGCCGCGCAGCCCAAACGTTTCCAGGTATGCGGGCACCTCGTCGTCACCGGTTGCGACGAACTCGGCGAGCGTGAGCGAGGCACCCACTTCGTTGTTGAACACCCAACCGGTTTCGCGAACGACATCGTCGCCAGTGGCCATGCGCTCAGACACCTGACCGGCCACTTTCCAGGGTGTGAGTTGCGAGCGCCGCGCCATGGAAGATGATTCTGTCAGACCAGGCGCTCGAGTCTGCAGCGTCACTTCCGTTCGGGAAGTGGTGCCGAGTACGCCTGCCCGGTGTCGAGGCCGAACGCGCTGTGCAGCGACCGCGCCGCACGCTCCAGATCGTCGGCCGCAATGACCACCGAAATGCGAATCGTCGACGTGGAGATCATCTCGATGTTCACACCTTCATCAGCGAGCGTGCGGAACATCTTGGCGGCGATGCCGGGCGAGGTTTTCATGCCGGCGCCGACCAACGACACCTTTGCGATCTCGCTGTCGTGGCTGACGCCTTTGGCACCGATCTCGGCGGCGACTTGCCCGACGATCTCTTGGGACACCCGCGTGTCGGCCATGGGCACCGTGAAGCTGATGTCGGTGAGCCCGTCGGTCGAGGTGTTCTGCACGATCATGTCAACGTTGACGTGTGCGGCCGCGAGCGGCTCGAACAACGCTGCCGAAATGCCCGGCTGGTCGGGAACCCCGAGCACGGTGACCTTCGCTTCGCTGACGTCGGTGACTACGCCAGAAATGATGGGGTCTTCCATGGATGGCTCCTCGCTGGTGACCCACGTGCCGGGTTCCCAGGTGAAACTGGAACGCACGTGGAGCGGAACATTGTGATTGCGGGCGAACTCGACCGAGCGCAGCGCCAAGACTTTCGAGCCGGCGCCGGCCATTTCGAGCATTTCGTCAGAGTTGATCTTGGTGAGCTTTCGGGCTTGCGGCACGATTCGAGGGTCGGCGGAGAACACGCCGGTGACATCGGTGTAGATCTCGCACGAGTCGGCGCCGAGCGCAGCGGCCAACGCGACGGCGGTGGTGTCGGAACCGCCACGGCCGAGTGTGGTGATCTCCTTGTCGGTGGACACGCCTTGGAATCCGGCAACCACGCACACCTTGCCCGCCGCGAGCGCGGCACGCACCCGGTCGCCTTTGACTTCGAGAATCTTGGCTTTGCCGTGCGCTGTGTCGGTGATGATGCCCACCTGGCTACCGGTGAAACTCACGGCGTCGATGCCACGGTCGATCAAGGCCATACAGACCAACGCCATCGACACACGCTCACCGGTGGTCAGCAACATGTCGAGCTCGCGGCCAGGCTGGGTGGACGACACCTCGTTGGCAAGTTTGATCAGGTTGTCGGTCGACTTGCCCATCGCCGAGACGACGACCACGACGTCGTTGCCGTGGCGCTTGGTGAACGCAACGTGGTCGGCGACAGCGCGCATGCGGTCGGGGTCGGCCACCGAGGTGCCGCCGTATTTCTGAACGATCAAGGCCACGAGCGTGAAAGCCTACGACCTGACGATTGGGGTCTGACCCCAATCGTCAGGTTTGGTCAGGCGGGGTGGGACATCGAGACGACTTCGAACTCCAGGAGGCTGGCACCCATGCCTACCGGTGGCTTCGGGGCTTCGCCACCTTCACCGTGCCCTTGACCGCCGTGCGCACCTGCTGGCGGTCCTCCTGCTGGCGGTCCTCCAGCTGGTTGGCCGTGGGCTGCGCCGAATGCCTGGCCGTTCTTCCAGTTCTGGAATGCCTCTTCGGATTCCCAGCGAGTGACGACGAAGTAACGGTTCTCGCCAGACACCGGTCGGAGCAACATGAACTCTTCGAAGCCGGGTTGTTGATCCACTGCTCCGGCGCGCGCGGCAAATCGACCTTCGAGCTCGGGACCGGCCCCGTCGGGGATTTCGATGGCATTGATCTTGACGACAGACATGGTGATCATCGTGCCACGCTGGTCGGCCGTTGCAGCATCGACCTCAGTCAGCTCTGGGGAAAGTTGCGGTACACCATCCGGGGGGTTTCGAACTTCCAGGGGGTTTCGAACTTGGCAGGGGTTTCGAACTTGGCAGGGGGTTTCGAACTTGGCAGGGGGTTTAGAACTTGGCAGGGGGTTTAGAACTTGTCGGTGCAGATGCCCGTAGTGCGCAGCGTGCGATGTGCGCCCGAGGCGCCGTTGTCGTCAGCCGCCGTGGGGTAGGGCAGTGAGAATTCGCCGTGCCGCTCGGGCTGACGCAGTTTCGGTGAAGTGCAGCCCGTCGACGAAATCATCCGGGTCATTCATGTCTCTGAGGTCGACTACCGGGTCGCCCATCTCGGTCAACAGGTCGAAGAGTTCGTCGGCTACCGCCGGACGGGACCACGGCTGGTCCTCGCGATTCCGTTCGAAGTAGGGGCGCCACACGATGGCCGGATAGGCGACCCAGATCACCTGCTGCACACCCGCCGCAATCATCGCCTCGCGAACGTCGTTGTACGCCTCGGCAACGGCAACTCGAATCACCGGGTCCGTGAGGTCCACCATCTGGCCGTCGCGTTCCCACCCCCACATGGTCGTGGGGCCCCATGACGCAACCACGACGTCGGGCTGTGCCAGTGCCAATCCGCCGGGAATCCAGCGACGCCAGTCGCACGTTTGCTCGACGTCGTCGTCGGGATGGTTGAAGCGCGGTTCGAGCGGGCCGACCGATTGAGAGAAAAAGATACGCAACGAATCACCGGTGGGCCCGCAGCCGTGACGATCGAAACCGCCGGTGCCGTCGGTCCACTGCGCGTACTCGGTGGGCACCGGCTGCCAGCGTTCGGGCCCGAGTGCAGCCGCCAAGCCAGCGTTCATGAACATCATGCTGCTGTCGCCAACGGTGGACACGAGCAATGGCGAGGTCGGCGTACCAGCGGCGTCAGGGTCGACGTGTGCCGAGCCTGTTGGTGGCGAGTCGGTTGCGTCGATGCTCAGCGACGGCTGTGGGTTCGGCTTCGGCCCCACCGTGTTCGAGGACCCGGTCGAGGAAATGGTCGAGGACCCGGCCGAGGGAATCGTCGATCCAGTGGTGGCGGCCGTGGTCGACGAAGGGCTGGTGTCGTCGTCGTTCGGCTCGCTGACCCTGACGTCGGGTGACTGTGTGTCAGGCGTCGATTCGGTGTCACCGCCAGTTGATTCGGCTTCGAGAGAGGCTGCTGCACGGAGATTCTCCACCTCGATGGCGCTGGGCGCTGTTGGCGCGTCGAGCATGATCAAGGTGGGTGGAGCGGCGTCGAGCAGGTCAGGTACGAAGGCGGTCGCGGCCGCTGCCAGCGTCAACAACAACGTCGTTGCGCGGGCCGTGGAGAGTCGCATCAGGAGTCACCCCCTTTGCGAGACGAATCGGGGACTCGACGAGGTGGAAGGACGCCAGGCTGCACGCCACGATCAGTGCGAGCCGCCACATCAATCCGTCGACGAACACGATGATCGGCCAGTGCACCAAGTAGATCGAGTAGCTGTATCTGCCCAACAGCACCATGGGGCGGGCCACGAGCACCCGGTGCTCGGTCTCGGCCGCAGCGATGCATGCGATCGTTGCGACAGCGGTGATCAGAATCGCGACGTTCGGCAGTTCGTTCCGAGCGGGTAGGTCGACCAGCACGAACACCGTGAGCAGGGCGATCAGCCCGACCGACACCACACCTCGGCCCAGCGTGGTGCGACGAATTGACCAGCCGGCCACCGCCAGGAGGCAGCCGAGCGCGATCTCGGCCATTCTGCTGAACGAGTTGAAGTACGAATCCAGTGCGAACGCCAACACGACTCCGGCCAGGGTCATCGCGGCGACAGTGAGGCTGAGTGCCCGCCTGCCGCCCAACCGCAGCGCGACCACGGCAACGGCGGGGAAGACGAAGTAGTACTGCTCTTCGATCGACAACGACCAGTAGTGGCCGAGGACGGAAGGTGCCACGCCGCCGTACTCGAAGTTGCGAGCCAGTTCGTGCCAGTTGTAGTGCCAGAAGACTGCGGCCCGCACGTCGCCGGCCGACAGGAGCTCGGGCTGATCGGTGACCGCGACGATCAGCACGACCGCCAGTACCACCACCGACGCGGCAGGGAGCAGCCGTCGGAACCGGCGATCGTAAAAGGTCACGAGCGATAGTTTCCCGGTGCTCTCGAACTCGGCCAGGATCCGGCCGGTGATGAGGAACCCCGAGAGCGTGAAGAACACACTCACGCCGAGGTAGCCGCCACGGATGGTCTCGGGCCAGAGGTGGTACGCAACAACAGCAGCAACAGCAAGACCGCGAACGCCATCGAGCGCCGGTAAGTAACGCGCGCCCCCGTGGCTCACACACCCAAAAGATAACGACAAGTTGACGCCGATGTTGCAACCCCGCGATTCTGCCTGTCAGGGCGAGCAGCGCTTGGCAACCGGTAGACGGTGGGCGGTGCAAGAATCGGGGCCATGGTCTTGCCAGTCCAACCACCGATCAAGCCGATGCTGGCGAAGCTGTCGCGGTCGATCCCCACGACCGACGGATTGCTCTTCGAGCCGAAGTGGGACGGGTTTCGCTGCATCGTGTTCCGAGACGGTGACCACATCGAACTCGCCAGCCGTAACCAGAAACCGTTCAATCGTTACTTTCCTGAACTGATACCCGTCCTGTTCGACGCGTTGCCCGATCGATGCGTGGTCGATGGTGAGATCGTGGTGGCAGACCGCGACGGCAACGGCCTGGACTTCGACGCGCTCCAGCAGCGCATTCACCCTGCCGAGTCGCGCGTGCGCATGCTGTCCGAGCAGACGCCTTCGTCGTTCGTCGCCTTCGATCTGCTGGCTCTCGACGATCAACCGCATCTCGACACACCGTTTGGTGAACGGCGCGCGCTGCTCGAACAGCACCTGCGTCCCAACGCCAGCGTTCATCTCACTCCGGCCACCACCGACCCTGCGGTGGCCGAACGGTGGTTCACCCGGTTCGAGGGCGCCGGGCTCGACGGCGTGATGGCCAAGCCACTCGATGGCGTCTACACGCCAGACAAACGGTCGCTCACCAAGGTGAAACACGAACGTACCGCAGAGTGCGCCGTCGCTGGTTTTCGGGTGCACAAAGACGGTGAGGGCGTCGGATCGCTGTTGTTGGGGCTGTTCGACGAGGCGGGGAAGTTGCACCACGTCGGCGTGTGTGCAGCGTTCACGGCGAAGTTCCGGGGCGAACTCATCGAGGAGCTCGGCCCGCTCACCGAGGGTGCACTCCACGACCACCCGTGGCAGGAGTGGGCCGAGCTGCAGGCCCACAGCGATCAGCGCATGCCGGGCGGTTTCTCCCGTTGGAACGTCAACAAGGACTTGTCGTTCGTGCCGTTGCGGGTGGAACGCGTGGTGGAAGTGACGTTCGGGCAGCTCGAGAGCGGTCGCTTCCGCCACGGAGTGTCGTTCCAGCGCTGGCGGCCTGACCGCACCCCCGAGTCATGCAGATACGAGCAACTCGACGTGGCCAGCCCAGTGGCGTTCGACGCGTTGCTCGCCGAACGAGGCTGACCGGTAACGGGGGGGTGCGGCGACGAGCGGCCGGGCCCGAACGTGCCGGGGTGCTAGGGGGCCGACGTGGGAGTGGTGAGCGCTGGGTCGACGGGGATGACCGGTGGGTTCGTGGCAATCGGCGCCACCGTGGTGGCGGTGTCGATGATGTTGATGCCTGGCGCCGGGGTGGTGTCGTTGGTGACCACGCTGTCCACGGTGCCGTCGGCGTTCTGAATGATGAACGTGGCGGCCTTGCCCTGGCCGGCGCCGAGGGTCGACGACGACAACATCTGCACGGTCCACGTGCCGCTCACCCGTAACGGCAAACCGATGTCGTTGTCGAGCCAGGCGGTTCCTGCCCCGGTGAGCGGAATGGGCTGTTCGATGATGAATCGTGCGTCACCAGTGGCGCCGGGAGGCGGCGTGAACCGCAGGGTGAGGTTGGTGATGCCGTCGGCTGGTTCCAGCACCTCCACCTTGACCCCGTTGAGCCCCACCGCCGCCGGCCCGATCGATATCTGCGCCCGAACGCCCGAACCGGCGTCGGTGAGTTCGATGGAGGGCCCGAACGACTCGTCTGCGAGCGGGTCGGCCGTCGCTGGAGTGAGCGCCAACAGCCACCCGCTGAACGCGAGCACGACGATGCCGACGGTGACTTCAGCGCCGAACGCGCGCCGGAAGCGGTCCGCGAGGGGAGCGGTGAGTTCATGAGCTCGGTCGAGTCGCATTGTCACCTGCTGGCGCACCGCCAACGCAACGGCCAACATGGCCGCCACCGCGATGACCTTCAGCAGCACGACCTGCCCGTGACTGCTGGTGAACAACGCGTTGCCGTCGAGCCGGATGATCTGGATGACTCCCGTGACGCACGTGATGAGGATGGCCGGCAAGGAGATTCGACTGAAGGTGCGCGTTGCCTGCACCAGGTCGTCGTCACCCGGCCCGGCGAGCACCACCCGCGACACCAACGCCGCGCCACCGAACCACACCGAAGCTGCCAGCACGTGAGCGACGCCCACGATGAAGCCGATGACCGCGACCGGGTCGCCCACACGGCTCATGGCCACGCTGATCACAGCGAAGCCCGGCAGCGCCCAGGCCCACATGGTGGAGGTGGGGTCGATGATGCGCTCGGGCCGGAACGCAACGGCGGCGGACATGGAGATGAACAGCAAGCGCAGCAACGCGCCGCGTCCTGCCCAACCGGCATCTTTCAGGTCGAGCCAGGTGGTCGGGCTCATGGCCGACGCAAACGACGTGCCACCGACGTCGGCAGCGAACGCCATGACGTAGATCACCGAACCGACCATGGCAATCGCCCACACGGTTCGCAGGAAACGCACCGTGACGATGTACTCCGGGCCCTCCGGCCAGCCGATGCTGATGAGTGCCAACGCGCCGAACAAGATCATGATGCCGATCGTCGACAACAAACGACCGAGCCAGATCGCCCCGCCCGAGCTGCCTTCGTCAACGGCCACACTCGCTGCAGGAGTTTCCACCGCCGCTGTGCGGATGAGCGGATCGGTGGTACCGGTAACCGACACGTCGGTGGTCGCTCCGACCAACGTGGTGCCGGTGGACGACGGCTCGCCGGTGACCCCGAACGTGGTACGACCATCGACGATGACCTCGCCGAGTTCGGTCGACAGCGTCCACTGGATGACGCAGTTACCGCTGGGCAACTCGGATGCAAACTGGGCCCGCACCACCAACCGGTCGCTGTCGACCTCGGGGAGCAGCGTGTTGGCGAGCTCGCCGTTGCACTGCACGATCACCGACGCGTAGTCGCCATCGGCGAGTTCCTGATTGAACGACAGCACCACCTCGGGCGGTGACACGGCCAGTGACTGGCCGTCGGTCGGGGTGATCGACTGCAACGAATTGGTGCCAGTTTGCGCAACAGCGGTGCTGGAACCGGCGGCCGCAACCACCAAAGCGAGGAGTGCTGTGATGAACGCCAGCACCATGCGACGCGCTCGGTTGGCCCGTTTCGGGAGAGATGACGCGCCCCAGGGAACACGGGTTCGAATGCCCACAGCCAACACGGTAGCCACAACGAGTGGTCGCGGATCGACACCGCTTCGCAACGCGGCCGCAATCGGGTCGTCACGAATCGGTGGCAACCGTTGCACAGGTCGCATCACTTGCAGCCTCGGGCGGAGCGCGACCACCCCCTGAGTAGAGTCGGAGTCGATGGCCACCCAGTCGTTGTACCGCCGCTACCGCCCTCGCAAGTTCAGTGAGGTGAAAGGTCAAGACCATGTGGTGCGCGCGCTGCGCGACGCGGTCGTGGCCGGCCGCGAGGGCCAGGCGTATCTGTTTTCGGGGCCGCGCGGCACCGGCAAGACCACCTCGGCTCGCATTCTCGCCAAGGTGCTCAACTGCTCGAACGTCATCGACGGTGAGCCATGTTGCGAGTGCGATTCGTGCATCGCGGTGGAAAAGGGCACGAGCTACGACGTCCACGAACTCGACGCCGCATCCAACAACGGTGTTGAGGCCATTCGCGACCTGATCGAGAAGGCGTCGCTCGGCACGCCCGGCCGACACAAGGTGTACATCCTCGACGAAGTCCACATGCTCTCGAAAGCCGCCGAGGCCGCCCTGCTCAAAACGCTGGAAGAGCCGCCTCCGCACGTGGTGTTCGTGCTCGCCACCACCGACCCGCAGAAGATGAGCGACACGATTCGCTCGCGCACCCAGCACTTGCAGTTCCATCTGTTGCCCGCAGACACGCTGGCCGAACACGTGCAGTGGGTGGCGGCCGATGCCGGGTACGACTTGTCGCCCGAGGCGATCGAGTCTGCACTCGTGCAAGGTGGCGGTTCTGCCCGCGACACGCTGTCGGCACTGGAACTCATTGCGTCCACAGGTGGCGAAGTCGACGACGCAGTCGACCTCGACGAGTTCATCGCGGCGATGATCGATCACGACGCGGGGCGTGCTCTCACCGCCATGGCGTTCGCGGTCAACCTGGGCCGCGATCCCCGCACGGTCACCGAAGAATTGGTGCGCCACCTTCGCAACGCGTTCTTGTCGCTCATGGCCCCCGAACTCGTCATGCTGCCGACCGATCGGCTCGACGCGCTGTCATTGCAAGCTCAACAGGTCGGCGCAGCCGGGCTGGTGCGCGCCATCGAGAAGCTGGGTACCACGCTGGTCGACATGCGCAGCTCCCCAGACCCACGGGTGTTGGTTGAAGTCGTGTTGGTGCAACTCACCCATCACGAGGCCAGCGACGACGTCGAAGCCCTCGTCGCACGCATCGAACGGCTGGAGCAGAAGGTCAAGTCGTTCGGCGACGCCGGCCCAGCCAAGGCAGCGCCGGGCCCGACCGACCCTGCCACCGGTCGAGCGGTGTTGGGCGGCGCGGCCCGTCCAGCCGTTGCCACACCCACCGAAACCAAGAGCTCGGCACCCACCGATGTCAGTCCCACGGTCAGTCCCACGGTCAGTCCGCCGGTCAGTCCCACGGTCAGTCCGCGCTCCGCTACAGCCGGCGGCACCTCGCAACCACCGGCCGAACGTGCCGGGTTGGGGAGCGCGGTCCGACGTCCCACTCCGGATCGGCCGATGGTTTCCAGCGATCGATCCGCCGAACAGGTGGTCGGCCAGAGTGCTGGGGCGACCGCGAATCCCGCCGCTCCGAATTCAGGCAGCCCCGCACCTGCCACAGCCGCCACGCAACCAACCGGATTATCGGTGCCAGACGCCTGGGACCGGTCGCTCAAATCCACCGTCACCCCGCTCATGGTTCGTGCGCTCTTCGCTGCCGGCACCTTCGTGAGTGGCAACGGCGAACGATGGAAGTTCGATCTCCCCAGTACGGCACACGCAACCCGCTGCGAACCGCACCGAGCCATCATCGAGTCTCAGCTCGCGGCACTCGTGGGCCACCCAGTGAGCATCGAGTTCGTCACTGGCACCGCTCGAGGCGCCGACGAACCCGAAGGTCGAGCGGATCGGGGAGGCTCCACCGAGCCTGTCTCGACGCCCCCGAGTGATGCCGCCAGCAGTCAGCCGACCAGGAATGAGCGCAGCGACCGTTCCGCCGACACGCCGACCCCATCGGTTGCTGCACCGGCCGACATCATCCCCAGATCCACGAGCAAGCCAGCCATCGAGCGGGCCCGAGCCGCCGCCGCAGCCGATACGGACAATGACGTCGCCACGGAAGTGCCCGTTCCTGTGTTCGAGCCCGACGACGAGATCGACCTGACCGACCTCACCGATGCCCCGCCCGAGTCGGTGCGAACGCCGCTCGACCATCTCACCGACGCCTTCCCTGGCTCCCAGTTCATCACCGACAACTGAGTTGTCAGTCGTCGTGCGGCTCAGCCTCGCCGACCCGCTCGGCTGACCGTTCAGCCCACACCGCCACCATTTCGAAACGATCGCTCCGAGAGTCGAGCCGCCTGTGCCAAGCGCCTATACCCCACCCGTTCAACAACTCATCGACGAACTCGGTCGGCTCCCTGGAGTCGGCCCCAAGTCGGCCCAGCGGATCGCGTTCCATCTGTTGAAGATCCCTGCGGACGATGCCAATCGGCTCTCTGACGCCATCCGCGAAGCCAAAGCCCGTGTGCGGTTCTGCGACCGGTGCTTCAACGTGGCCGAGTTGGCGTTGTGTCCGATCTGTAGCGACGAGCGCCGAGATTCATCGGTGTTGTGTGTGGTGGAAGAGTCTCGTGACATCGTGGCGATCGAACGCACCGGCGAGTTTCGCGGCCGGTATCACGTGCTGCTTGGCGCTATGAACCCGCTGGAAGGCATCGGGCCCGAGCATCTCAAGATCCGAGAGCTGGTGGCGCGCCTCGAACCGGAAGGGGTGGAAGAGGTCATCGTGTGCACGAACCCGAACACCGAAGGCGAAGTGACGGCGATGTACGTGGCGAGGTTGTTGAAACCGCTCGGCATCAACGTCACACGCATTGCGTCGGGGCTCCCCGTTGGCGGAGATCTCGAATATGCCGACGAGATCACCCTCGGTAGAGCCCTCGAAGGCCGACGAACCATCGACACCTGACAGCCAGGCCACCTGGCACCGTCAGAACGATCGCATCACCAGAAAGATCGCATCACCAGAAAAATTGAACGGAGCGACGTCCGTTGCCAAGCCGGTAGCGGGCGGACGGACCCGGCTCAACACGAACGACGCTCCGTTCATTGATACGACTCTGACCCGCTGGGAGGGATGAACCCGTTGCGCCGTTCCTCGTATGACAGTTACGTTACAAAGATGACGAAATCATGTCAACCGGTCGCGGGCGAAACTGCTACAAGTCGTGGCAAAGTCACGCACCGTGAGATTTCGCGGCGCTTGGACCACGGCGCTTGGACCACGACGCTTGGACCACGACGCTTGGGACCAGAGTGGGCCAAGCGCACCGTGGGTGTCGGTCGGAGTCAGAGTGAACGCAAGATGATGGCGTCGCCTTGGCCGCCACCGCCGCACAGCGCCGCAGCGCCCAAGCCGCCACCCCGACGGCGGAGTTCGTGCAAGATCGTGAGCGCCAACCGGTTGCCCGACATGCCGATGGGATGGCCGAGGGCGATGGCGCCGCCGTTCACGTTGACGATGTCGAGCGAGATGCCAAGCTCGCGAGCCGAGGCGATACCCACCGCAGCGAACGCTTCGTTCAGCTCGAACACATCGATGTCGCCCACGTCGAGCCCGGCCTTGGACAGTGCCTTGTTGATGGCGTTGGCCGGCTGCAGGTTGAGTGAGGCGGTGTCGGGGCCAGACACCATGCCGTAGCTCACCACTTCGCCGAGCGGAGCGACGCCACAGGCCTCGGCCGCGGCTTGCGACATGACGATGACCGCCGAGCCACCATCGCTGAGCTGCGATGCGTTACCGGCAGTGATGGTGCCAGTGGGATTGAACGCCGGCTTCAACTGGCTGAGGCTCTCGGCGGTCGTGCCAGGCCGAACGCCTTCGTCGGTTTCCACGAGAATCGGGTCGCCCTTGCGCTGCGGAATCGACACGGATGCGATCTCGTCGGTGAATCGCCCGGCCTTGATGGCCGCCGCCGCGCGTTCGTGCGACAGTGCCGACACCTCGTCCATCTCTTCGCGGCTGATCGAGTCGCCCGTGTAGCGGTCGGTGCCGAGCCCCATCAGGCAGGCGTCGAACGCGCGCCACAGGCCGTCTTTGATGATGGCATCGGCGAGTTCGGTGTTGCCATAACGGAAGCCGCCGCGAGCGCCCGCCGCGATGTACGGAGCATTGGTCATCGACTCCATGCCACCGGCGACGACGATGTCGGCGTCACCGGCCTGAATCATCTGGTCGGCCTGATAGATCGCGTTGAGGCCCGACAGACACACCTTGTTGACGTTGACCGCCGGCACGCTCATGGGAATGCCGGCCTTCACCGCAGCCTGACGAGCGGGAACCTGTCCCTGGCCAGCCATGAGCACCTGGCCCATGATGACGTGATCGACCTGGCCGGGCTGGATACCTGCCCGCTCGAGCGCAGCGGCGATGGCGAACCCACCGAGGTCGGCGGCGGAGAACGGGGCGAACGCGCCCGACATCTTCCCAATGGGAGTACGGGCACCAGCAACAATCACGGATCCAGGCATGTCACCACGCTACCGCGGGGTGCCTACGGACCGGAAGTGGAAACGGCCGACTCCCATCGGCGTCGGTTACCCGTTGGTAACAAGGCTCCACTAACGTTCTCAGGCATGCAGGAAATCCTTGACGCGATTCAGAGTGGCGCCAGCGGCGAAGACATCGGCAACCTGCCGATTCCCCAGTCGTACCGGGCGGCATATGTGCGCCGCGACGAGACCGACATGTTCGAAGGCGTCGAGTCGACCGACAAGGATCCCACGAAGTCCATTCACATCGACCAGGTACCCACCCCCGAGTTGGCGCCCGACGAGGTGTACCTCGCGGTGATGGCCAGCTCAATCAACTTCAACACGGTGTGGACGTCGATCTTCGAGCCGCTCCCCACGTTCGGATTCCTCGATCGCCTCGC
>JBBREA010000058.1:0-19413 GCA_038203385.1 Acidimicrobiales bacterium | reverse complement strand
TCATGCGCTGATCGACGGTACCAGCGCCATGCACGCCGCCCTGTCCTGATCGATGACGGTCGGGGTCAGACCCCCACCGTCAGATGACGGTCGGGGTCAGACCCCCACCGTCAGATCTGTTCAGGTGAGGGAGGGGACGACCACGAACGTGGTTGCTGCCGCCTCGAGCTGATCTCCCGGGGCCAGGTACCAGCTCACGCCGTGCAGATCGATCGTGAGTTCGTGGCCGGTTGCTCGGTGTTGTTCGCCTGCTTCCAACCTGACGAGCGCCACGCCGGCGTCGGACAATTCGTAGCGGGTGCCCATCGGCAGCAACGGCTCCGCGAGCGCGGTCGGGTCGACGACGTGCAACAGCTCCTCAACATCGACCGGCTTCACGGTGAGGCCGCCGCGGATGACATTGTCGCTCGCACCCATCAACTCGATGCCGGCGCCGCGCAGGTACGCGTGCAGATTTCCGGCCTCGAGCCTGAGTGCTTGGCCTGGTGCCAACACGACATAGTTCAACAGCAAGGTGGCGGCCACACTCGGGTCGCCGGGGTACTTCACGTCGAGTTGGCGAACCCAGTCGGCTTCGGGGCGCTGTGAACTCTGACAAGCGGTGACCGCCGGCGACGGGTCGACGGCGTTGCGATACAGCCCCGCCAACGCTGCTCCGGCACCGTCGGTCGCCAGCACTCTGGCCAAGTCGCTGTCAGCGATACCGAGTTCGCTCAGGATGGCGAGCGTGCGTTCTTCAGGGCGAATGCCACACAGAGCCTCGAACGGCGTCAGCGCGCACAGCAACTCTGGTTTTGCTTGGCCATCGGGGTACAACCCTCGGGCGAAGCCGTCGCGAGCTTGCGCCGGAGTCGGATGCGTTTGTAATGACAGTGGCTCGGCAGCAGCCAATACCTTCAACAGGAACGGCAGCGCGCCGGTGACGTTGCCGAGCAAACCACCATCCAGGAAGGTCGTCGGCCCGCTCGGGTGCGTGCCGAGCCACCACTCTGCCCACGGCCTTCCGTCCGGCTCGACACCGAGCAGGCCGGGAATGAAGTTCTGGTCGCCCCACTCATAGTGCTTCACGACGCCTGAGACGCGCTGCATGCCGACAGTATGTCGTGCCTGAAGATGTCTACGCGGTAGCGGGAACCCGACCGCTCTCGAGGACGTCGAATCTGTATGAAGCGAATTTCAGTATCACAGCATCCGAAGATGAAACTAGCTGGGGCGTTCACCGCTGCCGGTGTGATGGTCATCGGGCTCAGCGCCTGCGGTGACGACACCGAAACACCGAGCGGTGACTCAACCGGCACCACCACTGACACGATCCGCCCGCCAGCAACGACGACTGCTCCAACCACGCCGGAAGACGAGGCCGGATTCGATCACCCCACCGGCGCCGACGACGTCGTGGTCGAGATCGTCTTCGAAGGCGGCTTCGTCCCGGCGGACTTCGCGTTCCGAAACTTGCCAGTGTTGCTCGTGAGCGGCGACGGCAAACAGTTCGTCCAGGGCCCACAGATCGAGATCTTTCCGGCACCCATGCTCGCCAACGTGTTGGTGAGCGAGATCGGCGAGTCTGGCATACAGGAGTTGCTCGACTTGGCCGCCGAGCATGGGCTCCTCACCGAGCGCGAGTACGAACGGAATGACATGATCGCTGATGCGTCAGACACCGTGGTGCGCATCTCGGCCAACGGCGAAACGTACGAGCACCGGGCGTACGCGTTAGGGCTGGGAACCTTTGACAGCGGTGAAGAGACCGGCGACCGAGCCGAACTGCAGGCGTTCATCACCGCTGCCACGGGCACCGTTCCAGCTGACGCTTCGCCGATGGAACCCGAAACGTTCTTGGTTCGGGCGACGCCGACCAGCGACACCACCGGGTATGACGTGGAGCCAACGTTCGTGGACTGGACGATCGATGCAGCGCTGCTCGCCGATGCTGCCGACTGCGTTGCGATTCCTGCTGCGGACGTGAAGGATCTGTTCGCAACGTCGAATCAGCTGACGTTCTTCACCGAAGGCGATGTGACGTATCAGCTGGCGGTGAAGCCCCTGCTACCGGGTGATTCGTGCTGAAAGACTGATCACGAGATGCCGAGCTCGGCGGCGCGCGCAAGCACGCCGTCGCGCTCGGCGCCGATCGTGGTGGTATCCCCGTGTCCGGTGTGAACGATCGTTTCAGCTGGCAACGTGAGCAGCTGACCGATGATCGAACGCAAAATCGTCGGCTCGTCGCTGTGGCTCCGACCAGTGGCTCCGGGGCCGCCGCAGAACAAGGTGTCGCCCGAGACGACTCGCCCGTCGTCGGCATCGAAGAAGCAGCAACAGCCGGGGGAGTGTCCTGGGGTGTGTACCACCGCGAGGTGGTGGCCGGCCACATCGAAGGCCGAGCCGGGGGTGACTTCCCGGTCGGTGGTGTCGGAGGGCCACACGGCCTCCCACAACATGTGATCCGCTGGGTGGAGCCAGATCGGCGCGTCGACAACATCTCGCAGGGGCACGGCGGCGTTGATGTGATCGTTGTGCCCGTGCGTGAGCACAATCGCCTTCACCCGCCGACCGGCGACGGCGTCGACGATTCGTTGATGATCGTGCGCGGCATCGAAGACGATGACTTCTCGGTCGTCGCCAACGAGCCAGATGTTGTTCGTGACTTCCCACTCTCCGCCATCAAGGGCAAAGACGCCGTCGGTGGTGACGAGTTCGATGGGCATTACTGCTCGTCCATGACGACCACGCTGCGTAGCACCTCGCCGCGCTCCATCTTGTGGAACGCCTCTTCGACATCGTCGATGGAGATCGTCTCGCTGACGAAACGATCGAGATCGAGCCGGCCTTGCTGGTACAGGTCGATCAGCATGGGGAAGTCGCGCGACGGCAGGCAGTCGCCGTACCACGACGACTTCAGCGTGCCGCCGCGACCGAACACTTCGATCATCGGCAGCTCCAGCACCGCAGTTGGATTGGGCACGCCCACCAGCACCACGGTGCCTGCAAGGTCGCGGGCCGCGAACGCCTGTTTGTAGACCTCGGGGTGACCGACGGCGTCGATGCACACATCGGCGCCATTGCCATCGGTGACCGACTGGATGTATTCGACGGCGTTGGTGGTGCTGGAGTTGCAGGTATGCGTGGCACCAAACTCCTTCGCCCATTCGAGCTTGCGATCGTCGAGGTCGACCGCGATGATCTTGCTGGCGCCTGCGAGATACGAGCCGGCGATGGCGGCGTCGCCGACGCCGCCACAGCCGAACACGGCCACTGTGTCGCCGCGACCCACGTTGCCGGTGTTGATGGCGGCACCGATGCCCGCCATGACACCGCAGCCCAACAGGCCGGCGGTCGTGGCTGGAGCGGTCGGGTCGACCTTGGTGCACTGACCAGAATGGACGAGCGTCTTTTCCACGAAGGCACCGATGCCAAGCGCTGGCGACAGCACGGTGCCGTCTTCCAAGGTCATCTTCTGGGTGGCGTTGAAGGTGGAGAAGCAGTACCACGGCTTGCCTTTGAGGCACGACCGGCAGTCGCCGCACACGGCGCGCCAGTTGAGGATGACGTAGTCCCCGGGTGAAACGTTGGTGACACCCTCGCCGACCGATTCCACTACTCCGGCCGCTTCGTGGCCGAGCAGGAACGGGAAGTCGTCGTTGATGCCGCCCTCGCGGTAGTGCAGGTCTGTGTGGCACACGCCGCAGGCTTGCACTTTCACGATTGCTTCGCCGGGGCCGGGGTCGGGAATGACGATGGTTTCGATACTGACTGGGGCACCCTTCGCCAGGGCGACGACACCGCGAACGTGTTGAGGCATGATCGCGAACGTAGCCGACTCGAAAAGCCGGACTTCAGCGGGGAGTGCCGTTCACGCAGCAGATACCTGTGGCGCCTAGGGTTGCCGAATGAATGGGGCACAGCCGCTCACGGCCCATGAACGCTACTTCTTCGACGTGTATGGCTACGTAGTGCGGTACGGCGCGCTCGACGACGGCGAGATCGACGACTTGCTCGGTGCCGTCGAACGACTCGGCGTGCCTCCGCCCGGAAGTGATCTGGGGTCACAGCGATTCGTCGGCTTTCTCGATGCCGAGCAACCGTTTCGGGACCTCATCGATCACGACGCGGTCCTGGAACCGATACTCGAAATGTGCGGGCCCAAAGCTCGACTCGACCATGCGTACGGGATCATCATGGCTGCGGGCACGACTGGTCTCGGGCTGCACGGTGGCGGCACGCCGCATGATCCGGCCCAGTTCTACGAAGTTCGCGCCAACCAGATGTACAACGGCCTGGTCGCCGTGCAATGGGCGTTGGTCGATCACGCCCGCGGTGCGGGCGGCTTCCTCTGTATCCCAGGCAGCCACCGGGCGAACTTCGAGCGCCCGTCAGGGCATCCAGCGAATTGGGCAGTCGAGATTCCCCTGCAGGCGGGAGACGTGGTCTTCTTCACCGAGGCGCTCACTCACGGCACGTCGCCGTGGCATGGTGAGCACGAACGGCTGTCCATGCTGTACAAGTACGCGCCGGGGCACTCCACCTGGGGTACGCAGTATCAGACGACCCTTGCCGATCTTGCTCGAAGTGGGCTGCTCACCGAGCGACAGCGCCGACTGACGCAGATGCCAGCGGTCTACCCACACGACGCTGTTCGGTAGCGCAGCGCCAGGGCGGCGATTGCTAGAACAACCGCAGCTCGTCGGGCGCCATGCCCCTCAGCTGGTCGTAGTCGACCTCGACCCAAGTGAATCCACGCGACTCGGCCAGCACTTTCGCCTGCGGCTTGATGGCCTGCGCGACGAAGACGCCTCGGATATCGCCGAGCGAGGAGTCGAGTTGCAGACGTTCGATGTATCGGGCGAGTTGTTCGACGCCGTCGATGTCGCCGCGTCGCTTCACCTCGACCGCCACGGTGGCACCACCTGAGTCCTTGCAGACCAAGTCCACCGGCCCGATAGCGGTGGGGTACTCGCGTCGAACCAACATCAGGCCCAGTTCGATTGCGTGCGGTGAGGCAGCGAGCAGCTCCTGCAAGTGCGCCTCGACGCCGTCTTTCTGTAGCCCTGGGTCGTCGCCCAGTTCGTGGGCGGAGTCCGCGAGCACCTCGTGCAAATGCACCGTGAGGGTTTCGCCTTTCGGATTCGAGATCTCCCAGTGGTCGTCGAACTCTCGGATCGTGTTCGGAGCGTTCATCCAGTTCAAGGGCTTGTAGGCGCCGCCGTCAGCGTGAATGGCGATACAGCCGTCGGCTTTCAGCATGATCAACCGAGTCGCCTCGGGCAAATGGGCAGCCAAACGGCCGGCGTAATCGACCGAGCAGCGGGCTATCACGAGGCGCACGTGGTGGGAGGCTAGCGACGGGCTGGAAGTGCCGCATCACCTGGCGTCTCGCCGCGCTGCATCATCGTGGCCGATTCATTGCTCGGTGAGATGCGTCTTCATGCGTTTCTGGATCAGGTTTCGGCGGGCCTGCAGATCTCGGTAGGTGAGCTGGTCGACGTCCGAGTCGACCCCCAAGCTGGCCTTGACCCCATCGAGATCGACGGCAAGAGTCGTGGCGTCGATGCCCAACTCGCGTCCGAGGCGTTCGCCATGGCGCTGGGCAAAGACGAGCGCAATGGTCTGCACTTCTGCGAGGAGGTCGAGATCAGGTGCCAATCTGGCGATCGCACCGTCGAGAAAGACGAGATTCTTGACGTACAGCATGAGCTCTTTGGGGAGCCGAGCGCCGTAGCCCAGCAGGGCTTTGACCACGCGCTGCACTTCTCGCACGAGTTCGTCGCCCGTGAGGGTCGTGGGATCGATGGGCGGTAGGTCGAGGCCCAAGTCCTTCACGACAGCCTTGAGGTCGGTGTCTGCCGGCAGAGCGCCGAGATCGCGCAGTGCCGCCATTTGGCCCATGACGTCGTTGGTCATCGCTCCGAGCATCAGGCGCAAGAAGGCGAGCCGGCGCTCCTGAGAGAGGCGGGCGACGATGCCGAAATCGAGGAGCGCCGTAGTGCCGTCGGCCAGCACGAACAGGTTTCCGCCGTGCAGGTCTCCGTGGAAGATGCCGTGGACCATGGCCCCTTCCATGAATGCGACCATGCCCGACCTGATGACCTCTTCGGTGTCGATTCCGCCCGCCTGCATGCCATCGACATCGTCGAAGTTGTATCCCGACAATCGCTCCATGACGAGCACGCGCCGGGTGACGTGCACTGGGTGCGGCCTCGGGACGACGTAGCTGTTGTGGCCGAGCTGGTGGATCACCCCTGCGACGTCGATCATGTTGGCGCCTTCGAGCCGGAAGTCGAGCTCCTCCACGATGGTTTCGGCGAACAACTCGACGAGTGCAGGTGGGTTGGCCAGCGCCGCCACCGGGATTCGGCCGACGAGGTGAGGCGCCAACCATGCCAGGGCAGCCAAATCGCGTCGCACCAGGGTGGCGACGTCGGGACGCTGCACTTTGACGACGACGTCTTCGCCGGAGCGCAACCTGGCGACGTGGACCTGAGCGATGGACGCCGCCGCCAACGGGCGGCGATCGAAGTACGAGAAGACGGTCTCGATCGAGGCACCCAGGTCGGCCTCGACGATCTCGCGGACCACTCGAAACGGCTCGGCCGGCACTTGGTCACGGCACTTCTTGAACTCGTCGACGAGCTCTTTCGGAAACAGCCCCTCACCCGACGAGATGATCTGGCCGAGTTTGATGAACGTCGGACCGAGATTCTCGGCGCCCTTGCGGAGGCGGGCGGACAACTCGGCTCTGCCGGCTTCCGTGCTCGGGTAAGCGTTGCGCTTCTTACGCCATACCCATGGGCCGACCGCCCACCAGAGTTGGGCGGTGATCGCTGCTGAACGTCGCCCAGGCGGGAGTTTGCCGGGCGTGATGAGGCTCGGGATGGAGCGGCGAGCCTCGCTCCGGAGCGATTCGGTCTCTGGCAGCCAGACGATGTGATCGCGCACCAGGTTCCACGGCCCGCCCGCCGTGAACGCGCCCCACCTGCGGTCGTCGACCACGTTTCCATCGTCTGGCGTCACGTCGTCAATGACGATTCCGTCCCTGTTGATTCCGTTCATGTCGATTCTGCCTGTGTCGATTCTGTCTGTGTCGAAACCGCTAGTGGCTTCCATGTGCGGTGTCGCAGAGCGCTTCTGCGCCCGCTGCGACCTGCCCGGCGCCGATGCCATCGAGAGCTGCGAAGGGCCCGCAGGGTGTTGGGGTGATCCACACGTGGATCATCGCGGAGAGCGTTCCGTCGACCAACGGAGGTCGACACGGCGTGCCGATTGGCTTCACTCCGGCAACGATGGGGGCAACCGGATCGTCGGTGAAGCACAGGTCGCCATGAACGTGCCACTGCATCAGCTCGCCACCCAGGTCGGGCGCGTCCGTGAGATCGATGTTGCGCGGCAACATGAACATTGCCGAGACGAGCTTCTTCGAACCATCGGGCTGCGGCTCGAACACCAGGCTTTCCGGATAGTCGGGGTCGAGAATGATGTCGTCGTCGATCCAGTCCCATTGGATGTAGTGCTCGTGCCCGGTGGCACTATCGCCGATGGAATGGAATCCAGCGGCTGCCACTACGTCGAGATCTGCCCACTGGGGGAGGTCACGCAGCGTCGCCGCCACCAGGTTCTCCGCAAACGCCTGTTGCTGCGGCGTGACACCCTCGAGGCCACCGAGGTCGATCGGCATGGTGGGGTCGTACGGCTGGGTCGCAGGGGAATGTGTGGCAGCGGATTCGGTTGCCTCGTGCCCGTCGTGCTCGCCGTGGGCGCATTGATCGACACGGCTGCCGTCGGCGGATGCAGCTTGACCGGCGCCGTGACCTTCGAGCGCCGCAAATGGGCCACACGCATGGGGTGCGATCCACACATGCACCATTGGATTGTCTCCACCGGCGTTCAACGTTCCAGCAGGGCACTCGTCGTCGAGATCTGCGAGCACCGACCTGACGACTGGCTGACCATTGTCGTCGAGGCCCCAACACAAGTTGAGATGAACGTGCCACTGCATGAGCGGCCCGCCGATCTCGGTGAGCGCCGGGTCGTCCACGGGCATGTTCTTCGCAATGAACATCGCGGAGACCAGGGTTCGTTCGTCGCCGTCGACTTCGTACACCAGTGACTCCGGAGCGGTGGGATCCAAGAACTTGTCGTCGGCGATGTATCCGCCGTTGATGTAATGCTCGAACCCGGTGGAACTGTCGCCGATGGAGCGGAAACCGAGTGCGCCGACCGTCGAGACATCGGCGAACGTCGGCAAGTCGCGGAGCGTGTCGGCTGCGAGTTGTTCGGCGCGTTCCTGTTGTTCAGCAGTGACACCAGCGACTCCTGAGAAGTCGATCGGTGCGGTGGGATCCCACGCACGCGGCCACACGGGACCTTCGATGGGCGTGGCAGCTTGCGCACCGATGACTGCGGTGTCTGCATCACCGGCAGAACCCGTGTCGTGACCATGCCCGTCGTCGGGATGCGTGTCTGTGTGCGTGCCTGTGCCAGCGGAATCGGATGCGGAGGCGGTGATCCCGGAGCCGACTGCAGCACCGTCAGTGTCCGCGTCGGATTCCGAGCCGTGGGGATGCTCGTCGTGGCCGTCGTCAGCAGCTGCGCTGCTGCGGTGATCTTCGCCGCCAGCGTGGGAATGATCCGTGGCGGCGACGAGGCCGGGCACCATCATCACGCCGACCAACACCGCAGAGATGAACACGGCACGGCTTGGTATGGCGGGGGCACGGCTGCCCAGGGAACTTGCGGCTGCCACCACGGCCACGAGGGCGAGCATCGCCGCGATCGAGTCGGCGAGTTGCGGCGCCTCGGCAACTTCGAGCCCGGGGAACCAGGAGAGGTCGACGAAGCGAGTGGCGAGCCATCCGCCGAGCGCGAAGGCGTTCACCGCTACGAGGACCACAACCGCCACTCGCCCAGAACGCAAGAAGCCGATGACCGCGGCCGCAACCTGCGCGATGGCGACCGCAACGAACGTACGCGACAACGTGGGATGGTCGGCGTGGATTCCTGCCGCCGCGGCATGCATGACGGCGGCGCCAGCACTCGCTATCGCGGCGATGGCGAGCGGCCCTTGTGCTCGCTGGCGTTCATGCATGCCACGAGTGTACGGCGGGGGTGTCAGTGCGTGGCTGCACAGCAGGTGGACGACGCTGCGCCTATCCCCACAACGCGGTCAGTACATCGTCGGCTAATTCCTTGCGGCAGATGATGAGATCTGGCAGCCAAGGATCCCTGGCGTTGTAGACGATCGGTGATCCATCGATCCGGCTCACGTGCAGACCTGCAGCCAGCGCCACGGCGGCCGGCGCGGCCGAATCCCACTGGTACATCCCGCTGTCGTGCACGTAGATGTCTGCCTCACCGAGGACGACCGCCATGGCCTTGGCCCCAGCTGAGCCGAGCCGAATGGCGTCGCAACCAAGCCGGTTCGCGACGACGACGGCGGCGTGAGGCGCACGGTTGCGTGAGGTGATGATGCGCGGCCGGTCGCGGGTGACCACCGGCAACACGGGCGCTGGGTCCGTGGTGAGGGTCGCACCCATTGCCGGCAGCGCAACCGCGCCGCAGACGAAGTGGTCGCGATCCCACAACGCGATGTGCACGGCCCAGTCTGGGCGTCCCTGCTCGCCGAACTCGCGCGTGCCGTCGAGTGGATCGATGATCCACACCCTGTCTGCGCTGAATCGCCGAGGATCTTCGGCGCCCTCCTCATCGAGTACCGCATCGTCGGGACGGTGCTGGCGGAGTTCCTCCGCAATGAACCGGTGGCTGGCAGCGTCGCCACCGTCCATCACGTCCCACGGATGCATCCCTGACGCCCACATTTCAGCGCGTAAGCGGACCAGCTGTTGACCGGCCTGGTCAGCGAGGCGAGTGGTGAGTGCGATGTCGGTCTCGTTCCCGATGTCGACACCTACCACCAGATCCACGGTGGTCCAGTATGGCGGGCAGATCGCCGCGGCATGGCGTGTCGCACCCATGGTCTATCGTGTCGAACATGTGTTCGAGAATTCGATCGAATCTAGAAGAGGCAACCATCCTCCACGCCGACCTCGACTCGTTCTACGCCTCGGTGGAACAGCGCGACGACCCCGCATTGCGAGGTCGCCCGGTGGCGGTGGGCGGCGGCATCGTCTTGGCCGCCAGCTACGAGGCCAAGGCGTTCGGGGTGTCGACGCCGATGGCCGAGTGGAGAGCAAAACGGCTGTGCCCGGGCCTCGTGGTGGTGCCACCGCGCTTCGACGCCTACGTCACGGCCAGTCGCGCTGTGTTCGACGTCTTCCACAGCACGACGCCGATCGTCGAACCACTGTCGATCGACGAGGCGTTTCTCGACGTCGGTGGCCTTCGCCGAGTGAGCGGGCAGCCAACCGACATCGCAGCGCAGCTTCGCCGTTCGGTGCGCGACGGTGTCGGCCTGCCGATCTCCGTGGGAGTGGCCACCACCAAGTTCTTGGCGAAGGTGGCCTCTGCGGTGTCCAAACCAGACGGTCTGCTGGTGGTTCCGGCGGGCGGTGAGCGCGCATTCCTGCACCCGTTGCCGGTGAGTCGCTTGTGGGGTGTCGGCCCCAAGACCGACGAACGGCTGCGCGCCCGCGGCATCTTCACGGTCGGCGACATCGCCGTGCTCGACGAACAACACCTTCGAGCGATCCTCGGCTCGGCCTCGGCTCGCCACCTCACTGCGCTGGCTCACAACCGTGACCCGCGGCCGGTCGACACCGGTCGTCGGCGTGGCTCGATCGGCTCGCAGCATGCGCTCGGGCGGGGCCGACGGTCACCTGCTGAGCTCGAAGCGACCATGCTTGGCATCGTCGACCGAGTCACTCGGCGCATGCGAACCGCCGGCCGCGTCGGTTGCACCTTGACGGTTCGGTTCCGGTTCGACGACTTCACGCGGTCCACGAGGTCGCGAACACTCGCGCATCCAACGTCGGCGACCGAACCGATAGCCACGGTTGCGCTGGCAATCCTGCAACACGAACTGGCGCGGATCGACGAACTCGGCCTCACGCTGATCGGCCTGTCGGTCGGCAATCTGCTCGACGCCGATCACACACCAGAACAGATGCTGTTGCCCTTCGGCCGCAAACCAACTTCTCCTCTCGACGAAGCCGTCGACGACCTTCGCAAGCGATTCGGCAACCGAGTCCTCACGAGGGCCAGCCTGGTGAACGACCGAGGCGAAGAAACTCCCAAACTCCCCGACTGACACCGACCACGAATCCGAAGATTCGATCAGTGCGATGGGCACTGCGACCCGACCGTGGGCAAGTCAAACGAGGGGGTACTGATCGGGATCAGATTGTTCGAGTGCAAGGCGCCAAGAACCCGAGTCGCCTTTCGGCGATGAGCGGTGAGTGGCAACGAAGCAGCCGGGCAATCTGGCCCGAATCAGCCCGAATCAGAGTTTCTTGTATTTCAGGCGGTGGGGCTGGTCCGAGGATGCGCCGAGTTCTTTGCGCTTGTAATCCTCGTACTCGGTGAAGTTGCCTTCGAACCAGCGAACCACCGAGTTGCCTTCGAACGCCAAAACGTGCGTGGCGATGCGATCGAGGAACCAACGGTCGTGGCTGATCACGACGGCGCAGCCCGGAAACGACTCGAGACCCGCCTCGAGCGCCCGCAGCGTGTCGACGTCGAGGTCGTTGGTGGGTTCGTCGAGCAGCAGCACGTTGCCTCCCGACTTGAGCAGTTTGGCGAGATGGACGCGGTTGCGTTCTCCGCCCGACAACTTGCCGACGAGTTTTCCGTGGTCGGTGCCTTTGAAGTTGAAGCTCGATACGTAGGCGCGGCCGTGAATCTCGCGATTGCCCACCTGCATGTGGTCGACGCCACCGGTGATTTCGTCGTAGACGGTGGCGTTGTCGTCGAGGCTGTCGCGAGATTGATCGACGTAGCTGAGTTGTACGGTGTCACCGATTTTGATGGTGCCCCCATCGGCTTGTTCCTGACCGACCAGCATGCGGAACAACGTGGTCTTTCCGGCGCCGTTGGCACCGATGATGCCCACGATGCCTGCAGGTGGCAGCGAGAACGACAGGTCGTCGAACAGCAGCTTGTCGCCGAATGCTTTCTGCAAGCCCTTCACTTCGATCACCGTGTCGCCGAGACGCTTGCCTGCGGGGATGGCGATTTCGAGTCGCTGATCGGCACCGTTCGCCGCTTCGGCTTCGGTCTGCAGCTTGTCGTACGCAGCGAGTCGCGCCTTGCCCTTGGCCTGGCGAGCCTTCGGTGACATCCGTACCCACTCGAGCTCGCGTTCCAACGTGCGCTGGCGGGTGTTGTCGGCTTTCTCCTGCAGGGCGAGTCGCGCCGCCTTCTGTTCGAGCCAGGACGAGTAGTTACCTTCGAACGGGAAGCCTTTGCCGCGTTCGAGTTCGAGAATCCATTCTGCGACGTTGTCGAGGAAGTACCGGTCGTGAGTGATGGCCACGACCGTTCCCGAATACTCCTTGAGGAATCGCTCCAACCAGAACACCGACTCGGCGTCGAGGTGGTTGGTGGGCTCGTCGAGCAACAGCAGGTCGGGCCGAGCGAGCAGCAAGCGGCACAGGGCCACGCGACGCTTTTCTCCGCCGGACAGCGTGCTGACATCAGCATCATCAGGTGGGCAGCGGAGGGCGTCCATGGCGATCTCGACGTTGCGTTCCAGGCTCCAGGCGTCTGCGGCGGCGATCTTGTCTTCGAGGTTCGCCTGCTCTTTGCCGATCTTGTCGTAGTCGGCATCGGGATCGGCCCACATTGCCATGACCTCGTTGTATCGGTCGATCAACGACTGCACCTCGGCGACGCCGTCCATGACATTGCCCTTCACATCTTTGGTGGGGTCGAGTTCGGGCTCTTGGGACAGATATCCGACGCTGAATCCCGGAGTGAGTCGCGCATCGCCAGAGAAACCGTCGTCGAGGCCCGCCATGATCTTCAACAGGCTCGACTTGCCGGAGCCGTTGGTACCGATGACGCCAATCTTTGCCCCCGGGTAGAACGACAACGAGATGTTCTCGAGCACCGTGCGGTCGGGCGGATAGAACCGGGCAAGCTTGTAACAGGTGTAGATGAACTCGTGGGCCACGGCTCTGAGGCTAGAGGGCAGGCACCACCGTGCGGTTCACAGCCGCCGTGGCGGCGGATCGGCTCGGCCTCACGGCACACTCGAATGATGACGTCTGCGTTGAACTTGCCCGAACATGGCGCGAACTTGGCAGGTGGCCCCGAGATCCTGGCGATCCCGGGCCCATCGATCATGCCCGATCGAGTGCTCGCCGCGATGGGGCGTCAGATGACCGACATCTACGTCGGCGATCTCGTACGGCTCAGCGAAGAAGTGTTCGCCGGCCTGTCCGTGGTCGCCCGCACCGCTGCCGAACCGTTCGTTGCCATCAGCAACGGTCACGGCGCGTGGGAAATGGCGCTGTCGAACACGTTGTCGCGCGGTGACAAGATCGTCGTGTTCGACTGTGGCGGATTCGCTGCGGGTTGGGCCGACATGGCGACGTTCAACGGTCTCGACGTCGATCTGATCTTCGCCGAGGCCGGTCGCGCCGTCGATCCAGCAGCGGTGGAAGAACGGCTTCGTGCCGATGCTGGCCATGAGGTCAAGGCGGTGCTGATGGTGCACGTCGACACCGGCACGTCGTTACGCAACGACATCGAGGCGATGCGCGGGGCTATCGACGCGGCCGAACACCCTGCGCTCTTCATGGTCGATTGCATCGCGTCACTCGGATGCGAGCGATACGAGATGGACCAATGGGGAGTCGACGTCACAGTGGCCGCCAGCCAGAAGGGGCTCATGACGCCACCCGGGTTGGGCATCGTGTGGGCGAGCGAGCGAGCGTTGGCGGCACACGAACACGCCGGTCTCCGCACGTACTACTGGGACTGGACGGCTCGAATGGACCGCGACGCGCACTACCAGCGGTACGCCGGCACGCCACCGGTGAGTCACCTGTTCGCCCTGCAGGAGGCGCTTGGGATGATTGCTGATGAGGGTTTGGAAAACGTCTGGCACCGTCACCACGTCATTGCGTCTGCCGTGCGAGCAGCGGTGGGTGCATGGGTGGCGCCAGGTGGCATCGAGCTGCAGGCGAAGATGACGAGCGAACAGGCGAACTCGGTGACGAGCGTGCGCACCGGGTCGATTGACGCCCAGGTCATTCGGGGTCTCTGCCAGGAAATGATGGGCGTCACGCTTGGCATCGGTCTGCGCGGCGAGAGTGCCAGTTCGTTCCGCATCGGGCACATGGGACACGTCAACGCTCCTGGAATCCTTGGAGTACTCGGCGCCATCGACACCGCCCTCGACGTGATCAACGCGCCGCGATCCGGTTCAGGCGCTGCGGCAGCCGCCGCAGTGATGGCGGCTGCAATCGCCGGCGAGTGAACGTCGCTTTGCCGGTGTGAGTGTGACAAACGACCCGCTCGACGCGGGTGGCTCGACCACAACGCCGTCGTGAGGCCGTTGTAGCGTTGCCCTATCGGGGCCCATTCGAACCAACCAAATGCCGAGCACGCTGACAACGAGTTCGCTGTCGAGTTCTATGGCGTTCGCGGCTCCACTGCGTGTCATGGCGGCGACATCATGCGTTACGGCGGCAACACGTCTTGCGTCTCGGTCGAGGTGCCAGGGCACGACCCGATCATGTTCGACATCGGAACAGGCTCCCGCTACTTCGGTGCACAGTTCTCTGGTGCGTTGTTCCGAGGGATCTGCTTGCTCAGCCATGCGCATTGGGATCACATCCAAGGATTGCCATTCTTTCCGCCCCTGCTCCGTTCGACCAGCAACCGACTCGACATCTACGCCCCTTCGCAGGCCGACGGCACCACGGTGGGCGACGTGGTCCATCAGATGCTGCGGCCACCGCTGTTTCCTGTCGGCATCGATTCGCTGCCGGGCTCGGTGGCGTTCCACGCAGTCGCCAACACTGACTTCGAAATTGGTGATGTCAAGGTGAAGAGCCGCCTTGTTCCACATCTCGGCAACACCTGCGGTTACCGAGTCGACTGGAACGGTCACAGCGTTGCGTATGTGAGCGACCACCAGCAGCCTGGCGTCGACGTGTACACCACCACTGACAATGTTCGTGAACTGTGTGACGGGGTCGACCTCTTGATCCACGATGCTCAGTACACGCGAACCGAGTTCGAACAGCGGTCTGACTGGGGCCACTGCACGGTCGACTACGCAGTGTGGGTAGCCCGTGATTGCGGAGCCCGGAACCTCGCATTGTTCCACCACGACCCGACGCATACCGACGACGCGATCGACGAGATCGTTGCGGGCGCGCACAGGTGCGGCGGCCCGGTGAACGTGTTCGCAGCCAGCGAGGGTCTGCGCTTCACCATCCGATGAGAACCGGCGAACGAGAACCGGTGAACGAGAACCGGCGAACGAGAACCGGCGCATGAGCACCGTTGCGATCATTGCCGGCGCAATCGCCGGCGGCGCGTTGGTGGTCGCCGGCGCCTCGAAACTCGCAGCCGGACCCGCCTGGCCGGTACAGGCAGCCGGGCTCGGGGTACGCGGACCGGTCGTCGTGGTGGTTCCCTGGTTCGAGTTGGTGGTGGGCTCGCTGACGGCGTTCCGAGTGGCAGCCCCTTGGTCGGCCGTCGCAGCAGCGTTGCTGCTGTTGGTCTTCACCGGCTTGATCGTGCGCTTGCTGGTGCAGGGCAAACATCCGCCGTGCGCATGCTTCGGGGCCTGGTCGGCCAAACCCCTCGGGTTCGGTCACCTGGTGCGCAACGGTCTGCTGCTCGTCGCAGCCGCCGTCGCGATCGTTGGGTGAGCGCAAGCAGCGAGCTAGCCGGTGGTGGAGTCGGCCGTGCTGTTAGTGGTGCTGTCGGCAGTGATGCCTCGCAGGTCGAGCACCAGTGTGCGGCGTTCTTCCACTCTGGGAAAAACACCGGCGTCGGGTAACGCGAGTTCGGTCACATCGACGACGCGGCCGTCGCAGTCGGTGAACGTGCGAGTCATGGGAATCTGCTCGACGACGCACCCGGCGTCTCGGTCGGCCGGATACGCCCAGTAGATCCGCCAGTTGTCGGCGGGTACGTCGCCGGTGTGATCGACCACGATCGACCGAGCGCCAACTGCCGTGCCGAGCTCGGGGAAGAACAGCGGGCCTTCTTCGGCAACGGTGGTGGCGAGGCCTTCTACCTGACCGACGGTGAACGTGGACGGAGCAAACTTGCGGCTCCCTTCACTGCCGCCCCCGGAGATGAACGCTGCCATCGCCCACGTGAAACCCGCCAGTACCACCAGCACGGCCGCGCCGGCGAGCACAGGAACGACCGCGCGAGCGAACGGTGAGCGCAGCTGTGGCAATTGCATGGCCTCAGTCTGCCGTCATCCGGAGCCGTGGCGGTTCGCCTCCACAACAGCTTGGTGCGGGTCAGCAGCGACGAATAGGTTGATCGATTGTGAACCGCCAGTACCGCGTCGTCGTTGCCAAACCCGGTCTCGATGGCCACGATCGTGGAGCGAAGACAATCACCCGAGCGCTGCGCGACCACGGCTTCGAGGTCATCTACACCGGCCTGCACCAAACGCCCGAGCAGATCGCCGAAACGGTGCTGCAAGAAGACGCCGACGCAGTGGGTTTGTCACTGCTGTCTGGTGCACATCTCACCTTGTTTCCTCGGGTCGTGGAGGAACTCAAGGCGCGCCAACTCGAAGACATCTTGGTGTTCGGCGGGGGAGTGATTCCCGATGCGGATGCGCGAGCGCTGAAGGAACAAGGGATCGCCGAGATCTTTCAACCAGGAGCGTCGCTGCGTTTGATCAGCGGTTGGCTCGAAGAGGCGCTCGACGCTCGGAACTGAATCCGGCCCAGCTCCACCAACCCGAGCCAGCAGCGATCATGCCGATCGCGCCGACGGCGACGAGGCCGAGGGAAGAGGTTTGGTCGGCGAGCAGCGCGCCGGCCACCACGGCACCGACCGACGACGCCGCAAGCTTCAGGCTCGCACCGACCGTGAACACCGACGCACGACTCCCCTCTGCCGACCCGTCGCTACGAGCGCGGTAGGTTCCCACCAGAATCGGCCCATCGCCCATACCGATCACGAAGCCGAGCGCGATGAGCACCGGCCAGGACGACCATCCCATGGCGATCGTGCACGCGCCGGTGAACCCGACACTTGCAAGCACCATCGTCACCGGGTTGGCGCGGGCGCCGAATCGAGTGAGCACGAGCGACCCCGTGAGCGCACTGATCGCTCGAACCGAAGCTACGACACCCGCCGCGGTCGCTGGCCGTCCGTGATCGAGCGCGGCACTGGCCAGTGCGATGGTGAGTGCGCCCACGCCGACGTGGTCGATGGTCGTCGCCACGGTCACCGCGCGCAGCCCACGTTCGCGCCACATCGTTTGGAGGGCTCGGGTGATGGCGATGCCGTCGTCGGCGTTTTCGTCGATTCGATCGGGATCACGGCCCGGTGCTGCGATCACGAATGCGGCGGCACAGACGCCACCGAACGCGAGTGCGATCAATGCCCAGTTCGGTGAGACGGCGACAGCGATAGCGGTGACCGCAATCGGGGCGATGACCCCTGCAACGTTGTAGGCGACGCCGTCCCAGGCCGACACTTCGTGTGTTGACCCTGCCCCCGCCCAGGTGGTGAAGGCTGCGCTCAGGCCACCAGTGAGCATCGGCGCTGTGGCGGAGATCGCCACCGCAGCCAGGAGTTGCACCACTTTCTGGTCGGCAGCGAGCAGCGCAAACGCCACAGCAGTTGCGAGCGCGGCTGCCGCAAGCAGGCGACCCGGACGTTGCGACCGGTCGAGCAGGGGCCCGCCGATCGGCCCCGTGATCATCTGGGGAAACGTTGCTGCGCCGATGAGCAGCCCGGCGAACGCCACGTCACGTTCCGCAAGGACCACCGCGAGAGCAAGCCCCTCGCTGGGAACGCGGGCGAAGGTTCCTGCCCCCATGACCCTGACCCGAGTTCCCATGGAAAGATTCTGCCGCCCCCAGACATCCCGTCGCGTTCTTGATCGGCGGGCGCAGGATCGCGACACCGCTGGTAGGTGTGGGTTGGGTGGGGTCGAGGGCTGGGGAATAGGGTGACTCGGGCAAACGATCTGGAAGGGATTCATCCGTGGACCTGTTCGAATACCAGGGCAAGCAGTACTTCGCCCGATACGACATTCCCGTCAGCCCGGGCGACAAGGCCGACACCGTCGACGAAGCGGTTGCCGCAGCGGACGCAGCGGGTTACCCAGTGGTCGTCAAGGCACAGGTGCAAGTGGGAGGCCGCGGCAAGGCTGGCGGCATCAAACTCGCCAATGACGCCGACGAAGTTCGCCTGCACGCTGGAAACATCCTGGGCATGGACATCAAAGGCCACACGGTCAACCGTGTGTGGGTCGAGAACGCCTCCGACATCGCCGAGGAGTACTACGCGAGCTTCACGCTCGATCGCGGCGCCAAGAAGCATCTGCTCATGTTGTCGCGCGAGGGAGGCGTGGAAATCGAGACCGTCGCCGAAGAGAACCCCGAAGCGATCTTGATGCTCCATATCGACCCCACCGTGGGAATCGACCTGGCAACCGCCCGTCAGGCTGCGGTGGATGCGAAGCTTCCCGAAGCAGCCCTTGACGGCACTGCCGACATCTTGGTCAAGCTCTACCGCTGCTTCACCGAGGGCGACTGCGATCTCGCCGAGATCAACCCGCTGATCCTCAAGCCCACCGGCGAAATCCACGCGCTCGATGCCAAGGTGAGCCTCGACAACAACGCCTCGTTCCGCCACCCGGAGTGGGAGGAGTACTCGGCCACCGAGGTACTCGACGAGCGCGAGCAGATGGCCAAGGCCAACGATTTGCAGTACATCGGTCTCGAGGGCACCGTGGGCATCATCGCCAACGGTGCAGGGCTCGCCATGTCCACGCTCGACGTCGTCAACCAGGTGGGCGGCTCCGCTGCCAACTTTCTCGACATCGGTGGCGGGGCCAACGCCGACGTCATGGCCGCCGCGCTCGAAGTGATCAACTTCGACGACAACGTGAAGTCGATCCTGATCAATATCTTCGGGGGCATCACCCGTGGTGAAGAAGTTGCCAAGGGCATCGTCGAAGCGATGGGTCGTGTGGAGTTGAAGGCTCCCATCGTCATCCGCCTCGACGGCACCAACGCTGAAGAGGGTCGCCTGATCCTTGCCAACGCAGGCATCCCTGCCGAGAAGTTGCGGTCCGAGCCCACCATGCTCGAAGCCGCCCGCACCGCCGTCGCGCTCGCGAACGCCTGACCCTCACAGAAAGCACAGTCACGCCATGTCAATTTTCGTGAACGCAGACACCAAAGTCATCGTGCAAGGACTCACCGGGGGCCAGGGCAAATACCACGGTCTTCGCAACCAGGCCTACGGCACCCAAATCGTTGGCGGCGTCACGCCCGGGAAGGGCGGCCAAGACGTTGAAGG
>JBBREA010000057.1:0-19671 GCA_038203385.1 Acidimicrobiales bacterium | reverse complement strand
CGGTCTCGATGCCGAGCTCTCGGCACGTCCGCATCACGCGCACCGCGATCTCGCCGCGGTTCACAATCATCAGCCGATCGAACACCTTGCCTCCTAGTCCTCAACCCGTGGTCGTTCGCTTCGAAACGGGCAGGATCCTCTCACGACCCCCCACCGCCCCTCGGCGCATGGTGTGCTCCGTCGAACGGACGTTGGCACTCGCTGCGCCCGATTTCTAGCATAACGAACGAACGATCGTTTGCGTCAGAGAGGAAGCGTTCGCCGGGTAAGTGTCCCGACGACGTGGGTGAGCGTGCGGTTCAGATGGCGTACGAGCATGAGGCTGAGTACCCGTCGCAGTGGAAAGCGGTCGAGGCGTGGGTTAGCCAGGACAGTTATCGCCAGACCTGCAACGTCTAGCGGAAGCGTCGTTCTGGTCGTCGAAGTTGTGCTAGTCGTCGTTGTGCTGGTCGTCGTTGTGCTGGTCGTCGTCGTGCTGTCGGGTGGGGCGAAGTGAAGCCTGGTCACCATATTCGGGGTGCTCGGCGATGAACTCTGCCACGAACCAACACGACGCGACCACGTGCTTGCCGCGCTGGCGAACATCGTCGAGCGCAAACCTGACGACCCGCTCGGCAAAACCGTTGCCTCGAAAGCGCGGAGCGGTCACCGTGTGCGGAAAAACCACAACGTCTCCGTCGTCGAAATACTCAGCGAACGACGCAACCTCACCGTCGACCGACAACTCGTAGCGGTTGGCCACCATGTTGTGAGCCAGCGATGTGCGGTCTGAAGCGTCGTCGAGTGGCACGCTTCTGAACCTATCGGTGCGGTCCCCTCTGAAGCGCTCGCGCGCACGTTTGCCGAACTCCTGGACGTCCTGCAGCGATGACGAATCACCTGATGCCAAGTTGGGGCAGCCAACTGCGGCCGACTGAGTCATCCGCTCTGCGTGAGCCCAACGGACGTGCCGTTACCTCTCGATCGACTCGCCGTCGTCGTCCTCTCCGCCGTCGTCCTCTCCCGCTTCGTCATCTCCGTCGCCTGCGATGACGACCACCGGGCACGGGGCGTGCGAGATGGTGTGATGCACCGCCGCCGGTTTGCCCCTCCCGATCACCAGCAACGCGGCCTGGTGGCCCGCCTCGACGAGTCGGGCACCAGCGGACCCATCGACGATCGTGGTGGTGATGTCGGTCTCTTCGTGGGTCAGACTCTGCAGTTCCTCGGCGAACTGGTCGGCGTCTTCTTGCGCCCACCGGTGCAACACGCTCGGGTCCAAGAGATGAGCAAGTAGAACGAACAAGCCTTCTGTCGTGAGTGTGGGCCGAGCCGATACTGCTTTCACCACTGCTACTCGGACATGACGTGTATTGGCGTATCTCGCCGCCCAGCGCATGGCTGCGGTACTGGCATCGCTTTGTCCCACTCCCACGACGATCGTGTCGCGGTTGCCGTGACTGGGCGCTTGCTCCGGGACGATGACCAGCGCAACAGGCGAGCGCCGCAACAATTTGGAGATGGTACGACCGATCAAACGCAAGGCTCGGTGCGCCCCAACCTGCGCATTCACCACGATGGCATCGCATCGGTGCTCGGTTGCCACGTGAATGAGAGCATCGGCCGCGCTGTCGTCGACCACATGGCCGGTCAACTCAACTCCCTCGCTTCGCGCCGCCTCGCCCCATGAGCCGGCCAGCCGCTGCTCGAGTTCCACTGTGGTCGTGGGCGCGCCAGGCTCCACGGGAGAGAACCCCAAGGTGTTCGCGACTGCCACCACCACGTGCACTCTGCCACCCGAAACGACCGCTCGATAGGCCCACTCGAGCGCGGCCAGGGAGCTCGGCGAGCCGTCGACACCCACCACTACGCACGTGAGCGGATCACCGCCCACGACCCCCGGCTCGTCGCCACTGGACGTGATTTCCGGAACAGGTGGGGGCGTCGAGTTCGTCACGCCCGCATCCTTACGCCTCAGGCACCACGCGCACCAGAGAACTCCGTCATTTCCCAGCAGAGTGGGGCTTGCCATCGACCGTGCGGTCACCCACGGGTGGGTCGGACATGTCATCGTCGCCTGCGCCCCACGACAAGCCCGGCGTCAACCGAGGGACCGCAACGATCGCCATCGAGGCAACCGCTACAGCCCCTACAGCGACGAACCAAGCCTGGCCGGTGAAGAGGTCGAGCTCGAAGTACTCGCGGGTCCAGGGCACCGCCAGGATGCCCATGTAACTCGCCGCCATCGTTGCCGCGAGACCGACTTTCCATGGACGAATGGGACGGCTCGCCGTCAGGAGGATCACCAGGCCAACCGCCAGCAGTGTGACCGTTGCCGATGTTCGAGCCTCGGACAGCGGGAGACCGCCTCCCCGACGCGCCCACTCGAAGACCCCCAATGCAGCCGTCCCCGCAAACACCCCGACCGGAATCGAAAAGCGCAAGACCCGATTGAGGAATCCATCCTGCACCCGCCGAGTTTCGGGCGCCAACGCCAGAAAGAACCCTGGGATGCCAATGCTGAAGGTCCCCACCAACGTGAGATGCCGTGGAAGAAATGGGAACGGGCTGCCGAGCACACCGATGACAACCGTCAACAAGACGGCGTAGACCGCCTTGACGACAAACAAGTTTGCAACTCGTTCGACGTTGTTGATGACCTTGCGGCCCTCGCTGACCACGACCGGCAGCGTTGCAAAGGCGTCGTCGGTCAGCACGAGATCAGCGATCGCACGAGTGGCCTCGCTGCCCGAGCCCATGGCGATTCCGAGATCCGCATCTTTCAATGCGAGCACATCGTTGACGCCGTCTCCGGTCATCGCCACAACGTGCCCATTGGCCTTCAGCGCTTTCACCATCGCTTGCTTCTGGCGTGGGCGCACCCGCCCGAAGACGTCGTTCTGTTCGAGCATCTCCGCCAACTCGGGGCCGTCGTCCGGCAACTTGCGCGCATCGACGGCTTCACCACGCGGATGCAAGCCGGCGCGATGAGCCACTGCAGCAACCGTGAGGTGGTTGTCACCCGAGATGACTTTCACTCGCACCTGCTGATCGGCAAAGTAGGCGAGAATCTCGTTGGCGTCGGAACGGATCTCATCTTCCAGTTCGATGACCGCAAGCGACGTCAGATCGTGTGGCAAATCGTCTCCCGACGGACCCATCGGGCTGCTGGCGAGGCCAATCAAGCGCTTGCCGGCGGCGCTGAGATCATCGATCATCGAAGACGAAGCCTCTGCGCCGAGGACCACGTCGAAGCCGCCGACGTAATACCAACCACGGTCACCGAACTCCACCGCCGACCACTTGCGGGCGCTCGAGAACGGCTCGGTCGAGGTGGCTGGCCATCCTGGCCCGAGACCGACGCCGAGGCCAACAGCCGCCATAGTGGCGTTCGGAGCGTCATCGGCAGCAGCGATCGCCGCCAACACGGTGTTGATCTGCTCGCCATCGGCGTCGCCGAGCGGATGGGATCGGCACCACGTGATCTGGCCGGTGGTGATGGTGCCGGTCTTGTCGAGACAGAGCGTGTCGACCCGAGCCAACAGCTCCACCGTGGTGAGCTGTTTCGCGAGCACGTTACGCCGAGCCAGTTCGAGCATGCCCGCCACGAAGGCAAGACTGGTGAGAAGTACCAGGCCGTCGGGCACCATCGCCACGGCGGCCGCAACAGTGCCCTGCAACGCATCTTGCCAGCGACTCTCAGCGCCGAGCAGTCGGAGGAACAGCAGGATCGACGCGATCGGAATGATCACGATCAGCCAACGCAGGATCGTGTTGATCGACCGGCGCAGGTTCGATTCGGCAGCGTTGAACTGTTTTGCCTCGAGCGTGAGATCACTGGCGTAGCTGTCGGCCCCCACAGCCGTTGCGACGATCATCCCGCTCCCGGCAACCACATAGCTCCCCGAGAGCACCTCTTCGCCGCGGGCCTTGGGGACCGTGTCCGACTCCCCCGTGAGCATCGACTCATCGACTTGCAGCCCCGTTTCAGCCACCACCGTTCCATCAACGGGTACCTGACCACCCGGAGACAGATGTACCAAATCATCGACCACGACTTGATCGGCGACGATGACCGTGCGTTCGCCTGCTCGCACCACGGTGGCATGCGGCTGGGTCAACACCGTCAGCCTCGCAAGTTGCCGACGCGCTCGGTACTCCTGAGTGACTCCGATCACGCTGTTGGACAGGACAACTCCCACGAACAGACCGTCACGCCAATTGCCCGAAATCAGGATCAACACGAACAACACCAGCATGATCGCGTTCACCGAGGTGATGACGTTGTCCCGCACGATCTGCATCACGCCTCGGTCGGGCGAATGCGGTGGGGTATTCACTCTTCCGGCGGCGATACGTTCGCTGACTTGTGCGGAGGACAGCCCCTGCAATGCGTCGGCGGGCGTATCACCCGACGTGTTGACTTCCACACTCATGGCGTCGAATGGCTCATGCAGGCAGGGCTCGGAACAAGCGACTCACAGGTCGACAGCGTGGCACACCGTCAGCGCACCGGCTGAACTTGTCACCCACGTCTGTGACCCGGCGCCCGCCGAGAGGAGTTGGGAACCGGCGCTCGTCACGCGATGATGACGACGTGACGTTCTGTATTGGAATTCGGGTCGACGAAGGCATTGTTGCGTTGGCCGATACCCAGATCGTTCGCGGCGACCACGTCAGCACCAAATTCAAGCTGTCGGAGTTGCACATAGGTGATCGGTCGGCGCTCATCATGACATCGGGTTTACGGTCGGTGCGCGACAAGATCGTTGCCCGCCTCGAAGATGCCGTTGCAGACGGCTCCGTCGAGTGCGACCGGATGCACCAACTGGCAAGCGAGTTCGGGGCGTTGCTTCGTACCGTCCGCGCAGAAGACGAGGCGAGCCTCGTCGCCGGCGGCCTCACATTCAACCTTCACGCGATTCTTGCCGGTCGACTTCCCGGCGATCAGGAGCCAGTGGTTCTCGAGGTGTTTCCAGAAGGCAACTGGGTCGACGTCACCACGGATGCGCCGTACTTCGTGATCGGCAGATCGTTCTATGGCAAGCCCATCCTCGACCGACTCTTGCGGCACAACACACCCATCGATGAGGCGTTGTCACTCGCATACTTGGCGTTCGACGCCACTCGCACCAGTGTGACCGACGTCGACTTTCCCATCGATGTCGCAGTCATGGGCGTGACAGAGACGAGTTTTCGAAAGGCACGTTTCACGGCGAATGATCTTGCACAAGCTCGTGAGCACTGGCAGACCAGGCTCTCACAGGTGGTTCGGGAGTTGCCCAACCAATGGTCATCTGGTCTGCTCCCCACTCACCTCGCGCCCTCAGCTCGCCTAGCACCACCAACACCGGATCGGACATGACACGCCCCACTACGCTCGCCGTCCGTTCGGAACTGCAGTACGACGTCGGCATCACCGCGTCCTTCGCTTTCGCCGTGGCCGCCGAACGCAACGATCGTCAGCACATCGTGCAAGAGACCGTCTCCCTCATCCCTGCGCTACCGTTCGAGCTGGTGTCGTTCGGTGAGGGCGGCACACACCAACTCATTCGAGTCGACGTTGAACCCGGCTGGTTCACACTTGCCTACGACGCAGTCGTCGAGGTTCACCCCAATCCCACCGATCCGTCGTGGCTGCCCGAGACCCCGTTCCGCGAGGTTCCGGCCGACCTGCTCCCCTACCTCAATCCCAGCCGATACTGCGAATCAGACAAGATGTACGACCTCGTCGGCCGCCTGTTCGGTGACTTGGACCCCGGTTACGCACGGGTTCAAGCCGTGAGCGACTGGGTCACGTCTGAACTCACCTACACAGCTGGTTCAACCGATGCGTCGAGCGGAACCGCAGATGTGTTGCTGCAGCGAGCGGGCGTCTGCCGCGACTATGCCCATGTGGCCATCTCGCTCTGTCGGGCCCTCGGGGTGCCGGCACGCTATGTGTCGGGTTACGGCAAGGGTGTGGAACCCCAAGATTTTCACGGTGTGTTCGAGGCGTATTTGGGTGGCGAGTGGTGGCTGTTCGACCCGACGGGCATGGTGGCCCCCACCGACTTCGTCCGCATCGGTTACGGCCGTGATGCAGCGGATGCGTCGTTCGCGACGTTCGTCGGCCAGGCCATGTTGACCGACAAGACCGTGCAAGTCACCCGACTCGCTCAGTCGTCGGACTCGACTCGCTGTTTGCCCACTTGACCGATCCAGCCGCCCGACGACGATCGCTTCCAGGCGTTGCGTTATCGTGCGGGGCGGCGAAACGCTCGCCATCAGGCACGTGGGGAGCTAGGGAATGAATCGCAGTCGTCCAACGGTGGCTGACCTTCGAGCGTTGCGAGGCACTCGGATGATGAACATGGTGCACATCGAGAACCTCGAGGAGGCGGCCGCATGTTCCGCCGCAGGCGTCGACATCTTGTCGATCGAAACACCGATCTGGAGTCCAGCCATGCGCGACGCTGCGGGCGATTGCTTCGTGCAAGTCGGCCTGCAGTACGGCCAACTACAGACCACCGACGACTACCTCCGTGCAGCGCACAACGCAATGGTCATCGGCGGAGACTGCTGCTACTGCGCCGCGAGCTTGGGCGTCATCGAGCGGCTCGCAGCGGAGGGCATCCCCGTAGTGGGTCACGTCGGTCTCATTCCGGCGCGTCGTACCTGGACGGGCGGTTTCAAGGCGGTCGGCAAGACGCTCGACACCGCCGCACTCGTGTATCGCCAAACGAAGGACCACGAGAACGCTGGTGCCTTCGCCGTCGAGATCGAGGTGGTGCCCGAGCAGATCACTGCAGCGATCGCCAAACGCACTTCGTTGCTGTTGTTCTCGATGGGCGCCGGTGTTGGTGCGGACGCGCAGTACCTGTTCTCGAGTGACATCCTGGGGTACAGCCATTGGTGGACCCCGCGGCATGCGAAGCAGTATCGCGACTTTCGTGCCGAGCACGAGCGCCTACAGAACGAGCGGATTTCTGCATTTGGTGAGTTCGTGGCCGATGTCGCCTCTGGCGAGTACCCGCAGCCGGATCACAACGTGAGCGTGCCCGACAGTGTCGTCGCGCAGTTCATCGAGTTCCTCGACGGCCAGGAGCCGTAACTCGATCTGCGACCGGTTGAGATCGCAAGCTTGAGAAGTCGCTGCTTCGTGCCGATGAAACGGCGTGGTTACATCAGTTATTGGGCGGGTTTCTGGATCACGCCATGCCGTAGCGTTCGGGGTCGCAGCGGCAGCGGTGTTCGTGTACATCGTCAGCGAAGGTCGCGTCGGCGAAGTGTTCTTCCAGGTGGTGATGTGGGCCGGAGTCGTCGGGCTCTTCGCGGGTCTGCGTCGCAATGGTGCGGTGAATGCCCCATGGATCACATTTGGCTGCGGTCTCACTGCGTTCGCCATCGGTGACCTGTTGTTCTCGTTGTACGAGTACGTCTTCGATATCGATCCGTTCCCGTCAGCCGCTGACGTCTTCTATCTCGCTGGCTATGTCTTGATGGCGATCGGCCTGGCTGGGCTCGTTCGGCGGGCCCGCCCGGATGGCGACCGACTCGCGCTGATCGACGCAGCGATCGTGCTGGTGCCCACGACAGTGGCAGTGTGGATCTACCTGATCGCGCCGTATGCACAGGCGGGTGGCTCCTCGGTGCTCGAGCAAGCCGTGGCCGGGTCGTATCCGTTAGGCGACTTGCTGTGTCTGGCGGTGCTGATTCGGCTGCTCGCGGGAGCGACGGGTTCTTGGCGCCAGATTCCTCCTGCGTTGCTGGCGCTGGCGATCGGGATCGTGGCGATGTTCGTCGCCGACATCGGCTTCGTTCTCAGCCAACTGCATGGCAACTATGAGTCAGGCAGTGTGCTCGATGCGCTCTACCTTGTGCCGTACATCGCGTCCGCCGCTTGCGCGCTCGACCCGAGCGTTCGCCGCATAGGCGAAGCCCAAGCATCGGTCGACCCATCGCTCAGCAGAACTCGGCTCGCGTTCCTTGCTATTGCTGCCTTGGTGACACCGGCATTCTTGATGGCCGAGTGGAGCGAGGCACGCTTGCCGAATGTGCCGCTGGTCATTGCTGCCACAGCGTTGTCGTTCATCCTCGTGATCGCACGCATGTCCAGCCTGGTCGATGCGTTGGAGGAGTCGCGAGCACAGCTTGCCTACGACGCCACGCACGATCACCTCACGGGCTTGGCCAACCGCAGCTTGTTCGCCCGCCACCTCGACCGCGGCATCGGTCTGGAAACGTCGGGCGCATTGCTCTTCATAGATCTCGACAAGTTCAAGGCGGTCAATGATCAGCTCGGACATCGTGCTGGCGACGAACTGTTGGTCAACGTCGGCGAGGCGATCCGGCGGGCGGTTCGCGAGCACGACGTCGTGTCCCGTCTCGCTGGCGACGAGTTCGCCGTGCTCATGCCCGGCGCCACAGAAGCGACCGCACGAGTCACCGCTGACCGTCTACTGTCCACGTTGCGCATCGGTTGCAGCCCTGACGGCAGCGTTGGCGTGACCGCTTCGATCGGTGTGGTGACGTGGGACGCCGACACATTCCCCCTCACATCGGAGGCATTGCTCGTGGCGGCCGACCATGCGATGTATGCGGCCAAAGCTGCAGACGGCGACAGTTTTGTTGCGTCTCGCCACCCATCGTCAGCCGACCAACCGACCTTTGGTGCAGCGGTGGATGCCGTCTACACCAGCCCGGCGGCCTGAACATGACCCGGCTGCGTGAACATGACCCGGCGGCCTGAACATGAATGGTGATCATGGTGATCTGCGGGGCGGCCTGCCGGTCACCACCGTCAAGTCGAAGTTCGCACGATAGGCAGGAAAGCCTGTTGCGGGTTCGTATTCAGCGTGGGCCTGGTTTCCCAAGAAGGAAGTTCCCTCCGCCACACTGTGAATAGTTCCGCCACATGCGCATAGTGAGGTGGAGATCCAAACGAACGAGGATTATCCAGGGCCCGAGCGGGGTACTCCAGCGTCGTGAGGCCCGAACCGGATGTTGTCCTTGCCGACCGATACGTACTGCTCCAGCGGATTGCTGTCGGAGGGATGGGCGAGGTCTGGGAAGCGACCGACCGCCTGCTCAACCGGGGCGTAGCGGTGAAGATTCTGAAGGAGGAGTTCCGAACCTCTTCGAAGTTCCTCGCTCGCTTTCGCGCCGAAGCACGTCACGCAGGTCAGTTGAGTCATCACGGCATAGCCACCGTCTACGATTATGGCGAGACGTCTGACCTGGCATTCCTGGTTATGGAGCTGGTACGTGGGAAACCACTGTCGGAACTGATGATCGAACAGCCCGACCTGCACACAGCGACCAAACTGTCGATTCTCTGCCAGGCCGCTGATGGGTTGCAGGCGGCACATGAAGCCGGAGTCGTTCATCGGGACGTGAAGCCAGGCAATCTCATGATTCGGGAGGACGGCAGCGTGAAGGTGACGGATTTCGGCATCGCCCGCGCCCTGACTTCGGCGTCTCTCACGGATCACGGCCAGATGATCGGTACGCCTGCCTACGTTTCGCCCGAGCAAGCGACAGGCGAGCCAGTGACGGCAGCGAGCGACATCTACTCGCTGGGGGTGGTCGCATACGAGCTGTTCGCAGGCCATCCGCCCTTCGAGCGGGACACGCCCCTCGCGCTCGCCCTTGCCCACGTAAACGATCCGACGCCACCGTTGCCAGACACTGTTCCGTGGTTGGTCGCCGAGCTCATCGAGTCGGCGTTGGCAAAGGATCCGTTGCTGCGACCATCGTCGGCAACCCATTTCGCAGCGCAGATACGCCAGCAGATGGCGGCGATGAAACCGGCTGCGCCCCAAGCGCTTCCTCCGCGAGAGGAGCGAGGGCGAGCACCTACCCTCGTCATGCCGTTTCCGGGCGGTCCCGTCGATGAAAGACCATCGTCGTCGTCGGCACCAATGGCCGTTCGCCGCGAATCCCGGCGGCCGTCGAACCTCATGATGGTCGCGTTCGCTGGCCTGATGATTCTCATGGGGGCGGCGATCTGGGCCGCCACGCGGCCTGGGTCGGCCGAAGATGCCCGATCCCAGGTTTCCGTCACACCGACGCTCAACACGACTATCAGCGAGTCCGCGGTCTCAACAGCGACATCGCTTCCGCTCCAGCCGCCGGCCACCCAACCGCCGGCCACCCAACCAGTCGCCACCCAACCGGTCGCCACCCAACCGGTCGTCACCCAACCGGTCGTCACCCAACCGCCGCCCACGACACCCGCGGTAGCGGACGCTGGAGGCGCTCGGGCGGGCGAAAGCGAGTCCGTGGCGTTCATCACCGACTATTACGACCGGCTTTTCGCAGGTGAATACGGGACGACGTGGGAGTTGTTGAGCCCCGAGTTCCGCGATGCGCGCAACCTCACGTTCGAGAGCTACGTCGCCTACTGGGAGAACACGAGCCTCGAGCTCCGAGACCTACGGTTCGCGGCCGGACCGGGCGTCGACGAGAGCAGAGTCATCTTTGCCGCTCGTTACGACACCGGCTCCAGGGTGATCGACGAGACCGACGAGATCACCCTCCGTCGTCTCTCCGATGGGCAACTGGTCATCACGGAACAACGGACCGTTTGACCGATCCAATTCATGGCGTCCCGTTCACCCCAGTTCGAAGGACGTTCATCAGGGGGTTCCTCGCAGGTGAGTTGGTGGCTGTGGTCTCAGCAGCGCGCTACGCCGCTGTCCGCTGCCGCGAAGGTGTTGGCATCGTGCACGCCAGGGTTTCAGCCCCCGGCTGCCGCCCAATCTGCTGCTGCCTCGATCTCGGCGTTCAGCAACGCCCTGAACTCGCAAGACGAGTCCAACATGCGTCGAAGCTCGCACCGTCGCCGACGGTTCATGATCTCCGGTGGCTGGGCAGCCATATCCGTGGGTCCTGACAGTCGTATGAGATCGAAGCGCGGGAGGTCCAGGTGGTTGAGTCGACGGCAGACGCAAAGGAATCGGCATTGGTGGTGATCCATCGATCGTCCGACGGCCTGATCTCGCAACATGCGCCGCGTTTGCTCGGCTATTGGGGTTCATAAGCGCCCCAACGGCCGCGCCCGCTCAACCGCGGTCGGACGGCCGACCGATGTCGTCACGCTCGGAGCCGGCGATGCGGTCCACGGCAGCCCCCACCGTGGGGGCGAAGCGTTCAGGGCCGAATCGCGCACCGAGACCACGACGTCGGAGATCATCTTTCACCGGCCCCTTCATCTCTGCGATCACGAGTTCGATCCCTGATCGGGCCAGGGCGTCATCGAGTTGCACCAGTTCGTCTACGGCCGTCGAGTCAATACTCGTGATCGGTTCCGCAGCAAGGATCACGTACTTCACTCCTTCCCGATCGGCGATGCACGAGCGGACGTACTCGGCGAACAGACTGGCGTTGGCGAAGAACAGGGGCGCGTCGAACCGCACGATGACGACACCGTCGATCACCTCTCCGTATGGGTGCCGCGACAGGTCGTGGTAGCCGCGGACACCGCTACGTCGTCCGAGTTCCGTCCGGTACGGTCGCCACGCCTGATTGACGAAGGCGAGCAGCGACAACGCCACGGCAATGACGATTCCCTGCAAAGCGCCCACGAGGACCACGCCGAGAAACGCAACCGCCGCCAGTGCTGCGTCGAGCCGGTCGACGCGCAGCAACGTCGCAAACGTATGGACATCGACCAGTGACGACGCAGCAACGATCACCACGCCGGCCACCACTGACGAGGGCAGAAACTTCGTGAGATCGGGGGCGAACACGATGAACCCGACGAGGGTGACGGCAGCGACGACCCCGACGAGCTGGGTCTTACCACCCGCCTGTTCCGCAACAGGAGTACGAGAGGAGGAGGCCGACACCGGGAAGCCGCCGAACGCGCCGCAAGCGATGTTCGCCGCGCCGATCCCCCGCATTTCGTCATCCCCTGAGACCTGGTAGCCGTGACGGACGGCGAACACCCTCGACAGCACACTCGTATCGGCGAACGCGATGAGCGCAATGCCGAGCGCCGGTCCCACGAGTGCCCGCGCGTCGCCCCACGTGAGGCCACTCAAGGCTGAGGTCGGCAGCCCGGATGGAAGCGCGCCGACCACGTGCACGTCGTTACTCCATCCTGCGACGGCGGTCACCACGATCGAGGCGACCACGGCTGCGACCACCCCGGCGGCGCGACTCCACCTGATTCCGACACCGAGGATCCCGACAAGTGCCCCGATCCCGAGGGCGGTGGCGAGCCGTGAGCTGTCGCCATCGCACAGGCCCGTCACGAAACCTCGCACGTCATCGACCGCCGAGCCGTCGCCCACCGAGAAGCCGAACAGCTTGGGCAGCTGACCGAGGACGACGACGACGGCGATGCCGTTGAGGTACCCGAGCCGGATGGGCTTCGAGAGCAGATCGGTCACGAACCCCAGCCGAAGAAAGCTGCCGAGCAGGAGCAGGCCTCCCATCATCAGTGCCAGCAGCCCGGCGAGCGCCACCGCCCGATCGGGGTCGCCGGCGGCCAGGGGGGCGACGGACACCGCAATGATCGGAGCGAGCGCAGAGTCGGGGCCGAGCACTAGGAGACGTGATGGGCCGACCAGCGCGTAGGCCAGCAGCGGAACGATCGTCGCGTACAAACCAGTCACGGCCGGCAGCCCCGAGGCTTCGGCGTAACCAATGCCTGCCGGGATCAGTACCGCAGTCAGGATGAGACCCGCGGCGACATCGTGACTCAGCCAGGATCGGTCGTAACTGCGCGCCAGCGCAATGCCCGGCATCCACTTCGACACGCTTGTCACCGCCAATGTTCTACTCGGTGGCCCGTGCCTGTGCCGTCGACGACTGTGATTCGGGCCACCGATCCCGGGCTCGGCGGTGATGCGCTGTCGCCCCGTGGCTCGTCGTTTCGGACCAAGTCGCCCAAGGACTCGACCACGATCGAGCACCATCGCCCGTGCCCGGGGTGGTCCGGCGATCACCAAGAGTACGCCGGCGCCGGCGTCGAAGACGGTGCCGATGTGAAGCCGACCGGTCCAGATCGTGTCAAGATGCTGTTGATCTGCAAAGTGAGATGAGACGCATCGATGAGCACCCTGCTGAACTACCTGAAGTCCCCTGCGCTGGTGTCGCCGGCGTGTTGATCGCGGGTGTCGACGTCGGGGGAACGAACGTCGAGGTCGGTGTCGTCGCCGACGACCACGAGGTCCTCGAACGTGCCAAGCGTGCGACCCCAACCGAGGGGCCTGGGGCGCTCGTCGAAACGATCGTTGACATGATCACCTCGTTCAGCGCCGACGTGATCGGCGTCGGGATCGGCATTCCTGGACCGGTCCACGATGGGCAGGTCGTGCGCGTGCCGAATCTCGAGGGTTGGAGCCAGCCCGTCGACGTCGCCGGATTGGTGTCCGACCGGTTGAATGTGCCGGTCACACTCGGAAACGACGCACACGTCGGGCTCCTCGGCGAGTGGGTCAACGGGGTCGCACAAGGGCGGAGCAACGTGCTTGGCGTGTGGATGGGAACCGGGATCGGGGCTGGCTTGATCCTCGACGGGCGTCCTTACGCCGGTTCGATGGGTGGCGCAGGCGAGTTCGGTCACATGATCATCCGTGCCGACGGCGCACTGTGCAGTTGTGGTCGGCGGGGCTGCGTCGAGGCGTACGCTGGCCGGCGCCGAATGGTCGACACGATTAAGCAGATGGTCAGCGCAGGACGTACCACGTCGCTGTTCGACATTCAAGCCGATGAAGGCAAGGATCGCCCGACGTCGAAGGTGTGGAAACGGGCGCTCGAGGAGGCAGATCCGCTCGTGACCCAGATGTTCGACGGGGCGGTGGAGGCGGTTGCGCTCGGTGTCGCGTCGACCATCAATCTCCTCGATCTCGAACAGGTCGTAATCGGCGGAGGGATGGCCGAGAAGCTCGGCCAGGATCTGGCGGACCGGATCCGTGAGCGGGCGGAACCGTTCATGATGCAGCCCAATCCGAAACTCAGCGTCAAAGTCGCCGCCCTTGGCGATGATTCAGGTGTGGTAGGCGCCGCCTCGATCGCCCGGGCGAAGGCCCATGACTGAGCAATCAACACAGGGCAACAGCGCTCGTCGGACTCATCACGATGGCGCTTCGCGGCTCACGACGAGCACTGGACGGTAGGTCTCGCGAACGATTCCAGCGGCCACCGCGGATCGACCAGGCGTTTGAACACCGACTTGTCGTGGGAACCGACCACGATCACATCAATCTCGTGCTCCTCAGCAGAGGAGTCGTCAGCTGGTAGCTGACCCAAAACGTGACGAGGCCGTCTATTCTGCTGCGCGGGCGTCCAACGCGTGTGCGGCGTCGGCCAGCCGATCGAGATCATGATGGTCGAGGCAGCGGCACAGCAGGGGCAGGGCAATCGAGTCGTCGCAGTCGATCAGAGCGACGAGATCGTTGGTGAGGGCAGAGACGGCATCGGGGTGGTCGAGGGCATCGGACGATCCCAGCCGCTGCAGGATGTCCCGCGCAGACTCGGCGTTGCGTTGCGCGATCCACGCAAGATCGTCGGTCTTACCCTCGCCGACCCGATCAAGCGCGGGATACACGACCGTTCCGATGAGATTGACGTAGCGACCGACTTCGCGCCCGAGCGATTCGGCGGCCTCGCCACGATCCGTGTCAGTTGCGGCACGAAGCGAGCGGAGCCCCGCCAGCAACCGCTCGTGGGAGGCGACAATCGACGTCGTGAACCGTCGAGCAGCCGCACCCGGGTCGCTCACCTCGGCAGCGTCGACCGTGCTGACATCGACGCCCGGGTCCACACCATGGGTCCGAGTCGCCCGGACCCGGAGGGCAACAGGCGCGTCGCCGTAGAGTTCCGCCGGCACGGTGCCGGAATCCAGCCTGTCTCGGGACCAATCGGGCAGCTTGTCGACGTGGGTGATGTCGACAATCGCCCGGTTGTGTACCAGATTGACGATCGGCGCGATCAGGAAGCGGCCCGCCTCATCGACGGAGCGGGTGAGGTGGTGTTTGACCGATTCTCGACCGAGCTCGGTAAGGCTGGCCACGGCGGCACGTTGTTGGCCGGCGAGGGCGCATCGTGCTCCGTCGTCAACGCTTGCGAACCGTCGCTCCAACTGGCTGACGGTGTCCGCTTCGCCCGTCGAAGTTCTCACGGTGTCGAGCAGGTGAGCGATGGCCAGGCCGTCGGACTTGCACGGCACGCATTGTCCGCACGACTCGATCGACAAGAACCGCGCAACACCGTGGGCTACGGCGACCAAGTCGGTTTGATCGTCGAACACGATGAAGCCGCCCGTGCCGAGACCTGACCCGATGCTTTGGAGTCCTTCGTACGACAGCGGGGTGGCGAACTGTGCTGCTTCGAGCACCGAGTTCGCCGTGCCCGAAATAGCTGCTACGAGTGTCCGGCCTGGACGGGGCCCTCCGCCGAGCGCTCCGATCACGTCCCACAGCGGCGTCCCCATCGGAAACTCACCGACGGCGTGTCGTTCAACGTCCCCGGTGATCGTGCAGACAATTGTGCCGGGAGACTCTGCCGTGCCGACCCCACGGAACCAATCCGGCCCGTTGAGGACGATGCCCGGGACGTTCGCCATCGTCTCGACATTGTCGATCAGCGCGGGCGCCTGGCGAGTCCCGCCCTTGCCCGCCAGGTCAACCCACGCCGAGGAGTTGCCCGAGGACAGATCCGGATCATCGAGACCGCGACGATAGGGCGGAGTCACCCGCGGAAACGGATACCGTCCTTCGACAACTTCGAGGAGTGCTGACTCCTCACCGAACAGATAATCATCCGGACCTTCGACGATGCGCATCTCGATGTCGCAGAGACCCTCTGCCGACAACTCTGCGATCGCTGCGCGCAGTCGCCGGATCTCCGGTCGAAACGACGCCTTGGTGGCCACGATGACCTCGGTCGCACCCACTGCCCGGGCAGCGATGAGTGCACCCTCGAGCACTCGATAGGGATTGCGCCGGATGATCGCCCGATCCTTGAACGTGCCAGGCTCGCCCTCGGCCGCGTTCACGACCACCGAGGTCGGCTCGACTGGAGCCCGGCTGTCGGCTACCGTCCGCCACTTGATTCCGGTGGGAAACCCGGCTCCACCACGCCCCCGCAAACCGGCGTCAGCAATGATGTCGATCAGGTCGTCGGGCTCAGCTGCCGCTGCGATGGCTAACCCCCGACCACCTCCAGCATCGAGGTATGCAGCGAGGTCGGCGACAGGTTCGGCATCGAGCACACGATGAGCAACGGGCATGCCACCGGTCTACACCATGCAGCACCACGCTTCGAATCACGATCAGAGCATCTCGAAGCGGCTGCACGATATCAACAGGAGTGGGGGCCGGACCTGGAAGGGATCATCCGGAGCGACGACCATCAACGCAGTGCGCTTCAATCCGCTCGACAACGAGGGCGTGGGTTGTCTCAGCGCGGACCGCTCACAGCCTGGAATCTGTGGACGAACTATTCGGGACGAAACTCAACCGAGCGCACGATGTCAATGTCGGCCGCGTGAGGATCTCATGAGGCGGTCATCGCCCCGCCCATGGACGATGTCGATGACGGCGCAACCACGACACCTCCCTTCCTGAGCCCTGGGCATCCGTGAATCATCCGACTGGCGAAGCTGTACCTCGCTGCACCGGACCGGGGTAGTCGCCCACGTCAGCGGGCTGGTTGATCACCGTCATCCTTGGCGGCGGGTACGTGTCCATCACGAACTCCACCAGGCCGATCGCGAGCCGCACTGCGCCCGACGAATAGACCGGGCAGGGCGATGTGGGAACGACATCGGTCGTTGCGACCGGGCACAAGTGGACGCCATCTGGTGCTCGAACTGTGACGAGTTGGGTGCCGTCACATCCTGGATCGAACGGGGCGCATGGCAGCATCGACGCGAACCGTCCATCCTGATACAAGAGCGGGCCGAGGTCGACATGGTGAGTCGTCGAGCTGGCGGCAGCGCTGAGTAGTTCCGCGACCCGGTCGACGACAGAAACACCGCCCGTGTCGAGGCGGGCCTGATCGGCGGCCGTCCGTGGGGTCGACACGAGATAGTCCACCGCGAGTGGAAACCGCTCTATCAACGTCACGGTGTCGGCGGCAGTCTTGCGGGCCAGTTCGCCCGGGCTGAGCGGGCCGCCTGCGAGGATGCAGTCGGTCAGAAAATTTCCGGTGAACAGGGCGATGACGATGTCGGGTTCGAAGGTGTCGACGTCGCTGTCGGCCTCAGCGAACCAGTCACACGCATTGGTGCCACCGTAGACGTTGTGATCGAACTCGACCGGTCGCTCAGTGGCGAACAGAAACTCTACGATGTCTGCGATCTCCCACGCGACCGAGTCGCCATACAGTGCCACTCGCAGTGGAGCTAGGCCACTTTCTGCCAATCGCGGGGGCGGCGTCTGCGCTGCAGTTGGTCCATTGGTTGGAACGATCCCGACGACCACCGCCCCTGCGAGCATCACGAGAACCGCGACGCCAGTGCCAACCGGTCGCCAGACCGCGGCGCGTGACTTACGAGGACCAGGCGTGATCAACCGTTCGGAGCAGACGAGTCCGTCGCCGCGGTCAAGAGTCGGAGGTCGCTTCCGCATACTGTGAGTGCAGCAACGGTGAGCGCCGCGATGGCAAGTTGGCTCTTCATCGGGTTGCTCCTCGGTGCTTCGGGAAACGGTCATGTGCCGCCAACTTCGCACGGGTCGTCGTCGATTGATTCAGCGTCGTGGTGGAGGTTTCGACGGTCGAAACGGTCAGTCGTGCCGTCCGGCTCCTGCCCTGGCTGACCAGTTACCAGGCTCGACGAGATACCGGTGTGCCCTGGTACACGGGACCGCTCACGAAACATGTAGATCCTCCAGCCGGGGTTCCACACGTGACCGAAGTCCAGAGCAACGCGATCGAAAGCGATCCGCTCTCGGACAGCCCACCCTACCCCGAACTGAACACATCGACGCTCCACGTCTCGAGCGGTTGCTTCGGGTCGGTCGCACCCCGATTCTCTGGTCGGTCACCGTGGGGCCGTTGGGGTTCGACGGACCTGCTGCTTGAAGGACGTGCTGCGTGATGTAGTGTCACTTCAGCGTTGCTCCGGACCCCGGTAGCGCGGTTGGTAGATCCTTTGAGACGCCAGCCCGCCACGACGGCTGCTTCGGCAACCTCGCCAAACACGGGTTCGACGCCTCTTCAAGACATTGGAGCATCGTCATGACCATCATTCTCGAACCACCATCCGGCCCGAGCGTCGCCGCAAATGACGATCTCGGTTCGCTACGCGCCGAGTTGAACTCCCTGCGCGCCGAGCTTCAGGAGATACGGCAGGCGGACGTGCAGGCCCGTGGTGTCGGCGACGTGGCCACCTCACGCCGGAGATTGTTGCGACTGGCTGGTGCTGGAGCCGTCGGAGCGGTGGGAGCCGCCGTCGCCGTCGCCCGTCCGGTGGCGGCCGCCGACCCGAACGACGTCGTCAAGAACTCCGCCAACCCGGTGGTGGGGCCGACCACGTTGACGGGAGACTTCGCCTTTCCGATCGTCGGCCTCTTCAACGACGCCACGAGCGGCAATGCCAGCGCGCTCTACTTATTCTCCCAGTCCGGCGGTGCACCGTCGCTCCGTGCGGACAACGACGCCTCCGGCGGACTTGGAGGCGTCGCACTTGCGGGCAACGCGCCGGGCGGTCGAGATGTGCATGCCAGGGGTTCCGGAAGAATCGCCATGGAACACCACACATTCAGTAGTGCCAACCAGTATCTCGCGGGCGAGATCCATCAATCGGGTGGAACGCTGTACGCGATGGTGTCGCCGAACGTGCGACGCTCTCTCGCTGGTGCTGACACAGCCGGTGCGCTCACGGTGGTCGATCCGCACCGTGTCTATGACAGTCGCACTCCGGCGCCGCTACCCGGCCGTCTAAACGGTGGTGAATCGCGGGTAATCTCGGTCGCAAATGCTCGTGACGTGGATGGCGGCGCGGTGACGATCGCCGATTTCGTGCCAGCAGACGCGGCGGCGATCATGTTCAACCTGACTGTGGTCAACACCTCCGGCAGCGGCTTCCTTGGTGTGACTCCCGTGTCGACAATCTCGGTCAACTCGTCCACGGTCAACTGGATTGGAGAAGGCAATGTAGCGGCGAACTCGTCGATCGTCGGTCTCGTCGGCGGGCGAGATATTCGTGTGCATTGCGGTGGGTTTGGATCTACCGACTTTGCCGTCGACGTGCTCGGGTACTATCGGTAGACGACGTTGGCCAAGATCGCCGCCCACACACTGGATCACGGCGAGGCAATCGACGCTTTTCAGCACCCTGCTAAGGGGCCAGTTCGAGGCGGAGGACGATTCGTTGATCGGTCGAGCCTTTGGGGTGACACGCAAACAGCGTCGCCGTATACGCCCGCGTCTGGTTGACGATCACCGCTGCGAAGGGGTCGACGATCTCGGTCGACGCTCGGGTGATCGTGGAGGAGCTGATCGAGGCGGTAACGATTCACGCCGACCGGCTGGAGGTCACGGTGACCGGGGCTCCCCCGCTGATCATCCAACTCGATGAAGTCGGCTTGCGGGACCCCGGTACGGGACCTGTGGTGTCGAAGGACCGAACGGACCGATCTCAACGCGTTGTCGTTTGTCGTCGTGGGTGTAGTCCGGCCATACATCACCCACCCCTCCTCGGGTCCAATCCGCGCCCAGCTCATCATCGCAATCGAGAGGTAGCTGGCCCGGAGT
>JBBREA010000056.1:0-20212 GCA_038203385.1 Acidimicrobiales bacterium | reverse complement strand
CTCCCTCGTTGAGACCTGCGGCAGTAGTGATCACCTTGGCTACCGATCCCGGTTCGTACGCATTCACCGCCGCGAAGTTGCCGGGTGTGATCTCCACGACACCGGACTCGTTGCGAATGACCGACGCAGAGGCGTAGATGTCGCCCGTATCGGTGTCCATCACGATTGCGGTCCCGAGCCTGCCTTGCACCTCGGTCACTCGCTGCAACAGCGCCTGCTCGGTGGCGAACTGGATCGAGCGGTCGATCGTCAAGATGAGGTCGTCACCCGGCGTCGGGGTGACGGTCACTTGCTCTGAACCTGCGATCGAGCGTCCGCCAGGCGCTACTTCACGCGACGCTTCGCCCGGGGCACCAGCCAGTACGTCGCTGTATCCGTCGGCGGTGGCCTCTTCGCCCCCGCCGTATTGGTACTCGAGGCCGGCCACACCGGTGCCATCGATGTTCGTGAGGCCGATGACGCTGCGTCCGGTCTCTCCGCCAGGCAAGATGCGGCGATCCTCGTCATCGACGTTGATACCTTCGATTTCCAAGGCACGGAGCTGTTCGCCAATGGCGGGGTCGACCTGCCGACGTACGTAGCGAAATCCTGTCTCCTTCGCGATCAGCGCGGCCAGGAGTTCGCTGGTTTCTTCGTCTGTGAGTTGCAGCGTCTGCTGCAACATCGTGGCGGTTGCCGCCTCGTCGTCGACCAGTTTCGGGTTGACGCTGATCGTCACCGCTGGAACCGAGACCGCCAATTCCTCGCCATTGCGATCGAAGATGGTCCCCCGATCGGCCGCCAGCACCGTGCGGCGACTCCACTGCTCTGCCCCTTCGATCCGGAACATTTCACCGTCACTGGTTTGCAGACGCGCGACCCTGAACAGCACCATGCCGAGTACGAACACGAGCACGACCAACATCGCAATCAAGCGATATCGAGCTTGGCCGATTCCGAAACGAGACGCCCGGCGGGCCACCTGCCGGCGTGGGGCGAGCACGCGACGTTGAATCGATCGACGAACCGACTCGCTGTGACTTCGTGAGGCCGCGCGGGCTGGGGTTCGCTTGGGTGACGTCGGGTTGTTGTTCGTACGCGTGGTCGGCGTGCGGCGTGCTTGCGCTGGACGCCCGGGGGACGACGCCCGGCGTTGCGCTGTGTTGCCCTGGCGGCCGCTCGTTGGTGTTGTCGCTGCATCGAGCGCAGTACGGCTTCTCGGCGGCAGCGACGTACGTCCATCTGCCGGCCCACTGAACGGATCGACACGGTTGGCCCCATTGGCACGGTTGGCACGGTTTGCAGGAGTGGCACGGTTTGCAGGAGTGGCACGGCTTGCAGGAGTGGCACGGCTTGCCGCACGGGCGTCGGCGGGACGGTCAGCGCGCGGTTGCACCTTCGGAACGGTCTTTCGCGTCGCCCGTTGCTCGGGGCGGGAGGTGTCACGCCGGCGACTCATGGCGCCTCCGCCCCGACAGATTTGACCAGACGGAACTGATCGAGTGGTGCCAACCTGTCGGCGGCGACGCCCTCGTCGGTTGGCAGCGCTCCGGTTCGTGCAATCGTGATCGCCAGCATCATCGGCTGCACCGGCACGAAGGTGCTCTCGGACCCTGCGACCATGTCCAGCGGAGCAGCCAGTTCAGCGAGGCGGGCAGGTGATCGAAGCTCGGCGCGGCGTGCGCGTTGCAGATCGAAGGTTTCTTGCTCTTGACGGACGGCGCGTTCGAGGCGGTCGATCTCGAGTTGACGTTCGGCGATTCGAGTGTGTAGCAGAACAGCACCAGCCATGACGACCGAGATCATCACGGTGGTGGTGATCGCAAACCAGGCGAACCGCCGACGATGAACCACTTCGAGCTTGGGCTTCGGCGCCGCCGGGTGACGGCCGGGCGTGAGAAGTCGAATGGGGGAAGCCATCAGTTGCCCTCCTGCGGGGGGTTCTCGCTGGGCTCGGACGCCAACTTCTCGGCGACACGAAAGCGTGCGGAGGAGGCCCGCTTGTTGGCCGCCTGTTCGGGAGCTCCCGGCCGTTTGGGCACTCCTCGCACGATGCGGACCGTTTTGATGGCACCGCAGACGCACGGAAGATCCGACGGGCATTCGCACCCGCCGGTCTCGGCCTCGCGCAGCCGGCTCTTCACGATGCGATCCTCACCTGAGTGGTATGCCAGCACTGCGATCCGACCCCCTGGTACGAGTGCCTCGATGGCGCTGTCGATCGCATCGGGAATGGCGTCGAGCTCGCCGTTCACTTCGATGCGAATGGCCTGAAAAGTTCGTTTGGCAGGGTGCCCGCCGGTGCGCCGCGCCGCAGCTGGAATGGCCGAGGTGACGATCGCTGCGAGTTGCGTGGTCGATTCGATCGGCCGTGCCTCCACGATTGCCTTCGCGATGCGGCGTGCGAATCGCTCGTCCCCGTAGCGGGCGATCACATCGGACAATCGTCGTTCGTCGTAGCCGTTCACGACGTCGTCTGCCGACCACTCGGCATCTGTGTCCATCCGCATGTCGAGGGGCCCGTCGTTGCGATACGAGAAGCCACGATCGGCCACATCGAGTTGGGGCGATGACACCCCGAGATCGAAGAGCGCCCCGCTCAGTTCGGTGACGGCGTGGTTCGACATCGCCGTTTCGAGCTCGTCGAATCGACCACGAAAGGTCATGGCACGGGACCCGAATCGTTCGAGTCGCTCCCCCGCCGCTGCAAGGGCGACTGGGTCGCGGTCGATGCCGAGGATCGAGATGTCGGGGCGTGAGTCGAGCAGCGCTTCGCTGTGACCACCTCCGCCCAACGTGGCGTCGAGGACGACACCTGGAGGAACCGGGGCGAACGTCGCCACCATCTCGTCACGCATCACGGGCTGATGGTTGAACTCACTCATCGCCGACACCTCCGACGGCCGCTGGCGCAACGACTGCGATCCGCTCGTCGGAATTTTCGGTGCTTGCGTCATCCTCGTCATCCCACTGGCGGGGTTTGAGTTCGGCCGGCTTCTCGTCTTCGACGACCGAGTACCTCGACTCGCGCCAGATCTCGATGGTGTTCAATGCACCGACCATGCGAATCGTTCCGCCGGGACGTACCCCGGCGTGCTTCCGGTTGAGTTCATCGATGGTGAGACGACCCTGACGGTCGACGCTGATCGAGGTGGTGATCGAGCCGACCGCCTGTTTCACGGTCGCCGGCAGTTCGCCACGGTTCACCTGATCGATGATCACTCGGCTCTGCTCGTCGAAGTCGGCGCGCGGCGTGACCACCAGGCATCCACGGAGATCGCGACTGAGGTAGCAGGCGGTGTCGTTGAGGAGGTCGCGAAAGATCGACGGCAAGGTGAGGCGCCCATTGGCGTCAACACTCCGTTCGAAATCGCCGACAAACACGACCAGCCACAAGCCCTTTCGGAAGATTCGCCCTCAGACCTGCTGCCTCGATCGTGGAGCTGGGGCTCTCCGCGTCTGGTGGAAACCTTACGCTCCGCGCGCAACTAAGTCAACCAATCTCAGCCTATTTGAGCTTATTTGAACCTATTTCGTGCCAAACGAGATCAGATTGTGTCGCTGAACAGGATAATTGCTTGACCGCTGGAGGCGGTGGTATACCGAGCGCCATTCGCGCGCACCGCGCGAATGGGGACGAACGGGGGCTCCATGCTGGGCTAGCCGCACGCGTCGACGTCAGTGGTCTGCGACGACTCGTTCCGTGAGCCGGTGAGCGAGCTGTTCGGTGAACGAGACAACGTCCAACTCGGGCAGGCAAGCCGGCTCCATCAACTCGTCAGGAGGTAGCTCCACGGCGAACAGCGCCCGCATCGATTGCAGATCGCTTCGACGGTGGAGCATCCCTTGGATTCGGACTCCGTTGCGTGTGCGCCGCTGGCTGAGCCCCACCAACTTCTCACCGTTCTGCGTCACTTCGCCCGGCCCGAGCCCGGCGAAGCAGATCAGGGCAGACCACTCCGATACGACCATCCCACCACGGTGCACCGCAACCTCGCCCGGATCCATACCGGCGTCGCCGTGCGCCGCCCGATCCTGGTCGATCAACGCCTGTCGCCAGCACTCCCCCACCATGATCATCGAATCCCGAACATCGTCTGGCAACCACCCTCTGGAAGCAATGACGTCGATCCACACGATGTCGTCAGGCAGGATCAGCACGGCGCCACCCCCAGATCGCCGTTTGACGACGTCGATCCCGGCGCGCCGACTGGCGGCTTGATCCACGACGTCTTCGGCTTGACGTGACCCGAGTACGATCGCTGATGAATCGGGCTCGCATCTCCACACCTCGAGACCCTGTACCGGAGTCGCCAGGTCGACGCTGACCTCGAACGGGTTGAGTGCGTGGAGGTGGCTGGGGCTGCCGCGACACACCCGGATCATCGGATTCCACTCATGATCGGTGCAGCGCCGGTGCTAGCTGCCAGCACGTGTGGAACCATTCCACGCTCGGCACCACTCGAGGTATGCGACCACGTCCTCCTGCGTCGGCTTCGCTCGTCCGCTGCCGTACTGGGTGGTCAGTCGGAATTCGAGATAGGCACGAGATGGCATCGGCAAGAAGGGGCGCCGTCGCCACCAGCGGTCCGGTGCCGCTGACCGGGCGACTCGAACTGCCGTCGGCCACAGGTGGGGCGAGCGCATAACCGCCCAGATCGCTCCAGCGCTTGCAGTTGGCATGGGGTGAGGCTACTGAGCACCGTCGGCGAGCACTGGCCCGGGCAACCCGGCAATCAGCGACCTGGCCACCGCTGCAGCGGATACCAGCGGGCCGACTTTGCCCACACCGACACTGCGCACATTGAGCCGATCGAGGTGACTCAGACGGCTGCGTTGCTCCAACTCGGTCCCAAGTGCCTCGAAAAAGGGCCGTCCCAGAATCGAGGGCACCGGGCCCCCGACGACGATCTGGGACACATCGGTCATGGCTGCGATCGAAGCACACGCTCTACCCACCATGATCCCGGTGCGCTCGACGATGGCTGGTGGGGTTCGGCGCAGATCCCGTCCGGTGCTTGCTTCGATGCCCCGAACGCCGGCGTACTGCGTGAGACACCCGGTCGCGCCGCACACGCACAGATCGCCGTCTGGTTCGACGGTCAAATGGCCGAACTGGCCGAGATTTCCGGTGAGGCCATTGAGCACCATGCCCCCGCTGACGAGCGCGCCGTCCACATCGTCGCCGAGCACCAGAGCTGCGAAATGCAGGGTCCGCGGCGGCAACGCGCACGAGTCACCCAGCCAGAGTTCAGCCCGCGCCAGCCCGCGAGCAGGTGTCTCCACTTCCACCGGCATTCCCGTCAGCGCCGTGAGTTCCCGGCGGATCGGAAAGTCGTGCCAGGTTGGCAGACCCACTGGTTTCATGCTGCCGGTGGCCCGATCGATCGGGCCGGGACACGTGACGCCGCACATGGTGGGTCGGACCGTGCCGGGATTTGCTGCGAGCACGCGCCGGATCAGTTGTTTCACTGCGGGCCACACGTTGCGTGACGGCGTCGCAACCCTGTCGCGAACGATGATCTCGCCATGGTCGTCAACAATGCCGGCTGTGAGTCGCGACGCACCCAGATCGACGGCCAAGTACCCGACGGGTCGCTCGTCGTGTTCGTCGAGCACTGCGACCGGAACCTCGGTTGAGTTCGGGGAACCGAGCGCAACGATCTCAACAGGCCGACTCGTACTGATCGGAGAATCGGGATGCATGGTCACTGAACCGCACCGTAGCGAGCCAGCCCGATACCGAGGCAGCCCGATACCGAGGCAGCCCGACGGAGGCGAGCCCGGCTCCAACTGCCTGACGACAGACACCGCGACCGTCTACCCTCTCTCTCCGTGACGGACACGGCTGCGACGACAAAGTTTTCTACGCTCTTCGACGGCATCACGGCCAACATCGCCACTGCGGTTCACGGCAAGACCCAGGCCATCGAGTTTGCCGTCATCGCTCTGCTCGCCGAGGGCCACCTGCTGATCGAAGATGTGCCGGGCGTTGGCAAGACCAGCCTGGCAAAAGCGCTCGCGGCCTCGATCGACTGCACGTGGAAGCGGGTTCAGTTCACGCCCGACCTTCTGCCAACCGACCTCGTCGGCGTCAGCGTGTACGAACGCAGTACCGAGCAGTTCCGGTTCCAGCAAGGGCCCTTGTTCGCCAACATCGTCCTGGCCGACGAGATCAATCGGGCATCTCCAAAAACACAGTCAGCGTTGCTCGAAGCGATGGAGGAACGGCAGGTAACGGTAGATGGCACGACCCGGGCCCTGCCACCGCCGTTCATGGTCATCGCAACGCAGAATCCGGTTGAACAAGAGGGGACGTATCGTCTCCCCGAGAGTCAACTCGATCGTTTCTTGCTACGAATCTCGCTTGGATATCCGGGGCGCACGGCTGAAATGGCGATTCTGGATGGTCAAGGGTCGAGCGAAACCCTTCGCCACATGCAACCAGTCGTGTCGGCCGATGAGGTGGCAGGCATGATTGCCGCAGTCAAAGAGGTGTATCTCGCCAGTGCGCTCAAGTCGTACTTGATCGACATCGCCGAAGCGAGTCGCAGGCATCCAGCCATCGAGCTCGGTTTGTCTCCTCGGGCCACGCTCCAACTTGCCGCCGCCACTCGCGGACTCGCAGCAGCTCGAGGCCGCGACTTCAGCACCCCGGACGACGTCAAGGCCGTGGCGACGTCTGTGCTCGGCCACCGCATCGTGCTGCGCGCTGGGAACAGCGCGCGCACGACCGCTGAAGACGCAGTTCGCGAACTCCTCGACGAAGTACCGGTGCCGGCGGCGCGATGAGGTTCAACGTCTGATGCCTACCAGGCCCGGTTGGACGGTCGCGATGGGCGGTGCGGCCGCGCTGGTGATCGGTCGGGTCTTCGGCATCATCGAGCTCTACGTCATCGGCGTTGCAATGCTCGCGTCGGTAGCGATAGCGGTCATGGTCGTACGTTGGACCCCACCGACACTGAGTGTCAGCCGGTGGGCACATCCATCGATCCTCACGGTCGGCGACACCGGACGTGTCGATCTGCTGCTCCACAACCGTTCGAGTCGCCGCTCACCCCGCATCGACCTCACCGAACCAGTCGGCACCACTAGCACGGCGCGTATGTCCATCGCCCAGCTGCGCCCGAACGCGGAGATCACGGCGGGGTACCGAGTTCCGGCCACTCGCCGGGGTGTGCTCCTGCTCGGGCCGGCGATCCTCGAACGATCCGATGTGCTCGGGCTCGCGGCGAACCGCCGCATCGGCGCGGGCACGACGGAGCTGGTGGTGGCCCCACAGACATTCGAACTGGCGATACCGTCGCTCGGCAACGGCGTGTTGGGTCGCCACTTGTTGGCGTTGTCGCAGCGAGTTGGCCCGGGTGAGTTCCATTCGCTTCGTGAGTACGTCACGGGCGACGAACCTCGGTCGATCCATTGGAAGGCATCTGCTCGGTCCCATGCGCTGAAGGTGCGCCAGCACGAAGCGCAGGGTGTGCGCCGGTGCATCGTGATTCTCGATCGCTCGGCTGATGCGTTTCAGCGGTCTGTGCTGGCTGGCGACCCGGATGCATTCGAACGGGCTGTCTCGATCGCCGGAAGTCTGGTGCTGAGCGCACAGCGCAGCGGTCTCACCACCCGATTCGTCACGGGTGGCGGAGTTGATCTCCGCGGTCCCGACGTCGGTGCGAACTGCCTCCGCTTGCTTGGCTCGATCGACGTCGGCGACCAGCTCGGAGACGTCGACCGCGACCCGGGCGAGGGACTCGGTCTCTGCATGCTCATCACGGCTTCGCCGGCGTGTGCGGCCTGGACGGCGACGAAGTCGATGACCGACCCGACCTTGACCCGGGTCGGCATCTTCACGCACAGCCTGGGCGGTGGGCGAGTTGGCCGGCTCCATGTGGACGCCCGCTCTACTGGGTCGTTCCGTGATGGCTGGCATCGCCTTGCCGGCTCGCAAGGCCATCCAGCCGAGCTCACTGTCGCCCAAGGACGTAGCCCCGTGCCACCCGCCTCGCAACAGAGCCCCGCCGAATCAAGCATGCTGGAGTGGAGACCGGTGTCATGAACGCCACGATCACCGACCCGTCAGCGCCCAGCGACGGCGACCAATCCAGTTCAGCAACGGCTGCGCGATCGCCGATTCCGGCCCCATCGACCCGACCTCCGCTGCCACCGCTTCACCTCGACGTTGCTGCCACGCTGGCGTTGGCGACCTACTCCGCCGTCGTCGCCCTCGGATTTGCTCGGGTGTTCAGTCAGTGGTCATTCGTCTCCGACCTGTTCGTGCTGATCACGTTCGGCCACGGAGGGTCGTTGCTGTTGCGTCGCCTCCGGGTGAACAGCTGGCTTGCCGTTCCAACCATGCTCGTCGCAAGTGTGTGGCTACTCCTCGCACGCCAATATTGGGCGACATTTCGATGGCTGCTTCCCTCGGGCGAGACATGGCGGCTCGTCGACCTACAACTCGACCTCGTGCGCACTCAGTTCCAAACCGCCGTTGCCCCGGTGGTGTACGACATCGGGTGGGCGCTGTTGGCCGGGTTTGCGATCGTTCTCACCGTGGCACTAGCCGACGCCTTTGCCTTCCGCGCCGAGGCCCGCGGCGAAGCATTGGTGCCCGGCATGGTGCTCTTCGTATTCGTCGCGGCGCTGGGTAGCCCGCGATTGCGGGTGGCCATCACCGCTGGAATGGTGGGTGCCGGTGTGTTGGCGGTGATCGCGCTACGGGCTCGCCAAGACCGCCGGCGCCTCACGCTCAGCAACGCCCGGCGGTCCGGTGAGAGCCGGGCGGCAACGTCCATACCCACCATGGTTCCCATCGCACTCGTCACGGCGGGGATCATCGCGTTACTCGCCGGTGTCGTGGGCCCACGACTACCGGGAGCCGGAGCAGAGCCACTCTTCGAGACGCGTGGCAGAGGCGACCGGACGACCCGAGTCATCAGCCCGCTCGTGGACATTCGGTCGCGCCTCACCAACACCAGCACCGTCGAGCTCTTCCGTGTGAAGGCGCTGGACGGGCCCGCGTACTGGCGGGTCACGACACTGGGCGACTTCGATGGCCAGACGTTCGGGCTGCCGACACGTCGGCTCGAGCGCGTCGCCGGCCTCGAACCGGAGCCGGGGGAGCGTGTCGTTCGCCAGCAGGTGCAGGTGATTGGGCTGCGGGGTCAGCTGATCCCTGCCGCCGCTGACCCATACCAGGCGGCCGGGCGGACCGTCAGCGGCGTCGAACTACCATTGCGAGTCGACCGAGACACCGGATCGCTCCTCGCACCCGACGACCTGATATCGGGCGACTTGTTCACCATCGTGTCCGCCGCACCGCAACTCGACGCTGATCGGCTACGGGCTGCGGGAGAGAGCCCCGAGGTCGACGCCGTGTACACCGGCGTGCCAGACGACCTGCCAGAGGTGGTGGGCCGCTTGGCGAGTGAGGTCACGGCCGGAGCGCCGACCAAGTACGACCAGGCGATGGCTCTGCAAGCCTGGTTCCGGGAGGAGTTCAGGTACAGCCTCGAGGTTCAACCGGGACACAGTGGCACTGCGATCGAGGCGTTCCTCGACATTAAAGTCGGCTACTGCGAACAGTTCTCGGCCACCTTCGCGGCGATGGCGCGAACGCTCGGCATTCCCTCCCGCGTCGCCGTCGGCTACACCCCGGGCGAGGTCACGTCAGACAACTGGTACTCGGTGCGCGGGAAGAACGCTCATGCATGGCCCGAGCTGTTCTTCCAAGACATCGGCTGGGTGGCCTTCGAACCCACCCCCGGGCGCGGCGCTCCGGGTAACGAGTCGTACACGGGCCTACCGGCCCAACAAGACACCTCGGCCGGAGCTGGCGCCCCGGGCGGCCCCAGCAATGTGACGGTTGCGCCGCCGCCGACGCTGCCAGCCGGCGAGTCGGACCCCGCTGCCATTCCCCAGGGACCATCGTTGGAGATCGACGAACCAAACACCGATGCGCGTACTCCGTCCGCCGTCGCGCCAACCGAAAAAGACGGAGGTGCACCCTGGGTGTGGCTGGTCGTGTACGCCCTCGTGGGCCTCATCGCAGCTCTTCCCTGGCTGATTCGCCAGTCGTACGCGCGCACCGCCCATCGCTACGGTCCAGCGGAGCGAGTCTTTGCTGCGTGGGCGCGAGCCCGCCGCGCTGCCGTTCGTGCGGGTGTTCGTGGAGCAGATTCGATGACGGCGTCGCAGTGGGCGTCGGCAACTGCCACTCAGCTGCCAGTCGCAGCACGTCCGATGGGCGAGCTTTCCGAGGTGGTGGACGCCGTGGTGTACGGCAGGCCGGGCTCTGTCGACCTGGACCGGGCGGGCTCGTTCGGCAAGACGTTGGAACACGACTGCGACCTGTGGGCGGCTCAAGTAGAGCGGATTGCTGGGGACCGACTCACCACGACGCAACGGTGCCGTCGGTACTTCACCGACATCCGAAACCCGGCGAGATTCGGCTAGTCAGAAAGCTGTGTCAGAAGGCTGTGTCAGGCACCTGGTCGGCGCGGGCGGCCGCTGCCAGCCAGCCACGCATTGATGGGCAGGTTGCCCAGCCGTTCGCGTCCCACGATGCGAACTTCACCTTCCAGCAACACCGCCATGACCAGAACGCCGATGAAAGCGGCGAACGCCAGCCAAAAGCTGATGGCGAGCCCGGCGATGGTGAGTACCAGACCGACGACGAGGCCACAGGCGAACAACACGAGACGCCGACGCGACACGCGGTAACCGCGTTCGGCGAAGGTGGGGTCGGCCTTGAGCTCTTGCTCGATTTGGCGGAGAATCCGTTCGTCGTCTTCAGACAGGGGCATTACTTCCCATGATCGCACGTTTTTGGTCAATCCTCAACGCGCCCACCGAGTTCCTCCGAAGACTTCGCATCCGACCGGATACCTCGAGTCGCTGCGTGTCCGTCCCCTCTGGTCCTCAATCCCGGGGCGATCGCCGCCGATCCGTACCGTGCTCGAATCTCATCGATCGCTCCCGCAGTGGCGCTCGCGGCGGCTTGGAGGTCGCCGAGCAGACTCATCTGCGACGCCGGCTCGACGAACTGAGACGACGACACGCCCAAGAGCCGCACTCCCACAGCGAGGTCGAGCGACGACAGAAGCGGGTCGAGCGCAGCGACGATCGCAGGGCCGGTGTTCACCGCACCAGCGACGGTGACCGAGCGTGTGATCGTACGAAACCCATCGAATCGAACCTTGAGTGTGAACGTTCTGGCACCCGAGCCTTGGCGGCGAAGCCGGGCCGCCACCGCATCTGCGAGTCGCACCATCTCACTGCGCAGCTCGGCGTGGTCGTACAGGTCGAACTCGAAGGTCTCCTCATGACCGATCGACTTGGCCTCGCGTTCCGGCTCGACTTCTCGGTCGTCGCGGGCCATCGACAGGGCCATGAGGTGCCGCCCGGCCGCCGCACCGAGCACGGTGGTGATCGTGTGCTCGTCGAGTGCTGCGAGGTCGCCGATCGTGTGGACGCCGATCCGCTCCAACTTTTCGAGTGTCTTCGGGCCCACCCCCCACAATCGCCGCGCTGGCAGCGGATGGAGGAACTCGAGTTCTCGGCCTGGCTCCACCTCGAAAACGCCCGGCCCTGCCACGACTCGATCGGGGAGGGCTCGCGGCTTCGCCGACACCGAAGCGAGCTTTGCGAGGAACTTGTTGGGTGCCACGCCGACCGAAGCAGGCAAGGTGAGTTCGGACTCGATGTCGGATCGAATGCGACGAGCGATCGTCACCCCATCGCCGAACAGCCTGGTGGCCCCGCTGACGTCGAGAAACGCTTCGTCGAGCGCGAGTGGTTCCACCAACGGGGTGTAGCGGTGGAAGACCGCATGCACTTGCCGACTCACCTCTCCGTACAACGAGTGATCGCCCGGCAGAAAAACCAGATGAGGGCATCGCCGCTTGGCCACCGACGACGGCAATGCCGAATGAACGCCATACCGTCGGGCCTCGTACGAGGCCGCAGCAATGACGCCACGACGCCCGTCGCCACCGACAACGACCGGGAGATCGACGAGCTCAGGTCGCCGCCTCAGTTCGACCGACACGAAGAACGCGTCCATGTCCACGTGCAGGACAACTCGGCGGGGAGCCATTCAGATCCGATACCTGACCGCTACTACCTGCCACCGCGACGGCGCTCGCGGCGCCCCCGAGAATCGGACAACCACAACTTGAGCACGAGCACGAACGCCTCGTTGACGATGCCACCCGACAGCTTTGACGTGCCGACTTGGCGCTCGCGAAACGTGATGGGAAACTCGACGATGCTCCCACCGGCGCGAACGAGCCGGTGCGTCATCTCCACCTGGAAGCCGTAGCCGGACGCGGCAACGGTGTCGAACTCCATGCGCCGCAGGGCGTCGGCTGAATACGCCCGGTAGCCGGCGGTCGCGTCGTTCACTGCGAGTCCCAACACACCGGCGACATATCGGTTACCCCATCGCGACAGGGCGACGCGATTCCACGGCCAGTCGACAGTGCGCCCGCCGGGTACATACCGGCTACCGATCGCCAGGTCCGCTCCATGTTCGACGTTGGCGACGAGCGCGGGTAGAACCGCTGGATCATGGGACAGGTCCGCGTCCATCTGGATACAGATCTCGGCACCTTGTTCGATCGCGTGCGCGATTCCGGCCCGGTAGGCCGCCCCTAGGCCAGCCTTCTGCGAACGTTCGAGCACCTCGATGTGCCCGAGACTTTCGTTGAGCGACCGGGCCAGCGCTGCGGTTCCGTCGGGGCTGCCGTCATCGACGATCAGGATCGACGCATTCGGAAGCGCAGCGCGTATCCCTTCACACAGCACCCCGACATTGCCAGCCTCGTTGTAGGTAGGAACGATCACGGTCGTGCGCACACGCCGAATCTACGCCGACCGACGCACTTCGGCTGGGCCATGGGTCTCCGCATGGCCACCGGATCACCACGACTCAAACACGACTCAACCCCGACTCAACCACGGCTCAACCCCGACTCAACCACGGCTCAACCACGACTCAACCACGGCTCAACCACGGCTCACACACAGTCTGCAGACACGCTGGGTGAAGTGCCGATACCCTCGCACCAATGAGCGAGCAACGGCCGCTGTCAGCAATTCCACCGGTCCCCGCGCGTGTGATCGCGTTTGTCGTCATTCTGTTCGGCGGCCTCGCAGGTGGGCTCATCGGGTATGCCTTGGTCGACCTGCAGAGCACCGACGCCAGTGCGGTGGCGACGGGGTTGGGTCTACTCGCCGGAGCCGTCATCTGCGCCGGCGGCATGGCAATCGTTTCGGTCCTGGCGTTGCGGGCAATGGGCGAATGGCGCGAGATCACCGACCGCGAGCAGGCCGGCCACGCACCGCGATGACATGACTGACGCGGAGATGACTGACGCAGAGATGACTGACGCAGAGATGACTGACGCAGAGATGCCAGACGCAGAGATGCCAGACGCGGAGATGCCAGACGCACGCCCGCACGCACAACACGTCGAGCTTCGCGATCTCGCTACCGAGCTTGCCCGAGCCGCTGGGCTGGTAGCGCTCGCAGGTCGACGGTCAGGAGGTGCGCTCCTGGGGAACACGAAGTCCACCCCGACCGACCTGGTGACCAAGTACGACCAGCAAGCAGAAGCAACCATCGTGTCACGGCTACGCGAATCACGACCGAACGACGCCATCGTTGGCGAAGAAGGAGCGAGCTACCCAGGTACGTCGGGGTACGCCTGGCACATCGATCCCATCGACGGCACCACGAATTTCGTGTACGACCTGCCCGAGTGGGCGGTGTCCATCGGCGTCGAGTACCACGGTGTCGCCGTTGCCGGGGCAGTTTTCATTCCATGCCTCGACGAACTGTTCGCGGCGGCGCTGCACGCCGGCGCCACGTTGAACGGCAAGCCCATCTCCCCGTCGGATCAGTCGGACGTGGCGCTTGCGCTGGTGTGCACGGGGTTCTCGTACCAACCCGAGTCGCGCCAGGCGCAGGCCAACCGCATCGCCCGGATCATTTCGAGCATCAGAGACATCCGCCGCCTCGGGGCCGCTTCGGTCGACTGCTGTTTCGTGGCGTGTGGGCGTCTCGACGGGTACTTCGAAGAGAATGTCAAGTCGTGGGACATCATGGCGGGTGGCCTGATCGCACGAGAAGCGGGCGCTGTGTCGAGCGACTTCAAGGGCGGTCCGGCGCGGCCTTCTGAATTCCTCGTGGCCGCTCCAGGCATCCACGCCGCCCTCCTCGAACTCGTCGATCGCCACGACTGATGGACCCGATTCATCGATTGATCAAGATTCATCGACGGAATCAGGCATCATAGGGAACGATGGGTACTCGCATTCTGGCCGTTGAAGACGACGAGCGAATCCGCTCCGCGGTCAAACTCGCCCTGGAGGACGAAGGTTGGACCGTCGATGTCGCAGCCAGCGGCGAAGCGGCAATCGAGATATTTCTGCAGACGTCTCCTGACGTAGTGCTGATCGACATCATGCTCCCCGGTATCGACGGGTTCGAGTTGTGCCGCACCATCCGCAAGACCAGCGACGTTCCGGTGGTCATGGTCACCGCCCGAAACGACACCCACGACATCGTGGCCGGCCTGGAGGCAGGCGCTGACGACTATCTCACGAAACCGTTTGCGACCAAAGAGTTGTCTGCACGTATCCGTGCGCTGCTGCGTCGTGTGCGACCGTCGTCACCATCACACGAGCGGTTGATCTTCGGCGATCTGGAACTCATCCCCGAGGAGGGGAAGGTGCTGCGCAACGGCGAAGAGGTGCACCTCACGAAGACGGAGTTTCGGCTGCTGTGTGAACTCGCCGAGAATCCGGGCAAGGTGTTCAGTCGCGAGTCGCTCCTCGACAAAGTGTGGGGCTACGACTACTTCGGCGATGGGCGTTTGGTCGACGTACATGTACGGCGCCTGCGTACAAAAGTGGAAGCCGACCCGGCCAACCCGCGCCACGTAGTCACGGTTCGAGGTCTCGGCTACCGGCTACAAACGTGACCATCGCGACCGCAGAGGTGTCGGCGGTCCCTGGTACACGGCGACAGTGGGGCTTGCGTCGCCGCATCTTGCTGATCTTCACGCTCGGCTCGCTCGTGCTGTCGCTGTTCCTCGCCGTGATCACCTACGGCTTTTCGCGCGCCAGCGTGCTGCAGCAACGAGAGAACACCGCTCGCGAGATCGCCGCAGGCAACGCAGAGGTGGTCGCCGAGTCACTCCGGAGCAACCCGACGAACGCGCTGCCGGCCCTCGAACGGCTGTCAGATCGTGGCGTGGCGCGCCCCCTGATCTGGTACAACGGCACGTTTTCCCGACTCGACCCGGCGTTCGACTTCCCTCAGCTTCCCCCTGGTCTGGAAGATCGAGTGATCAACGACCTGGTGCCGGCACTGATGATCGGCCGTGTCGGCGACGAACTCACTCTGGCGGTCGGGTTTCCGCTGGAACGCAACAGCGCCTACTTCGAGTTCTTCAGTTTGGAAGAGGTGAACAACGCGCTCCAGTCGGTGCAGCTCTCGCTCATCCTCGGAACCATGATCACGACGGCGCTCGGCGTCCTCGCAGGGACGTTCGCGGCCCGACGGGCGGTGCGTCCGCTCGGTGTTGCTGCCACGGCCGCAAAGGCCATCGCTGGCGGCCGTCTGGACACACGACTCGAACCCACCGACGACCCAGACCTCAGCGTGCTGGCAAACTCGTTCAACGACATGGCCTCAGCACTACAAACTCGCATCGAACGAGACACTCGGTTCGCATCCGACGTCAGCCATGAACTGCGTTCACCGCTGATGACATTGTCCGCATCGGTTGAAGTCATGGATGCGCGCCGAGATGAAATGCCCGAACGCGCCCAGGCTGCGCTCGACCTGTTGAAGAGCGACGTGACCCGGTTCAAAGGGCTGGTCGAAGACCTCCTCGAAATCAGTCGATTCGATGCCGGCGCCGTGAGGTTGCACAAGGAAGAGCTGCTTGCGGCCGAGTTCGTCCGCCAGGCGGTCGCGGTGTCGAGCCGACCGGACACCCCGGTTGCCGTGTCACCACGGGCAGAGATGGTCCTCATCACCGGTGATCGACGACGATTGGCCAGAGTGATCGCGAACCTCATCGACAATGCACGTCTGCATGGCGGCGACGAGCTGGAAGTGTCGATCAGCGAGGTCGACCCAGAAGACGGGCCGGTCACTCAGATTCGTATCGCCGTCGAGGATCACGGCGCCGGTGTTCCAGCGGAGGAGCGCGAACTCATCTTCGAACGATTCGCTCGCGGTGGCGTGGCGGGGCGCCGTGCTGGTAACGACGGCGCTGGTCTGGGGCTCTCGCTTGTCGCCGAGCACGTGCGCATGCACGACGGGAGGGTCTGGGTACAGGATCGCCTCGACGGCGAATCGGGGGCACGCTTCGTGATCGAACTCGATGCCGAGGAACTGGTGGACGAGTGATGAGCAGGACACGAACTCGTTCGGTCGGGGTTTGGCTCGTTGTGGTGTTGGCACTCGTGGGGTGTGGCATCCAGCCGGACGCTGCACCGCGAGACATCCCGGTGGACGATCTCGTGGCCGAGCAGGGAGTCAGCAACGGTACCAGTGCATCTGGGGCAGACCGCATCTTCCTGGTGGCACCCGGTGATGACGACAAGTTGAGTTCGGTGCCTCGCAACGCCACGAATCGAGAGAACCTCATCGAAGTGTTGCTGCGCGGGCCCAATGCCGAAGAGCTCGAGGCGCAATGGGTGTCGAACATTCCATCGGGCACAGAGGTCTTGTCCACACGATCACAAGGAAATGTGTTCAACATCGATCTCAGCCGCGACCTCATCGGGCTGACCGGCGGACCGCTCGCTCAGGCGGTGGCACAAATCGTGTACACGGCAAGCGAACTCGACGGGGTTGGCGCGGTGCAGATCACCGTGGAAGGCGATTCGTTACCGTTTCCGAAAGGCAACGGCGACTCCACCACCGGGCAGCTCCGGGTGTACGACTACCCAGGTTTCGTCATCAGCGCTCAGCCCGACTACCCAGCACTGAGCTCGAACTGACCCGACGGTTCGCTGGACGGTCTCTGGACGGTCTCGTTGGACGGGCTCACCAGACGGACTCGTTGCGCTGGCTGTCAAGCGAAGAACAGCTGCGCAACGTCGTCGAACAGCGATATGTCGACGGGGCGCGTCTTGCCGATCACATCCAACAGCGGTGTGTGAACGACTCGGTCGCCTCGCAAGGCGACCATGTGTCCCCACGCTCGATCGTGCAGCGCATCGATCGCAGCCACACCGAACCTGGTCGACAACACTCTGTCGTATGCAGTGGGAGTACCGCCGCGCTGCACGTGCCCCAGTAGCACGGGCCGCGTCTCGAAACCAGTTCGCTCGCCGATCTCGGTCGCCACCAGACTGCCGATGCCACCGAGGCGTTGATGTCCGAAACGATCGACTTCCCGGTCGATGACTTCCAGGGTTCCAGGTTTCGGGGTCGCTCCCTCGGCCACGACGACGATCGATGCAAACCGCCCCCGCTGGTGTCGCCGAACGATTCGATCGCACACTTCGTCGATGTCGAACGGACGCTCGGGAATCAGCACCACAGCGGCTCCCCCGGCGATCCCTGCGTATGTGGCGATCCAGCCACTGTGGCGGCCCATCACCTCCACCACCATCACTCGGTCGTGGCTCTCTGCAGTGGTGTGCAGTCGGTCGATGGCATCGGTCGCGATCTGCACCGCCGTGTTGAAGCCGAACGTCACATCAGTGCCTTCGATGTCGTTGTCGATGGTCTTGGGCACGCCGATGACGTTCAGGCCATGCTCTTGGTGCAACTTGCAGGCCACGCTGAGCGAGCCGTTGCCGCCGATCACGATGAGGCCGTCGAGACCCATGTCAGACATGGTGCCCTGCGTGAGTTCGACGCCGTTCGCCGAATCGAACGGACTCCCGCGCCGCGTGCCCAAGACGGTGCCGCCTCGCGGCAGCAGCCCGCGCATCGTCTCCACGGTGAGCGTCACCATCCGCCGTTCCATCACGCCGTCCCAGGCGTCTCGAAAGCCCACCACCTCGTCGCCGTAATGCCGCTCTGCCTTGCGCACGATGGCGCGCAACACCGCGTTGAGTCCAGGGCAATCGCCGCCTCCGGTGAGAACTCCGACTCGCACGTCGCCGAGCCTACGCGACCGAGTCGCGGTTGGCTGACGACGGTGCCGGACCGATCAGCCGGGCGAATCGGTCGATTCGTCCACACAGCTGATAGGACTGTGAAATGGCTTGGGACGCAACTCGACCGGTTCCGTGGCAACGGCTCATTCGCGAGTGGCTGATCTACGTCGGCATCATGGCCGCCATCTTCTTGATCTTCATGCGCGACACCTCGCTCGTGGGCCTCATGGCCGGGCTCCTCGTCAGCGGCCCGCTGTACATCCTGTTCGGGGCCGTCATGGCAAAGTTTGGATACACCCGTAAGACCATGAAACAGCTGCGCGCCGCAACGCCGGAACGCGCCTCCACGGCAACATCTTCCTCGGCCGTGATCGACGGCCCGAAGCCCAAGGCGGCGCCGACCAAGCGCACGAGCGGGTCCACCTCCGGTCGCCCAGGCGGTCAGCGCGCGAAACGCCGCTGACCTCGCGCTGCTTTCTGCTCGCCGACTACCGTCGGCTGCGTGACGACGCATCCTTCGAGCACCTGCGTAATTGCGATCGACGCTGGCACCACCGGTGCGCGCAGTCGGGCCGTCTTTCCCGATGGTCGACCCACCGTTGCCTCGTATCGAGAATTCACGCAGCACTACCCTCAGCCGGGGTGGGTCGAACACGACGCCAACGAGATCTGGCAAGTCGTCGTCGAGACGTTGACCGACGTCGTCGGACAGGTTGGCCATTCAAACGTGGCGGCAATCGGCATCACCAACCAGCGCGAGACCGTGGTCGCGTGGAACCGCAACACCGGGCAGCCGTACGGCACAGCGATCGTCTGGCAAGACCGGCGCACGGCTGCTCGGTGTGAAGAGCTTGCGCCACATCTCGACCTGGTTCGCAGCACCACCGGTCTGGTGCTCGACCCGTACTTTTCAGGGACCAAGTTCGAGTGGTTGCTGAGCGAACGCGACATTCCCATCGACGCTGATCTGGCTCTCGGCACGATCGACTCGTGGTTGATGTGGAACCTCACCGGGGGCGAAATCCACGCCACCGACGTCACCAATGCGAGCCGCACGTTGCTGTTCGACATTCGCGAACGAGCGTGGAGTGCTCCGCTCTGTGAACTGCTGAACGTTCCGATGTCTGCTCTCCCCACCGTGCAGGCGTCGAGTGGGCGATTCGGCGTCACCAGCGATCGTTGCGGTGCCCCCAACGGTATCCCGATCAGTGGCGTCGCCGGAGATCAACAGGCGGCGCTGTTCGGTCAAGCATGCTTTCAGGCCGGTATGGCGAAGAACACCTACGGCACGGGAAGTTTCGTACTGCTCAACGTTGGTGCCGAGTGTCCGCCACCCACCGATGGCATGCTCACCACGATCGCCTGGGAGCTCGCCGACGGCACGGTCGCGTATGCACTAGAGGGCGCCGTGTTCGTCACGGGAGCGGCAATCCAATGGCTCCGTGATGGTCTGGGCATCATTTCGACGTCGTCGGAGATCGGCCCGCTCGCCGAGTCGGTCCCTGACTCAGACGGTGTCTATGTGGTGCCCGCCTTCACCGGGCTCGGCTCACCATGGTGGGACCCCTACGCCCGCGGAACGATCGTCGGCATTTCGCGAGGCACTACCAAGGCACACGTCGCCAGAGCAGTCGTCGACTCGATCACGTTCCAAGTGCGCGACGTGGTCGATGCGATGGTTGCTGCAAGCGGCACTCCGCTGTTCGATCTCCGCGTCGACGGCGGCGCAGCCGTGATGGACTCGATGCTGCAGATGCAGGCCGACCAACTCGGTGTCACCGTGCGCCGGCCCGTCGACCAAGAAACCACTGCGTTGGGCGCGGCGTTCCTGGCGGGTCTGGCAGAAGGCGTGTGGCCAGATCTTGCTTCTATCGAGAGCGCATGGCAACTCGACGCCACGTTCACTCCGCAGGCCGATCGCTCGGCAGAATATGCACACCACGCCCACTGGCTCAGGGCGGTGGAACGCAGCCGAGACTGGGCCATCGAGTAACGACGCGTCGAACGTCGAACGTTCCCAGTGATCGTCTACGGGCGCTGCTTCCGGAACGAGTTCTTGCGAAGAATTCTGTCGCCACGAATCGTGAGGAAGTCGCAGCCGAGGACG
>JBBREA010000055.1:0-20215 GCA_038203385.1 Acidimicrobiales bacterium | reverse complement strand
GCAGAGGCCGCTGACCGAGCCGCTTTCACCAACAGCGCTGCCCCCACAGCAAACATTGTTGCGACGACGAGTTTCACCACCGTTTCGGGCAGCAGACTGAGGGCGCTGCCAGCGGCAACTGCGACTACCACGTGAACAGTGAAGGCACCCACCGCACCGACCCACACCCACAGCGGCCGCCGGTACCGCGTGACGAGAATGATCGTGGCAACCATGGTCTTGTCGGGCAACTCCGCCGGGAAGACGGTGGCGAACGCTTGTAACGAGTCTTTGATCGACATTGGTCGGTTCCTTCGGATTTGGCTCCGACCAAGAGGTGGTGTCTCCCTTCGGCCGGAACGACAAGGGTCATTCAGCCGAAGGTCTTACCCACCTACATCGTAGGTTCGCCGGCCGGGCTTCCATCGAAGCCAGTATGTCGATCGACGATTGCGGGCTACTCCCCCTCGTGCGCACTCACTCTAGCGATGCGATCGATACAGTCGTCATGCCGTTCGCTCACAAGTAGCCGAGCCGCCCAGCGTCTGCTCTCAGACGCTCACGGTGATCAGGATGGGCGATCGCAATCAATGCGCCCGTGCGTTGGCGAATCGACCGGCCACGGAGTTCAGCCACGCCGAACTCGGTGACGACCTTGTCGACGGTGTTCTTCGGCGTGGTCACGGCGTCGCCCGGCGCCAGCGTTGAAACGATTCGTGACTGGCCATCTGAGGTGGTGGAGTGCAACACGATGAATCCCTGACCGCCGTCCGAATACATCGCTCCACGGGCGAAGTCGTTCTGCCCGCCGGCCGATGAGTAGTACTTCCCACCGATGGTCTCCGACGCACACTGCCCGAGAAAGTCGACCGACAATGTGGCGTTGATCGACACGAAGTTGCGTTCGCTGGCGATGATCCGCGGATCGTTCACATACCGAGCTGCGTGGAGCTCGACCGCTGTGTTCTCATGGAGAAAGTCGTGCAACCTGTTCGTACCAAGCGCGAACGACCCGACGGTCTTCGTGCGATTGAGCCGCTTGTAGACGCCGTTGACGACGCCTGACTCGATGAGATTCACCACCCCGTCAGAGAGCAGTTCAGTGTGGACCCCGAGGTCTCGGTGACCGCTGAGAGCAGCCATGATGGCGTTGGGAATTGCTCCGATGCCGGTCTGCAGCGTGGCTCGATCGGGAATGCGCTCGGCGACGAAGGCACCGATCTGTTTGTCGAGCTCTGACGGCATTGCCGGGGGCACTTCCAACAACGGCCGGTCGCTGGTGCACCATCCGGCGAGCTGGGACACATGCAACTGGTTGCGGCCGAACGTTCTCGGCATGGCCTCGGTCGTCTCGAGAAAGAATCGAGCCCGCCCGATGAAGCTCGCCGCGTAGTCGGCGGAAACACCGAGTGAGCAGTATCCATGGCGGTCTGGCGGTGAGGCTGCGGCGATCACGAGCGGATCGGCATCGACCAACGACATCAGCGAGTAGACCTCGGAGAAGTGACTGGGCACCAGATCAACGGTGCCGGCCGCGAAGTGGGGTCTGGTCACGTGTGAGAGGAAGTACGACACGTGGCGCAGGTCCTCTCCGAATGCTCCGGCGAGGTACGGCCGGTCGCGGAGAGCGTGCATCTGATGCACCTCGACGCGCTGCAAACCTCCATTCGCAGCCAGTTCTTCGACCGCGTCGAGCACTGCAACAGGTTCGCCGTTCGCAATGGGAACGATGATTCTTTGGCCGGGAAGAATGAACTCTTCGACATCGGACGCCTGGCTCGGTGGAACACCCATGATGTCGAGAACCTTACGCGGGTTCCGCCAAGACCGCGGCGAACGAGAAGGCGTCAGCTGACGGAGTTCTCCACTGACTGAGCCTGACGAATGCCGATGTCAATGGCCAAATTCGTGAACAACTCGCTCATCTCTGAGCGGTAACGAAGCTGGCGGACACCTTCACCAAGGGTTTGGCTGAGCACGCTTCCCTTGTCGATCTTCTCGACCCCGGCAGAGCGGGTGAGACGCACGTGCAAGGCGGCCTCGGCGATCAAATCTGCTGAACTCGGAAACTCGTCTCCAAGCACTTCGATCGCAGTCAACACGACTGTTTCATCGATCGTTCCGAACATCTCACCGCGTGAATCGGGTGTGAGGCCGATGGAGCGGGCTATTTCCATGACGTTCATGTGGATCCTCTCCGCCAGACCAGTTTGGCCTCGCTCGATATGAAACCTCAGGCACTTCACTTCTATTGCATGACGTTCGTCACATCAGAGCATACGGATTGCAGCTCGGTACTCGCGGCGATCATCACAACACCGAATGTGGCGGCGGCCGAACGGTCGGAACTGCGGAGTTCACATCTGCCCGTTATGGCTGGAACACTGGCTGCATGAACCGCTTGGTGAGCAGATGTCCCGGAGTGCGCGACGGATGGGCACGGTTCGATGGTCCGGTTGGCACGCAGCTGGTCGATACCGCCATCACGGCCGCCGATCACGTGCTAGCACCGTTCGATCGATCGACCGGGCTGCTCGACCCGCAGGCGGTCATCGAGCATTCGTATGCGATGAACGCAGTAGACCACCTCGGACTCGCCGAATCTGATGGTGTGAATGCGGTGGCAAGAATCGCCGGCGAATAGCCGTCAGCTACATGGATCTGAACTCGCTGCTGGAACCGCCTCGACGGGGTGTACTCACGACGTCAGTCACACTCGGATTCGCTGTGGGGGTGTTTGCGCTTCTGTTCGGCGTCGGGGCCGTAGCGGCCGGTGCTTCCACGGGTCAGGCGTGCGCCATGTCATTGCTGGCCTTCACCGGAGCCTCGCAGTTCAGCGCTGTAGCGGTCATCGCGAGCGGCGGATCAGTGGCGTCAGCACTGGGCGGAGCACTATTGCTCGCTGCCCGAAACGGCGTGTTCGGGCTCACGATGTCGAAGACGATCACCGGAAGCTTGGCCACTCGCCTCGTCGCAGCCCAGCTGACGCTGGACGAGTCGACGGCGATGGCCTCCAGCCAAGACCAACCCGAACTCCGGCGGTTGGCGTTCTGGGCTACCGGGCTCTCGGTCTATGTGTTCTGGAATCTCGGAACACTCATCGGAGCGCTTGCCGGGAGCGCCATCGAGCCCACCAAATACGGGCTCGACGCGGCAATACCTTCCGCGTTCGTTGCCATGCTCTGGCCGCACCTGCGCTCGACGAATGGTCGTCGAGCAGCTGCGATCGGTGCGATCTTGTGCCTCGCCACCACACCGTTTCTTCCCATCGGGTTGCCGATTCTCGTTGCGGCGACGGCGATCTTCATCGGCGTGCCGACTCCAATCGCCACGGCCAGTGACGACGCACCGGCGGTGTCGGCATGACGTGGGGTCTCGTGCTCGGGCTGTCGGTGGGCGCGTACTTCTTCAAGGTGCTCGGTCTGGTCATCCTCGGCCAGAGAAACATGCCACCTGCGCTAGAGCGCTGCCTTGCTCTCATCCCGGCCGCGGTCATTGCGGCGTTGATCGCGAAAGACACGTTGACCGTCGGTCAAGAACTGGCGATCGACGCTCGAGTCGCCGGAGTCGCCGCCGCGACATTGGCCGCGTGGCGGAGGTTGCCGGTGATCGCCGTGATCGTCATCGGCGCAACGGTGACGGCCCTCTTGCGTCAAATCACCTGACGGCAGATCGCAGTCATGAGTCGCTGGCGACACCGTGCGTTGGCACGATGAGGACCGGGATGTTTGCCTTGCTCACCAGCGCCTCACCGACGGGCTTCTCGAACAGGCCGCGGAACCAACTGCGGTCGTGCCAACCCGTGACGATGACATCGACGCTGTACTCGGCCGCTGCCGACAGAATCGCTGTGGCCGGATCTCCCATGTCGCCGAGTGGGGTGGCAGGAACACCGGCCTTTGCTGAGATAGTCGCGGCTTCTTCTCGAGCACGAGTGACGGTTTCGAACACTCGCTCGGACATCGGTCGGTCATCCATCGTGGGAATCACCGTGGGAAACGCATACCCGTATACGAACGCCGACTCGTCGAACGGCGCGTCGGCAACATTGATGGCGAGGTACGTCGCATCTGGACCGAACAGCTCAGCGGCCGAGAGTGCTGCCGCTTGCGATGCGTCTGAGTGATCGAGAGCGATGAGTACTGTCGGCATGGTGACTGTCTACCCTGACCGACCCCGCGACCTACGAGCCGAACGTCCCAGTCCAGCAACAGCCTCGGGCACGGCAGCTCTGTGGGGCGCCCAAACGGAACTGGCAATCTCGAACTTCCCGATCTCCGGCCGTCGCTTTCCGATCGAAGTCATCATCTGGTTGGCGAAGATCAAGCGTTCCGGTGCGATCGTGAACTACGACCTCGGGCTGATCGACGCAGAAGTCAGTGAAGCAATCGTTCGCGCCGCGGACCGAATCATCGCCAGGGACCACGATGATCAGTTCCCCGTGGACGTCTTTCAAACCGGGTCTGGTACGTCGTCGAACATGAACGTCAACGAGGTCATCGCAGCGCTCGCTGGAGGAGTCGCTCATCCCAACGATCACGTGAACCTCGGCCAGAGTTCGAACGATGTGGTGCCCACCGCACTTCGGCTCGCAGCTTGTGCCGCCATCACCGGCCGATTGTTGCCAGCGCTCCACACGCTGACCGATGGGCTCGATCGCAAGGGCGACGAGTTCGCGCACGTCGTTGCGCCTGGAAGAACCCACCTCATGGACGCTGTACCAGTGTTACTCGGCGATGAGTTCGCCGGGTTCGCGGCACAGCTGCGCGAATGCGTCGAACAGCTCGAGTTCGCGCGCACCGCACTCGGGCGGGTGCCGCTCGGCGGAACCGCTGTTGGAAATGGTCTAGGCACTCACCCCGAATTCGCTCAGCGAGTTCTCACGTCCTTCGATGTGGACGAACTCGGAACTGAGCCCATCGTCTTCGGCCGCACCGCAGATCGAATCGCACGACAAGGTGGGCACGACGCCCTCGTGGCAGCGTCCGGGGCGCTGAACACCACGGCCGTCGCGTTGACCAAGATCTGCAACGACCTGCGGTGGATGTCGAGCGGGCCGAGCACAGGTCTCGCACAAATCTCTCTCCCGTCGCTGCAAAAGGGCTCGTCGATCATGCCGGGAAAGGTCAACCCGGTGTTGCCGGAGGTGGTCATACAAGTCGCGGCACAAGTGATGGGCAACCACGCCACGATCACCATCGCCGCGCTGCAAGGCAACTTCGAACTCAACGTCACGATCCCCGTCATTGCGCTTGACCTGTTGGAGTCGATCGACTTGTTGTCAAACGGTTCCAGCGCACTGGCCGACAAGTGCGTGGATGGCATCGTTGCCGACGTGGATCGGTGCCGGGCGCTTGCGCTGCGCAGTCCTGCGTTGGCGACAGCGCTGAACCCGCTGCTCGGCTACGACCGAGTGGAAGCAATCGTCAAGCATGCTGCCGCAGCTGACCTGTCGATTCGCGACGCAGCAGTCGCCATGGGTCTCGATGCCGACGTAGCCGACCGAACGCTGGACGTCGACCAGATTGCGCGCGGTCGCTCCGACGACCCACCCGCTGGTCCCGACCGCACATCACGGGCCAACTGAGCCGCGACGCCATCGAGACCGAACGTCACAACACCACGACAGCGATCTCGCACCCGACACCGAGAGTCACTAGGGTCGCGGCCGTGCCGGCCAAGCTGACATCAGAACAAGTACTCGTCACGGTTGGTACCCCGTGCACCCTGTCGGCGGTTGGCGGCACCGAAACGACGAGGGCGTTGATCACGGACGATCCCAGTTTCATCCTCCATGCAGCCTTCGACGCTGGGCTCGTCGATCTTTCGGTGCAGAACGACGGTTCGGTGTCAGCGCGATACGTGGATGGTGAGCCGGTCGACCGTGCTGTGCTCGAAGCCACTCACGGCAGGCGTCTTCGGGCAAGTCTGGGTATTCGCGTGATGGATGACCTTGCAGGTGACGCCGTCACCGATATCGCCGCTCCCCTGCCGCACGATCTCGCCACCGGCGGGCTTCGCAGGCTGGCGGGGTTGTCGTACGCAGAGATTCGGGGGTCCGAGCTACGCGATATGCACGGGCTGTTCGACGACGATCCACGACTCGGTCCGTCGCTGCAGTCGCAGTTGTTCGCCTACGCCGGCATCGGCGCGCTCGCAGGCCTCCCCCGGCCGCTCGCCGAGCTGCTCGAGGATCCGTCGCGGTTTCGAGTCGTTGCCGGGTCGTCATTTCCCGGGCTCGACTCGTGGGCCGAACTCCGGCACCCCGCCGAAGATCACGACGGCAGGCGCGACAAGTTCGCGGCGCGGCTTGCCAGCTCACTTGCCTCGCACGGATCTGCCCTCGTGTCGACGATGCTCTCCCCCTCGTACCCCCTGAGCCGAACGGTGAAGAACATCGAACTGCTCGAGTCTTTGCGGTCACCGTCGGGGTACATGCGAGTTCCCCAGTCGCCGTTGAACACGGTGGCGGCGTGTGCGTCGAGTCTCATCGCGTTCTGTGAGGCAGCTCCCCAGATGCTGTTCGACTACCCGGGGTTCAGACGCCCAGAGGTTGCCCTGTGGACCGCAGCCGACGCTGCCACCTTGCCCGGTTACCAAGTGCTCGAGGGGTTCGGGCCGAGCGCGCTGATGACATCGAGCAAGTTGGAGACGATGAATGAAGGTCGCGCTGCGGCCGACCGTCGGGCCGTCGGTGACTCGCTCGCACCGTTTGATGTGGATGCCAACGGCACAGTGATCGGTGATGGGGGTTCTGGAGTGCTGGTCACCACGATGGACTTCGCACTCCGCAACCACCTCGACATCACGTCGATCATCGTCGGCTGGGGGCACAGCGGCGAGACCGGGGGGAAGGCCCACTTTGCAGGAGTGGGGTTCGGCGGCGAGAACGCGATGATTCACGCGTACGACATGGCGCGCGAGGGCCACGGCATCGGTGTTAAGGACTTCGAATATCTCGTTGCACATGCAACAGGTACGAGTACGAACTCGAAGACGGATCTCACCGCAGCAGCGTCTGCGCGGTCCGTCGCTGCGCAGCGCGCTGGCTATGCCGGCCCGCTTCCGAACATGCGGGTCGGCACGCCAAAGGCGTTGGGAGACGGACACACCATGGGCGAAACCGGGCTGAAAGCGGTGTCCCACGCCATCTCGTACCTCCTCGGGCGGCCCAGCGTCGGTGTGCCGACACTGCGAAACCTGGACCCCAATCTCGGCGCTGCCGCTGAACAGTTCGACCTGATCGCCGACTCGTTCGATGGCAACGAATCGGGGGCCGTGATCTGTGCCACACAGGGTTTCGGCGGCTACAACGGAGCAGTGGCATTTCGAGCTGCAACTGCTGACACGCTCGCCGAATACCGACCTGACGCGCGGCTGTTGGCCGGCTATCTGGAGCGATGGCCGGAGTTGCGGCGAGATCGTGAGCGCCGTGAACTCATCGCTCGTACCCAGCGAGGCAACACCCTCTCGCTGGCGCAATACCACTGCTGGCCATCCATCTCCTGAGACAAGGATGCCCTGACGGTGGTGGCTTCAGCGGCTAACCAGCTTTCACACTGAGTATCCGGCGGGCCTCGTTGAGCTCGAGAATCGCCTTGCTCGCATCAGCGCTGTCACCACCGTGATCGGGGTGAACGTGGCGCATACGGTCGCGATAGCGACGAACGACTTCTTTCTTCGGTGGCTGGCTGGTGCCGATCGGAAACCCGAGCGTCTCCAACGCCCAAGCGAGCGGGTCAGCCAATGCTGACAACGCAGCCGACTGCGACCCTGCGAGGTGGGCGATCAGCGCTGGACCGATGGGCCCGCGCCACTTCATGCCCTTGAGGAGTACCGGGGTGACCCCACTACGAGACTCTGGGGCCAACCGTTCCAGCGCGTAGATCGCGCCGAGCACTTGGGCGAGATCGCTGCCCGTGGTGCCGAACTCGAACTCGATGTCATCACCTTCACCGACAAGTCGATGACGGCTGACGGCGAGACCGTGCCGGTCGACCTGAAATCGGTGCCGGAGCCGGGGCTGCACCACTCGATCTCCCCGATCGACCTGGCCGATGAGTCTGGCAATGTCTCCGACGAATTCGGGCTGGACACCCGTGATGTGGTGCGCGACAACGGCTCCGAGAAGCAACCCGCCAAAGCCGGGAGCGGGATCGGCGGGAAGGACCAAATGACCAAGCGACAGCCGTCGCGTCGGCACAGCAGGCCTCGTGTGAAAGACCTCGAGTTCAGCGAGCAGCATCGAAGTGAGCCGATTACACGTAGGGACGTGCGACTGAACGGAGCTCAGATGCGCCGGCTTCGATGTCTTCAGTTGAACCGCCCACATGGAAGACTTCCACGAGGGCCTGTGCCCTGTCGACGATGACACCCCATGCGTGAGCAGCGATGCCGTAGGGCGGACGATTGGCGTGAAGATCTGGCGAAAGGGCGAGGAGCATCTCGCGGGCTGGCCCGTTGGTTGCATCGCGCGCCAACCGATCACCTACTTCGTACAGGTCGTGCAGGGCACCGTCGGGAGCATCGGCTTGCTCGTCGAGCGAAGCCACTTCTCCGGCTTCGATGGCGTCGAGCAGGTCATCGACCGCTTCTTCGGCGTCGGTCGCCACCAGAAGAGTGCGCCCCTCCCAACGGTGAGGTATCTCGGCTTCGATGAGTGCCAACTGAAGCAGTTCCAGATCGGTGACCGGCCACTCGGCCAACCCGAACTCGGTGCCAGCCTCGTCGGCCGCGAGGTGCACGGGAAACGGCCCGAGTTCGGCCTCGAGGAGCACGAACAACGCGTCGACCTCGGCCTCGATGGCCTCAGGAACCACGAGCTCGTCGCCGTCCCATTGGTGCGGCACATCGCCCTCTGCGAGAGTCTCGGACAGTTCGGCACGTTGTTCGAAGGTCCACCCTGACAGGTCGTAGTGGACCTTCACCAGGTTTGGATCGGACCATTCCACGTCGTCGCCGCGAGTGGGCGGCGCTCCGGCTGCAACGTCGGTCGACGATTCCTCGTCGTCGTCACCACGGCTCTGAACAAAAGGCATGGATCAGACGCTACTGGCCGAACCTTGGTACCACCGCGCGAGCTCGCCGACGGGCTCGACCAGCGCTTGCGCATAGCTCAGTTCCGGGCCTGGATAGATGTTCACATGGTCGACTCCAGCGGCGGCGAGGTCTTCGACGTGGCCGTACGCATCATCTCGGTTGCCGATCGCCCCGAACGAACGCCAATGATCAGCGGGCATGTCGAGCAGAGCGTGCCAGCCGCCGTTCGCCACCCGCTGCGCCATCTCGTCGAAGAAGGGCAGGGCCGTGAACGCTGGTTTGTGCTGAGCGATCAGCTCCGCAACGAATGGAGCCACGTGCTGGTACGCAACCCGACGATCTTCGTCGACGGACCAGATGGTGAACACCGCTACCCGAAAGTCGCTGTCTCGGTCGGCAAGATGCCTGGCCGCCGAGGCGTAGACCGGGCCCGCTCCTTCCACCAGGATCACGCCATCGGCCACCTCGCCGGCGAGCGCGAGTGACTTGGGTTGTTGGACGCCCGCAAACAACGGGGGACTCACCCCAGGCGGCTGATCGAGTTGCACTCGGTCGAACTGGATCTGGGTGCCCGAGCAGTTGACCTCCTGCCCGTCGAGCAGGGCCCGTATCACCTCGAATGATTCGCGCATGGTGGTGAGCGGGCTTGGCGTGCGCTCCCCCATCTGACCCATCCAGTCCTGCACCCCGTGACCGAGCCCTGGAAGGAATCGGCCCGGCGAGATATTGCAGAGGGTTGCGATCTCCATCGCGGTGATGGCCGCGTTCCGGGCCACGACCGGGAGGATGCCGATACCCACTTGCATGCGCTCGGTCACCGCCAGCGCCGTGGCTGCCAAACTGATCCCAGCGGTGAAGAAGCAATCTTCGATGAACCACACTTGCTCGACTCCGGCAGCCTCGAGTGACGGTGCGAACTCGCGCACGGCTACGGCTGGAAACGATCGGTCGAAGCACATGCCGATCGTGGGTTGATTCATCGCTTGAACCTACTCACGGAAACCTCGTTGCAGCACACGTTGCCCACGTGCCACAGTCTCCCCCGTAGCAACACGCCGCACCGAGAAAGGAGAGCCCCAATGATCGAGTACACCGACATCAAGACAGCAGACGCTGTCATGACCGACGTCGCTTGCATCCTCGTGAGCGCTCTCCGTCTCGTCGCCGGCGGCTGACTCGCCGGCGTCACAACGCCCGCTTTCTCTCCACCGCTTGGGCCGTGTCGGCAAAAGCATCGCGCTGAATCCGCCGACCGGGATACGGCACTTCGTATCGGTGACCGTCGCGTCTCTCGACGGCGCGCCGCGGCGGATCCGTTTCAACACCCAACAACACACCAACCAAATCAGAAAGGCATCGTCATGATGTATTCCAACAACGAAGCACTGCAACGCGTGGTCGTCCTAGATCGTCACGAGCAACTTCGGCGTAGCGCGGCAACGAGCCGCCTGCGTCGAGAGGCCCGCCGCGACCGGCGCCAACGTGCACGCTCACGGTAGTGATACCGACGAGCGGCAGATGCGACGATCTGGGCATGGGGGAACTACGGTTTTTCCATGCCCAGCTCGGCCGCTCGACCACCTGACCGCAACCTCGCAATGGAGCTGGTGCGGGCCACTGAATCAGCGGCGCTGGCGTCCGCCCGCTGGGTGGGGCGCGGCGACAAGAACGGCGCCGACGGCGCCGCGGTCGATGCCATGCGAATGAGCCTGTCCAGTGTTCAGATGAATGGCTTGGTCGTCATCGGCGAGGGCGAGAAAGACGAAGCACCGATGCTGTACAACGGTGAGATGGTCGGCGATGGCAGCGAACCATTGGTCGACGTGGCGGTCGACCCCATCGATGGCACCACCCTCACCGCCAACGGAATGAGCAACGCGTTGTCGGTCATCGCCGTGGGCGAGCGTGGCACGATGTTCGATCCGGGGCCCTCGTTCTACATGGAGAAGATCGCCGTTGGTCCAGATTGTGTCGGGGCCATCGACATCACCGCAAGCGCCACCCAGAATTTGAGATGGATCGCCAAGTCGAAAGGCGAGAGCATCCGCGACCTCACTGCGGTCATCCTCGATCGCCCGCGCCACGCCGAACTCATCCGTGAGGTCCGCGCCTCCGGCGCCCGCATCCGCCTCATTCGCGACGGCGACGTCTACGGGGCCATCGCCAGCGCTTGGCCTGACGCTGGTGTCGACGTGTTGTTCGGCGTCGGCGGAACACCCGAGGGAGTCATCTCCGCCGCCGCTCTGAAGAGCATGGGCGGCGAGATGCAAGCCCGACTTGCCCCCCAGTCAGACGACGAGATGGCGGCTGTGATCGCAGCCGGCCTCGACCTCGATCGAGTCCTCAACCAAGACGACCTCATTCAGGGCGACAACTGCTTCTTCGCCGCCACCGGCATTACCGATGGTCAGCTGCTGCGCGGCGTGCGTTTCGATTCCCTCGGAGCTCGCACACAAAGCCTCGTCATGCGATCGCGCAGCGGCACGGTGCGTTTCATCGATGCACGGCACCGCATGCGGAAACTTCAGGAGTTCAGCGCGATCGACTACACCTGAGGGTCGGGTACGGTCAGAGCATGAACCTTGCGAGGCGTCGGCCGTTCCGCCTCGCTCGCCGCCTCGCCGTCGTCACGACTCTGGCATGGGTCGTGGGGCTATTCGTTGCTTGGTCGCCGTTCGTCGCTCGCGCCGAGGTCGCGACTTCTCTTGCGGTCGAGTCGTTGGTACCCCTCACGCCTGCCCGCATCTTCGAGACACGAGCCGATTCCGCCGAGTCGAAATACCTCACCTACGACGGCCGGTACAACCAGGTGGGGCGTCGGGGCGACGACACCCTCACGTCGTTCAAGGTTCGTGGTCGCGCCCGAATTGCCGTTGATGCAGACGCAGTGATGCTCAACGTCACCGCAGTGTTACCCGATGGTCCCGGCTTTCTCACGCTGTACCCATGCGGCCAGCCTCGCCCCAATGCATCGAGCGTCAACTACAGCACGGCCGGCGGGGTCGTCGCCAACGCGGTACTCGTGCGCGTCGGAAATGGCGGAAACGTGTGCGTGTACAACAGCGCTGCGACCGACATCGTCATCGACGTGGCCGGGTATGTGCCCCACGGCGGCATGTTGCAAACAGTGGTGCCCGCCCGGATCCTCGAGACTCGCCAGAACCCTGAATTCACCACCGTCGACGGCGTGTCGCAGGGCGTCGGCCGCCGGAGCGGTGGGTCGGAGATCACGCTGGTCGTTGCAGGCCGGGCAAACATTCCGATCGACGCGGAGTCGGTGATGCTCAATGTCACCGCAGTCTTTCCCGACGGCCCCGGATTCCTCACGGTGTACCCATGCGGTTCGGCGCGTCCTCAGACCTCGAATGTCAACTATCAGGGCGGCCAGGTGGTGCCGAACGCCGTGTTCGTTCAGCTCAGCAGCGTTGGCACGGTCTGCATCTACACACTCACCGGCACCGACGCTGTCGTCGATGTCAATGCCTTCGCCCGGCCCGGAGCCACGGCCCACACGCTGCTTCCCGCCCGCTTGCTCGACACCCGTGGTGGGCCCGACAACGCAACGATCGATCGTCTCTTCGAGGGCGAAGGCCGCGCCAACCGGGGCGAGGTCATCGAGCTCGACATCGCAGGACGTGGAGGAGTCCCCACCGACGCGCAATACGCGATGGTGAACGTCGCAGCGGTGTTCCCCGAGCGACCCGGGTTCCTCACGGTGTACCCATGCGGGGCACCTCGCCCGTTCGCCTCGAACGTCAACTACGCCGGCGGCGACGTTCGGCCCAACGCCGTCTTGGCAAAGTTGTCCAGCGCTGGCACGACCTGCATCTACACGACCGCAGCCACCGACATCATCGTCGACGTCGGCGGATTCGGCAGCTTTCAGCCGTCGGCAGTGGAGACGTTGCGTCGAACGCTGTTCGAGAACGTCGCCACCACCCGCGGCACTCCGACGATCGGCGTGTTCGTGTGTCTCGTTCCGCCAACCACCACGTCGCCTGACTACAACGACACGTCAGCGCGCAACCCAGACACCGCGGCGAGCCTGGTGTTGTCGGCGAACCAGTTCACTGTGCCCTACTACGACGACATGAGCAACGGGCGATACGTTCCGACGTTCGTGGTTGCCGGCACGATTCCGCTGACATCGAGTCAGGGGCGCGACGACTGCATGACCACTGCGGAGTCGCTCGGCGATGCGTACGACCTTCCGGTGGTGTTCGACGACGTTCCCAACGACGTGAACGGACAGATCGGGCTCACGAGCATCATCAACCAGGGCGGGGCATCACGGCCCGGTGCCATCTGGATCTCTGGCAGGTCGGTCGCCGAAAACGATTGGTCCACCCTCAGCCACGAACTGGGGCACGCGTTGTTCTGGAGACACTCGAGGTCCAACAACGGATTCGTCTATGGCGACCACTACGACGTGATGGGCTGGACCCGAGACTGCCAGTTCGCCCCGGGCGGCACACCCGACGCCGACTGCATCAACGGGCAGGCAACTCAGGCCGCCAACCGATTCGCTAGTGGTTGGCTCGACGAGGCAGCGATCGCGGTGCACACCTCCGGCACTCAGGTGTACACCGTCGGCGCAGCAGATTCCGGGGCCACCGAGTTGCTCGTCGCCACCACTGCGCCAGCCGCTTCACAAGGTCTCGCTGTCGAGTCGCGAGTGAGATCCGGGTCGGACAGCAGTCTCGTTCGAGACGGCGTCGTCGTGAGATTTGTCGATGGCATGGAACGCCAAGCTGCGCTGGCTGCCTCACCGGTCACATCGTGTGGCAGCTTTCCGCCGATGTGCGATCGCGTGCTGGATGTTGGCGATTCGGTCTCGGTGAACGGGGTCACCATCGACGTGACCGCCCGCACGGGGGCAACGTTCACCATCCGTCTCACCGGCACCTACACCGGGAGGGTGATCAACTAGTCGGTTCAACGGTTCTGGTCAACGGTTTCTGGCGAGGCCGGCGAGTCGTCGAGCCAGTGGCCTCGGCGCCAGAGCACTTCCAGTGACCAAAGCCTTGTACAACGCGCCTGGCACCGCGACAGCGCGATTTCTTGCGACCGAGTCCAATCCATAGCGGGCAACGTCGTGGGCATTTGCCCACGCAAAGCTTGGATAGGACCCGGGATCGTTCGCGAGATTGCTGACCGACTGGAACTCCGTGCGGGTGAGGCCGGGGCACAGCGCGGTCACGCTGACGCCATGACCGCGAACTTCTTCATGCAGGCTCTCGGTGAGGCTGGTGACATACGCCTTCGTGGCCGCATACACCGCCAGCGCCGGTGCTGGTTGAAAGCTCGCAACGCTCGACACGTTGATGAGCCAGCCACGCCGCCGCGGCACCATCGCCTCGAGCGCGAAATGACTGAGGTGAGTGAGCGCCCTGACGTTGAGGTCGATCTCATCGGTGAGCCGGTCGATGTCCAGCGTGTGAAAGTCGCCTGATGTGCCGAAACCAGCGTTGTTCACGACCAAGTCGATCGGGTGATCCGCGTCGGCGATACGGGTGCCCACGGCCACTACCCCGTCGATCGTCGTGAGGTCTGCCGACAGCACCTCGACGCGCTCGAGTCGGGCAGCGAGTGCTTCGAGTCGGTCCGCCCGCCGTGCGACCACGACCGTGGGAACGCCGGCGGCGTCGAGGATCTCCACCATCGCCTCGCCGATGCCTGACGACGCCCCTGTGACAAGAGCGCTACGAAACGGATACTTGCTCACGACTCGACGACAACGTGTTGTGACATCGCCCGAGCGTGCCACGCCTGGGCCTGCTACGCCCTATCGACTCGGCCACTTCTACTGCGGAGCCGAAAACAGAACATGACGAAAGGTGTGTGACACCACTCGTCATGTTCTTGGCTATTAGTTCTAGTGGGTGGTGACGCCGGCGGCGTTCAGGCGGGCGTGGGCCCGTAGCAGCGCCGCTGCAGCCTCGACGTCGTGCTCGCGCATCAGATGTGCTTCGGCTCGCTCCTTGGCGGCACGCGCACGCTCGACATCGATGGCACCAGCCACCTCAGCAGCGTCAGACAGGATCGACACCTTGTTGTTGGACACTTCGACGAACCCGCCGTGTACTGCGATGTCTTGCACCGAGCCATCGACGAGAAACACCCGCGTGTGGTTCGTTTGCAAGGCTGCGAGGAACGCCGCGTGACCCGGTTGGAAGGCGATCTCGCCGCCGCCGATCGTCCGCGTGATCACCATCGTGCCCTCACCCGAGAAGAGAATTGCCTCGGGGGAAACGACCTCGACGGTCATGGCGTTGCTCGACATGTTGCTCAGCCTTCCTGGAGGGCCTTGGCCTTGGCGAGAACCTGCTCGACACCGCCGACGTTCAAGAATGCCTGCTCGGGAATGTCGTCGAGGTCACCTTTGAGAATTGCCTCAAATGACTCGACGGTCTCCTCGACGGGGACGAACTCCCCTTCGAGGCCGGTGAACACCTTGGCCACGAAGAATGGCTGGCTGAGGAAGCGCTGGATCTTGCGGGCCCGGTTGACGGTGAGGCGGTCTTCATCTGACAGCTCGTCGAGACCGAGGATCGCAATGATGTCTTGCAGTTCCTTGTATCGCTGCAGGTTCTCCTGCACTCGGCGAGCGACGTTGTAGTGGTGCTCGCCGACCACTTCGGGCGACAGGATGGTCGACGTAGACGCCAGCGGGTCGACGGCCGGGTAGATACCAAGCGACGCGATTTGGCGTGACAGCTCGGTAGTGGCGTCGAGGTGCGTGAAGGTGGTGAACGGTGCCGGGTCGGTGTAGTCGTCGGCGGGAACGTACACGGCCTGCAACGACGTGATCGAGCGGCCGCGGGTGGACGTGATCCGTTCTTGCAGCTGGCCCATCTCGTCAGCCAAGGTGGGCTGGTAGCCCACCGCCGACGGCATACGACCGAGCAGGGTCGACACCTCGGAGCCGGCCTGCACGAAACGGAAGATGTTGTCGACGAACAACAGCACGTCTTGGTTCTGTACGTCGCGGAAGTACTCGGCCATGGTGAGCGCCGACAGGGCGACCCGAAGACGTACGCCCGGTGGTTCGTCCATCTGGCCGAACACGAGAGCAGCCTTCTCCATGACACCCGACTCGATCATCTCGAGACGCAGGTCGGTGCCTTCACGGGTGCGCTCGCCCACGCCGGCGAACACCGACACGCCGCCGTACTGCGCGGCAACACGGTTGATCATCTCGGTGATGAGCACGGTCTTGCCGACGCCGGCACCGCCGAACAGACCGATCTTGCCGCCCGCCACGTACGGGGTGAGCAGGTCGATGACCTTGATGCCGGTGGGGAACACCCGAGCCGACGGCTCGAGCGAATCGAAGTCCGGAGCGTCGCGGTGGATGTCCCACCGCTCCATCTGCTCGTAGCCCTCTGGAGCTTCGTCGAGCGCTTCGCCCCACACGTTCCAGATGTGACCGAGCACCTTCTCACCGACCGGCACCTGCAGGCCGTGACCAAGGTTGCGTACGGGCGTGCCGCGCTTGAGACCGTCGGTGGGCTTCATGCAGACGGCTCGCACACGGCCGTTGCCGAGTTGCTGCGCTACCTCGGCAAGCACGGTGACGGTCTTGCCGTCGACCTCGACGTCGAACTCGACGGCGTTGTTCAGCTCGGGCAGCGAGCTCAACGGGAACTCGACGTCGATCACGGGTCCGGCGATCGAGACGACGCGTCCCTCTTGATTCGAGTTGGCTTGGCCCGCGTTGGCCTGATGTGAGTTGGCTGGTTCAGTCATGGTCATGGCTGTGTCTCCAAAGTTCCTTCGGTGTGCTCAGAGTGCATCGGGGGTGCGTGGTGCGCAACCACAGTGAGTGGGGCCCATTCAGCGACTTCGATGTAGCGGAGGTGCCTATCGCTCGACGAACCAAGTGCTTCGGCACCGCTGACGATCTCCATGATCTCGGTGGTGATCGAATCTTGACGTGCCCGGTTCATGACGATCGACAGGTTGCGGATGAGTTCGTCAGCGTTGTCGGTGGCCGACTTCATGGCCCGTTGACGGAATGCGTGCTCGGATGCCGCTGCATTCAGCAACGCTGCGTAGATGCGCGCTTCGACGTAGCGAGGCAGCAGCGTGTCGAGGATGGTGGTCGGGTCAGGCTCGAACTCATAGTCCGAGCCTGTGCCGTCGCTGGAACCCGCTTTGCCGTCGCCGCCGCTGACCGTGTCAGCCGACAGAGGCACCAAGGGACGCAGCACGACTTCCTGGCTGCCAGCGGAAATGAAGCGCGTGTACACCAGTTCCACCGAGTCGACGCGGCCGCTGGCATACAACTCGACGGCGTGTTCGCCGATCTCCTTGGCGTCTTGGTATGTCGGGCTTTCGCTGAAGCCCTGGAATGACTGGCCGAGCCGGTACCCACGAAACCGGAAGTAGCTCTCGGCCTTCTTGCCGATGGGGATGATCTCGTAGCCCTTGCCCTCGAGCACATCAGCTTTGATCTCGCCCTCGGCAGCACGTTGCACACCGGCGTTGTAGCCGCCGCACAACCCGCGGTCCGCGGTGATGACGACATAGCACTTGTTCTTGACCTCTGGCCGGCCGGCGAGCAACGGCGAACCGCTGGACGCTCCGGCCGCGGCGAGATCCTTGACGACTTCCGTGATCTGCTCGGAATACGGGACGGCGGCTTGCACGCGCTGCTGGGCCTTGACGATGCGCGACGCTGCGATGAGTTCCATGGCGCGCGTGATCTTCTTCGTGGCCTGCATGGAGCGGATGCGCCCTCGCAGAATGCGTTCTTGTCCACCTGCCATCTAGATCACCTCTCCATACACCGTTCGCAAGCTCACCTGTCCATACACCGTTCGCAAGCTCACTCTGTGGCGAGGGTCTTGTTGGATGCGGCGTTGCCCCTCTCGTCAGCCGTAACGCTGGCAGGGTCGACGGCACGGCCGCCGACCACACCGGAGTTGAACTGCTCTTTGAACGAGCCGACGGCCGCAGCGAGTTCGTCAGGCACGCCACCGGTCTTGAGAGCCGACAGGAGCCCGCCGTGACGCGACCGCATGAACTCGAGGAGTTCCGCTTCGAAGCGACGCACGTCGACCACCGCCACGTCGTCGAGGTAGCCGCGGGTACCGGCAAACACCGAAACGACTTGCTCTTCGACGGCCATCGGGCTGTTGAGCGGCTGCTTCAGCAGTTCGACGAGGCGGTAGCCACGCTCGAGCTGGGCTTTGGAGACGGCGTCGAGTTCGGAGCCGAACGTTGCGAACGCTTCGAGCTCACGGAACTGGGCAAGGTCGAGCTTGAGCGTGCCGGCAACGGCCTTCATGGCCTTGGTCTGCGCTGCGCTGCCCACGCGAGACACCGACACGCCCACGTCGACAGCAGGACGGATACCGGACTTGAACAGGCTGTCTTGGAGGTACACCTGGCCGTCGGTGATCGAGATCACGTTGGTGGGAATGTATGCCGAGACGTCGCCTGCCTTGGTCTCGATGATCGGCAACGCGGTGAGGGAACCGGCGCCCAGTTCGTCGGAGAGCTTGGCGGCACGCTCGAGCAACCGGCTGTGCAAGTAGAACACGTCGCCCGGGTAGGCCTCGCGGCCTGGTGGACGGCGGAGCAACAGCGATACCTGACGGTAGGCCTCGGCCTGCTTCGACAAGTCGTCGTACACGACGAGCGCGTGTTCGCCGTTCTCCATCCAGTGCTGCCCGATGGCGCACCCGGCGTACGGAGCGAGGTACTTGAACGGTGCCGAGTCGGCCGCCGGAGCAGCGACGACCACGGTGTAGTCCATGGCGCCGCCGAGGCGAAGCGTCTCGACGGTCTGCGCGACGGTGGAGCCCTTCTGACCGATGGCGACGTAGATGCACTTCACGCCGAGGCCCTTTTGGTTCAAGATGGCGTCGATCGCAACCGTCGTCTTACCGGTCTTGCGGTCACCGATGATGAGCTGGCGCTGGCCGCGACCGATCGGGGTCATTGCGTCGATCGACTTGATACCCGTTTGCATCGGCTCGTGCACCGGCTTGCGACCCAAGAGGCCCGGCGCTTGGATCTCCATACGACGCGATTGCACCCCGACGAGCTCGCCTTTGCCGTCGATGGGTTCACCGAGGGCGTTGACAACACGACCGAGCATTCCGTCTCCAACTGGCAGAGCGAGAATGCGACCAGTGGCCTTGACGGTCTGGCCTTCCTCGATGCTGCTGGCATCGCCGAGTACCACGGCGCCGATCGACTCTTCGTCGAGGTTGAGGGCGAGGCCGATGGCGCCGCTCTCGAACTCGAGCAATTCGTTGACCGCTGCGTCAGGCAAGCCGGACACACGAGCGATGCCGTCGCCGACTTCGGCGACGCGTCCCACGGTACGGGCTTCGAGTGACGACTCGAGGCCTTCGAGGTTCTTCTTCAGCGCCGATGCGATATCGGCGGCGGAGATGGTGAGTTCTGCCATGTTGGTGATGCTCCGTAATGGATTGCGAACGAGATGTGGCCGGGTGGGGCGTCGAGCGCCTTAGAGCCGACTCTTCAGTTGATCGACTCGGGTGCGGACGCTGCCGTCGATGACCGAGTCACCGACGGTAGCGACGATGCCGCCGAGGATGGATGGGTCGACGACGACCTTGAGGTTGACTTGCTTGCCGGTGGCGTTGGCCAGTGCGGCCTTCAGCCGGTCTTGTTGGTCGCTGGTGAGAGGGACGGCACTGCGCACCTCGGCGACTTCCAAGTTCTTGGCCGACGAGGCCCTTGCAACAAGCGTGTCGATGATGGCTGGCAGATCTCGACCACGACCTGAGCCGACCACCAGTGACACCAGTTGGGTCGTGGTGCTGGTGGCCTTGCCGCCGAGAAGGTCTTCCACGATGGCCTGGCGTTTTGCGGCTGGGATCATGTCGTCGGTGAGGGCGCTGCGCAGTTCGTCGCTCGAATCGAACGAACGGGCGAATCGGAACAACTCGTCTTCGACCTCGTCGAGGGTGCCTTCTGCACGAGCGATCTCGAAGAGTGCCCGGGCGTAGCCTTCGATGCGTGCGTCACTCATGACGTAGCACCCCCCATCTGCTGGTGCGCGGTCTGGCCGACCCTCTGGCCGACATTCTGACCGACGTTCTGAATGAACGTCTCGATCAGTTGCTGCTGTGTTGAGTCGTCGATGACACCTGCTGCGAGCGTGCGCTCGGTGGCGGCATTGGCGAGACGAGCGATCTCGCCGCGCATCTCGTCTGAC